>NZ_DASYMN010000317.1:0-5406 GCF_036009065.1 Bradyrhizobium sp. | reverse complement strand
TATGACGACTCGCTCGACGTGTTCGGCGTGCACTGCATCGGCGGCATCGTCGGCGCGCTCGGCACCGGCATCCTGGTCAATCCGGCGCTCGGCGGCACCGGCATCATGGACTACACCACCGGCAAGATCGCCGACTACGACTTCGTCGCGCAGATGATTTCGCAAATCTGGGGCGTCGGCACCACGCTGGTGTGGTCGGGCATCGGATCTGCGATCCTCTACAAGGTCGTCGACGTCATCGTCGGCCTGCGCGCCTCCGTCGAAGTGGAGCGCGAAGGCCTCGATCTCACCGAGCACACCGAGCGCGCCTACAACATGTGAGGGGTTCTCCCGGGGCGCGGTTTTTTCCAAGAGGGACCGCGCCCACAACTCCGGTTCGGGCACATACCCGGCAATGCCCCGACCGTTGAGGGGCTCCAGCGCAAGCTGGGGCCCCTTTCTTTTTAAGGGAGAGGCGGCAAGTACAACTCCTAATTAGTACCCAGATCGATCAGGCGTGGGACAAGCCAGAAGACTGCAGCTTCGAGGCGTTCTGCGGATGCCGGGAACGCCGATCAACCCGACGCCCTCTCCAAGTATAGATCCGGCAGACATGGTTTCACTGGACAAAATGTCCGAGATATCCATTACGGACATCGCCAGATATCAAGAACAGCTTCAATAAATGATTCTTCATCCCGATGATCGTGCGCTTAAAGTTATGTCGTTGTATGTGACCGTGCTCGGTGCGCTCGTGACCGCACTGTTCGCGCTCAAACAAACGACAGGTAATCGCGTCTTAGCTTCGCCGCATGGTGGTGTGATCCGTTTCCGCCAGCCTCGATGCGCTACCGGCCGCCTCGCCCGCTACTGATTGGTCGTCGTTTCGGCCTCCAGACAGTCCGGACAGATTGATACGCAACTGCAGCTAATGATTTGGCGCGCGAGCCCTCACAATCAGATCCGGGAATATCCCGGGGGCTTCAATGCTTGCCGCGATCGCTTTCGGTGGATGGATCGACGCCAGTCCGAAAAAGAACGTCGTATCGCCTGGGCCCGAGGTGTCGGCAGCGCAAACCGGTTGACTGAATGTGAAGGTGATGACGTTGCGGTTCTGCTCCGCCGATGCCAGTCCGATTGTCCCGAGGCCGCCCTTGGTGACCACGAAAACATCGTCCGCAGGGCCGACCTTGTTGTACTGAAGCTTGGTCACGGGGCCGAAGTCCACCTCCAACCCTGTAACGCAGGCTACATCGCCAACGGCGGTCGCCTGCGTCAGGTCCACTCGGTATTCGTAGGCGGTTTTTCCGGCGCCGGGGGCGCCGGGTTGTCCGGCGAAGGTGCGCGATTGCAGCCAGGCGATTCCCGTGATGTTCGGAAGCGCTATGTTGCCGACGCTGTCGGTAACGGTGACCGTGCAATCCGTTTCAAACACGCAATTGATGTCAGGAGCCGCCACCTTGACGACGGTCAGCGGCGCAGCGACGGCCACGCCTGTCAGTGAACACAGAATGGCGCCGAGATAGAATTTGCGCAGTGATCCTCTCATAACCCCCTCCCCGAGCCAGCGAACTTTCGTGCTGAGATTGCTCCAAATCAACTAACGCCACAAGGTTGTTTGGCGGGCCGCGGCGGCAATTTGGGTCTCCATGTGCCCTACGAATAATCGCTGAAAACGACCGAATTGTCGCGCTTTACGGCGCACCAGTGGCCAGCGATCCTGATGGACCGCGCCCACAACTCCGGTCCGGCGCGTCCGCGATGCCATGGCCATTAAGGCTCCAGCACGCTGGGGCCCCGCTTTCTATGTGGAAGCCGGCGCAACTAGCTCAACCTTCGGAAAGTAGCTGCGATAGCGGCGCACATGACGCGTCAGCAGCAGTTGCTCGACTTGAGCATGAGCGCCGTTAAAAAAATCCGCAGCACGCCTGTGCGACTACCTCCGGCGTTGCGATATTGCGCGAAGGCTTTGCCGGCGGGAAACAATGCCGTCCCACGGCATCCGCACCACGGGAATGCCGGCCCGCGCGAGCGCCGCGTCGAACCGCACGACTGCACGAGACTGCCACAACCTCCGATGGTAATCGTGTCTCGGTTGGGCTATTTCTGGTTGTCACAGGCCTTTTGGCCAATAAGGCCAATTCCCTTGGTTAATCGCGTCTTAACCTCGCCGTATCTATGGTGGTCTGATCCGTTTTTGGCTGGTCTCGACGTGCGACCGGCTGCTCTTAGAGTGCTGGCGCAACCCAATGGCAATGAACGCTTCATCCGGCGTGGCGAGGGACGAGGGCAGCCAGAATTCCGCCGGGCAGAGCGAGCGCTCGCCGTTTGCCCGGGTGACCGAACTGCTGGCCCCGTACCAGCCCGGCAAGCCGCTGATCATGCTCTCGCTGGGCGAGCCGCAGCATCCGATACCGGCCTTTGTCGGCCCGGTGCTGGCTAAAAACCTCGCCGATTTCGGCCGCTATCCGCTCGCCACCGGCATCGAGCCGTTTCGGCGGGCGGCTGCGAACTGGCTCGGCGCCCGCTTCACGCTGCCGCGGCCGATCGATCCGGACAGCGAGCTTCTAGTGCTCAACGGCAGCCGCGAGGGACTGTTCTTTGCCGCCATCACCGCGGCGCGGATGGCCGGCAAAAACAAGCCGGCGATCCTGATGCCCAATCCGTTCTATCCAGCCTATGGCGCCGGCGCCCGCGCCGCGGGCTGCGAGCAGATCTATCTGCCCACCACGCGCGGTAACGGATTTCTACCTGACCTTGATGCGATCGACGAGGCCGTGCTGGCGCGCACGGTGGCGTTCTACATCGCCTCGCCGGCCAACCCGCAAGGCGCGGTGGCCTCGCGCGACTATCTTGCGCGGCTGAAACAGCTCGCCGACCGCTTCGGATTTTTCATTTTCAGCGACGAATGCTATTCGGAAATCTACACCCGGAAAGCCCCTGGCAGCATGCTGGAATCAGCCGGGCCCGATTTCACCAATGTGGTGGCGTTCCAGTCGCTGTCAAAACGCTCGAACCTGCCGGGCATGCGGGTCGGCTTCGCCGCCGGCGACAAAAGATTCCTCAGCGCCTTCCACGAACTGCGCAATGTCGCCGCGCCGCAGGTGCCGGTGCCGCTGCAGCAGGTCGCGGTCGCCGCCTACAGCGACGAGGCGCATGTCGAGGAGAACCGCCGGCTGTACCGGATTAAATTCGATCTCGCCGACCAGATCCTCGGCAACCGCTACGGCTACCACCGCCCGGCCGGCGGTTTTTGCGTGTGGCTCGACGTCTCGGCGCTTGGCGGCGACGAGGCGGTAACGGTGAAATTGTACAAAGACGCCGGCGTGCGCGTGCTGCCGGGCAGCTATCTGGCGCGGCAGCAGGCCGACGGCAGCAATCCCGGCGACGGCTACATCCGGCTGGCACTGGTGCAGGACAGCGAAACCATCGCCGAAGCGCTGCACCGCCTGGTGCAGACGCTCGACCAGAGTTGAACCGATGAATTCGCAATCGCAGCGACCCGCGAGCGCCTTCTTCACCTCTCCCCGCAGGGGAGAGGTCGAAGCCGGAGCGCAGCGCAGGCTTCGGGTGAGGGGCGTCTCCGCACACTCGAACTTGCGGATAGCCCCCTCGCCCGGATCGCATCTGACGATGCGATCCGACCTCTCCCCTGCGGGGAGAGGTGACCTGAACGTCGGAGCCGATTCGACTCTAACTCGTCAAGCGCCAGAGCTTCGATCCACCTATTCAGATTCAAATCGCGGGGCCCTATGAGCATGCCGGCGATCGAACGTGTCATTCCCCTGGTCGGCCAGTTGCCGGCGTCGATCCGCGAGGCGCTGGCGCGGCGGCTGCGCGAGGTCGCCGGTCTCGGATTGCTCGGCCTGTCCGGCGTTGCCGCGGCAGCGCTGATGACCTGGTCGGTGCAGGATCCCAGTCTGAGCCACGCCACGTCGCGCGCGATCCGTAACATCGTCGGCTATCCCGGGGCGATCGGCGCCGATCTCTTGATGCAGATTCTCGGCCTCGGCGCCGTCATGCTGATCCTGCCCGTCGCGATCTGGGGCTGGCGCATGCTGACCCACCGTACCTTCGACCGCGAGGCGTTGCGCATCGCGTGCTGGTTTCTCTGCACGATCCTCGCTGCGGGTTTCGCCAGTTGCTGGCCGCATGGCGGTTCCTGGCCGCTGCCGACCGGCCTCGGCGGCGTGGTCGGCGACGCGCTGGTGCGCGCACCCGCAGTGGTGTTCGGTCCGCCCGGCCTGATCTACCGGCTGGCGCTCGGCTTCATTCTGTTTACCGCGATGATGGCGGCGCTGCTGGTGGCCGGCGGCCTTGGCTCGCGGGCCAGGCAAGAAGAACTGACGCCGATCGAGGATGACGACGCGCCGTTCGTCGAGGAAGAGGATCGTGGCTCGGTGTCGCTGGGATGGCTGGTTCACGCCGTCATGAGTGCGAAGGCGCGAATCTGGCGGTTGTTGACGCTCGCCTATCGCTGGCTGGTCGCAAGCACGCCGGCGCCGCGCATCTCATTCGAGCGCCAGGAGCCTAATCTTGGCGCGGGCCCCGCAGCGCCGGCGCTGGCGCCGCGGGCTGACGAGGATTTCGACGAAGACCTCGATGAGGACGACGACGCCCCGGTCGCCCGCGCGCCGCGCAAGAAGGCCGCGCCCCGCGCTCCCACGCGCAAAGCATCCGACAAGTTCGAACTGCCGTCGGTGAATATGCTCACCGCGCCGCGCGCGTCGGACCGCCAACCCCTGAGCAAGACCGAGCTCGACAGCAATTCGCGCGCGCTGGAAGGCGTGCTCGGCGATTTCGGCGTGCGCGGCGAAATCGTCAAGGCCAACCCGGGCCCGGTGGTGACGCTGTATGAGCTGGAGCCCGCGCCCGGCATCAAATCCTCGCGCGTCATCGGCCTTGCCGACGACATCGCGCGCTCGATGAGCGCGCTGTCCGCGCGCGTCGCCGTGGTGCCCGGCCGCAACGCCATCGGCATCGAATTACCCAATCCGCATCGGGAAAAGGTGTACTTGCGCGAACTGCTGACCGCCAGGGAAACCAACGACGCGATAAAACTGCCGCTCTGCCTCGGCAAGAACATCGGCGGCGAATCCATCATCATCGATCTCGCGCGCACGCCGCATATGCTGATCGCAGGCACTACCGGCTCCGGCAAATCGGTCGCAATCAACACCATGATTCTCAGCTTGGTTTATCGGTTGCGCCCGGACCAGTGCCGGCTGATCATGGTCGATCCGAAAATGCTGGAATTGTCCGTCTATGACGGCATCCCGCACCTGCTGACGCCCGTCGTCACCGACCCGAAGAAGGCGGTGGTCGCGCTGAAATGGGCGGTGCGCGAGATGGAAGAGCGCTACAAGAAAATGTCCAAGCTCGGCGTGCGCAACATCGACGGCTACAATGCGCGCCTGCTCGAAGCCA
>NZ_DASYMN010000316.1:0-1598 GCF_036009065.1 Bradyrhizobium sp. | reverse complement strand
CTATCATCTCAAGCGTCGCTCTGCCAAGCAGAACGCGGTGGCTTGTGTGAGGACATGGGTGGCAGAGTCGAAAACAGGGAGCCGAGACCTTCCGCCATCGTCGGGTGCGCAAGAATTGCGTCGCGGAGTCTGGTATATGGGAGGCCTGCCAGCATCGCGATTTGCACCGCGGCCATGACTTCGCCGGCCTCAGGGCCGATCATTACAAATCCGAGAATGCGGTCGTCACTTGCGTCAACAACGGTCTTCATGAAGCCTTGTGTTTCGCCAATCGTTTGCGTTCGCAGCACGGCGCTCACGGGCAGCTTCGCGATACGCACTGTGATACCTTGGCGTTGCGCTTCTCCTTCGCTCAAACCGACACGCGCAAGCGGCGGGTCAGTAAACATGCAGTACGGAATTAGCCTGTTGCGTGTTGTCCGATTTCCGCCAGCTAAATTGTCCCGAATGATCCGAAAGTCGTCGAGCGATACGTGCGTGAACTGTGGGCTACCAGCGCATTCTCCGACTGCCCAGACGTCGGGTGCACTCGTCTCGAGTCGTTCGTTGACCCTAATGTAACCGCGGTCATCCAAACGCTCACGAATCCCCTCATTTGCTGACCCGGTATAGGCCCGATTCGCGGCCGCTCCCTAGAAGCTTCGTGTCAGCGAGGGATAGGTTTGGAGCATGGTCAAGGCGGAGCATGTGCGCGGGCGTCTGGGGGACGTTCGCGGGTTCATCGGCGGTCTATATGGGCCTGACCTGCACGCCAAGCGGGTGGATGCCTTGGCGGGTGCCACGCTTGGGGTGATGGCGGGCGCTTCGTTGGCGGTGGCAATGATCGGCCAGGCGCTGGCGCAGGCGCGCGGGCTGGTGACCAAGCA
This sequence comes from Bradyrhizobium sp., assembly GCF_036009065.1. Taxonomy (GTDB): domain Bacteria; phylum Pseudomonadota; class Alphaproteobacteria; order Rhizobiales; family Xanthobacteraceae; genus Bradyrhizobium. The sequence goes on along the minus strand of NZ_DASYMN010000316.1, from coordinate 732 downwards.
TGCGGTCAAGCAGGTAGACCGGCTGATGAGCAACGACGGCATCGACGTGTGGGACAGCTTCGCTCGCTGGGTGCCGCAGCAGGTCGGCGCGCAGCGAGACATCCTGGTGGCAATGGACTGGACCGACTTCGACCGCGATGGCCAATCGACATTGGTGCTGAGCCTGGTCACGGGCCACGGCCGGGCGGCACCGCTAATTTGGCTGACCGTCTGGAAGGAGGAGATCGCGACCCGACGCAACGACTACGAGGATGCCTGCCTGCGCCGCCTGGCCGAGACGATGCCGCCGGGCTGCCGGGTCACGATCCTGGCCGACCGCGGCTTTGGCGACCAGAAGCTGTTCGCGTTCCTTGGCGAACTGGGCTTCGGCTACGTCATCCGTTTCCGCGGCAACATCCGCGTCACCGACGCGAGCGACGAAACCAAAGCGGCGGCCGAATGGGTCGGCAAGGGCGGACGCGCCCGCAAGCTGCGCGATGCCCGTGTCACGGCGCAGGGGCGGCAGGTGGGTGCGGTGGTGTGCGTGCATGCCAAGGCAATGAAGGAACCCTGGTGTCTGGCCGCGAGCGACCCGGAGGCGACAGCGGCGGTGCTGGTCAACCACTACGCCCGCCGCTGGACCATCGAGCCGCAGTTCCGGGACACCAAGGACCTGCGCTTTGGGATGGGGCTGTCGACCACCCGCATCGGCGAACCGATGCGGCGCGACCGGCTTCTGCTAGTCAGCGCCTT
>NZ_DASYMN010000315.1:0-8245 GCF_036009065.1 Bradyrhizobium sp. | reverse complement strand
AAGGCTATGATGAGGGTAGGGACCGCGCGGCGGAGCGCGGGTTCCGCGATCAACAGGCGATGATAGGCAGGTTTCGCGATCGACTGCGCCAATCCCTTGATCGAATCGGATTGGACGCATGGGCTCGCCGCGTGTGCACGCGCCATGCCTTTGACCCCCTAGAACTGTCTTCTTGTTACGCCTTCGCGGGGACGACGGCGGCGTTCCTGTTTCGGACTCACTCCGCGCAAACTTCAGCGGTATGATTCTCCGTTGGACAAGATTTTTTTTGCATTAACGAATCGTTGACTCTCGACAGCGCGAAAAAAACCGATTCAAATCCCTGTGATTCGAGAGTGGCCGGGGGTTCTCTCGAACGGGTGACGATAACAATTCCAGGGGGCCAAAGGCATGGCGCGCGCACACGCGGCGAGCGCGTGCGTCCAATCCGATTCGATCAAGGGATTGGCGCAGTCGATCGCGAAACCTGCCTATCATCGCCTGTTGATCGCGGAACCCGCGCTCCGCCGCGCGGTCCCTACCCTCATCATAGCCTTCCTGATCACCATCTGCATCGGCGCCTTCGTTCAGGTGATCGATCAGAGCCGGCAGAAGCGCGCCTCGATGAAGCGCGACCTGTCGGCGCTGGCCGATCTGCTCGCCGAGCGGCTCGATCGTATCGGCACGATCCGGCCGGACCGCGCTGCGTCGGTGGAGCGGCTGCAGAAATTGCTGCCCGATTTCATTCCATCATGGGGCATCGCGGCGGGACGCCACGTCCTCGTCACGGGTGCCGATGGGCAGATTCTCGCCCGCGTCCCCCTGGAAGCGGAGCTTGGCGACACCGACCGGATTCTCGACGTCATCAGCGCGGCGCAGTTGCTGACACTGCCAGGCCAGCAAGGCGGCGTCACCGACATGATCCTGCCCAATGGCGGCAGCGCGCTGGCGACCTTGCGCCTGATCAGGGCGTTGCCCGGCCAGGTCATCGTGATCCAGGAGAAGATCGAGCCGCTGTGGGGATCGGACGCGGCATTGTCGGTGACGCTGTCGGCCACCACCGGCTTCGTGGTGCTGATTCTCGGCTTTGCATTCCACTGGCAGTCCACGCGCGCGCGCGAGGGCGATCTCATCAACGACGCGGTGCGCGGCCGCATCGACACCGCGCTCAATCGCGGACGCTGCGGCTTATGGGACTGGGACCTGTCGCGCGGCCGAATCTTCTGGTCGCAGTCGATGTTCACCATGCTGGGGCTCGACAGCCGCAGCGACCTTCTGACCTTCGGCGAGGTCAACGCGCTGGTGAAGTCCGACGACATCGACCTATTCGCCATCGCCGACCAGTTGATCTCCGCGAAAATCAACCACATCGACCAGACCTTCCGGATGCAGCACACCAACGGCCACTGGATCTGGCTGCGGGTGCGCTGCGAGCTCAGCCAGGGCGCCGGCGACGGCGCGCATCTGATCGGCATCGCCGTCGATATCACCGAGCAAAAGAGCCTCGCCGAGAAGACGGTCGAAGCCGACCTGCGGCTGCGCGACGCCATTGAGACCATTCCCGAGGCCTTCGTGTTGTGGGACGCCGAAGACCGCCTAGTGCTGTGCAACTCGCATTTCCAACGGCTGCACCGGCTGCCGGACTCCGCGGTGACGCCCGGCACGTCCTATGAGACCGTGATCGAGGTCGGCAGCATGCCGGAAGTCCGCACCCGGCTGCAGGAAACCAGTGCGCAGCCGCCGGGCGCGCGCACCTTCGAGGCGCAGCTCGACGACGGCAGTTGGCTGCACATCTCCGAGCGGCGCACCAAGGACGGCGGCTATGTCTCGGTCGGCACCGACATCACCCGCATCAAGGAGCACGAACAGAAGCTGGTCGACAACGACCTTCGCCTGCGCGCCACCGTGATCGACCTCAAGCGCTCGCAAACCACGCTCGAGCAGCAGGCCATCGAGCTGGTCGACCTCGCGCAAAAATATTCCGACGAAAAAAACCGCGCCGAGGAAGCCAACCAGACCAAATCAAAATTTCTCGCCAATATGAGCCACGAGCTGCGCACGCCGCTCAACGCCATCATCGGGTTTTCCGAAGTGATGGGCAGCGGCATGTTCGGCACGTTGGGCTCGGAAAAATACGAGGAGTATTGCCACGACATCCTGACCAGCGGCCATTATCTGCTCGAGGTGATCAACGACATCCTGGACATGTCGAAGATCGAAGCCGGCCGAATGAAGCTCGATTTGGAAATGCTCGATTTGTCGAATACGCTGGCGGAATCCTTGCGCGTGGTGTCGGGGCGCGCCGACGACAAGCATCTGACGCTGGACACCGATATCGAGGGCACCATTCCGGTGGTGGCGGATCGCCGCGCGGTCAAGCAGATCATCGTCAACCTGTTGTCCAACGCGGTAAAATTCACGCCCGACGGCGGCAAGGTCACCGTCCGCTGCCGCCGTCGGCGAAACGCGGTGATACTGCTGATCGCCGACACCGGAATCGGCATCGCGCCGGAGTCATTGCGACGGCTGGGCAAGCCGTTCGAACAGGTCGAGAGCCAGTTGACCAAGACCTATCACGGCTCCGGCCTTGGCCTTGCGATCGCCAAATCGCTGGCCAATCTGCATGGCGGCTCGATGAAGCTGCGCTCAAAACTCAGCGCCGGCACCGTGGTCTGCGTCTCGCTGCCGCGCGACGCCAAGACCAGGCTTTCGGCGGCGGCTTGACCTTCCTTCCCCGCGAGCCTTCTTATTTCACCCGGAAAAAGTTCCGCTGCGCAAATCAAATTCGGGACAAAACGGCAATCGTGGTTTTTTTCCGTAATTAGACCCACATTTTTAGGGCGAGCGGCCCACCCTGGCACCGGCAGGGAACAAAAATCTGTCCGGGAACTTGTGCCAATGCCGCACCAGGCGGCGGAGGAGATTCCCGATGAAACGATTGATTCAGGCCGGCTGCATTGCCGTGGCGATTGCAGCCTCGGCGACGGCCGCTTTCGCGATGCCGCGCGTTCCCGCAAGCGCGCTTGCCATCGACGGCGGCGACGCCGCCGTGCTGGTCAAGGGCGGACATGGCCACGGCCACGGTCATATGGGCCGCGGCGGCCGAGGCCACCATTATGGATGGGGCCGAGGACGCGGTCACCACTACGGCTGGGCACGCGGTCATCATCGTCACCGCCACTATCGCTGATACCCCCGCCGGAGAGCACTTTCGGTGATCTCCGGCGCAGTCGGCGTTGCTGCGGGACTTGCAATTCCGCGGATCGTGCACGGACGAACAGTTCGTGCCAACAAGGGTGTCGTGATGCCTGGGCTTATGGGATACATGCTCGCGATCGTCATTACGCTGGGCAGCTATTTCGCCGGATTGCACTGGCTGATTCGCCCTCCCGATCCCTGGCAACCCCATGCCAAAATCGCGGCAAACACCGCGCAGCAAATTGTTGCGCGGAAACGATCGCCGGTCGTGAAGCCGGCGGAAGCTGCAAGGTCCGAACCAGCCGCCGCCAAAGAGCCGGACACCAGAATGGCGAGTGTCGAAATGCCGGCGTCGGCTGCATTCACCGAAAGCGCGCCGGCGCGGCCTTCCGAACCCGGCGTTGTGCAAGCTCGCCGGCCGGCGCAAGCGACCGCGCCGGTAGATGCACCGCAGCCTGCGCCCGCGCCGGCGCATATCATGCGCCGCGATGCACTGCCGACAAAGACCAAACCAGGTAGTCGCAAGCGCGTTGAAGCAAACACCGGCCGTAAGCTGCAACTGATGGTTCTACGGACCTATGAACGCTCCGACGGCAAACGTTTTACCCGCCTGCTGCCGCTGAACAGCGTGCGCAGTGCGATGGCGTTCTACCCGAACGACCTATGGTGACGCTCAATCCATTCCCATCTCGACGGCAATGCGGATGAGATCGGAATGGTTCTTGGCGCCGAGCTTCTGCTTCAGGAGCGACGTCGTGTTGGCAACCGTCTTATAGGAAATTCCAAGCGCCTCGGCGACCTCGACGATCTTGTCGCCGCGCGCCAGCAGCCGCAATATTTCGAGTTCGCGCGGCGTCATTTGCGACGCCGGACTGGCGCGGATCGCCGCGGCCGAGAAAGTTACGGTTTCGGCAAGATGCGGCGTGATGAAATTTTCTCCCGCAGCCACTTTCCTGACCGCCTTCACAAGCAGGCGCGGATCGTCGCCCTTCGATACATACCCCTGCGCGCCCGCTTCCACTGCACGGACGACAAAGGCCGGGTCGTCATTCATGCTGAACATGATGATTTTCGCGGCCGGATCGTCCTTCCGGATCCGCCGCATCAGTTCGAATCCGGAAAGCTCCGGCAGGTTGATGTCGATGATCGTGACGTCAGGCCGTTTGCTCAGCCACGCACGATGACCGGATTTTTCGTCGCTGGCATCGTCGATCTTTATCGAAGGGTCCGACGCGAACAACGAGCGGCAGCCGGAAACAACTACGGGATGATCGTCGACAATAAGTATTTTCATGCGTTCCGCCGCAATCATCGATAGCGCCCGAGGGCGGTGTCCAGTAGATATGCTTTTATCGCCGTCTGAACAGGCATTTGGGGGATCTTTTAGGTTAGAATAATCCGAATGTGGAAAACCTACTCGCTGCGAACCCGGCTGTGCATTTTTCTCTGCACGATGTTCCTGACCGCCCTGATTGCCGGCCTGGTTCTGTTGCGGGTTTTTGCCGCCGATCAGCTTGTCGACGAAAACGAACCCCCAGGCCGCTCGTCGGTATCGATTGCAGGCGCGCTCAATAGAGCGTTGAGTGCATCGTCCAATCCGGAAGCGACGCTTGATGCGTTCGTGGCCGAGTTGAATACCTCAGGCGCCGGCATCATCAAATTCCGCAGGACCGGCACCTCGTCACAGTCCGGCCAGGTAAACCCTGCCGCCGGCAGCACGTCGGGACGGGTTCCGGGCTGGTTTGTCCGCCTGCTAGGGCTGCCGGAACTGGCGCGTCACACGCCGATCCTGATCCGGGGCGAACGTGTCGGGGAACTGGTATTCGAGCCGGACATGATGGCCGACGTCTACGAGAAATGGATCGGCTTTCTCGCGATCGTCGCCTCCGGCGCCGCGCTCACGCTTGTCACGCTGGCGATCACCTATCTTACGGTTGATGGGGCGCTGAAACCCCTGCGCGATCTCGGAAGCGGGCTGGCGCGGCTTCGCGACGGACATTACTCCGGGAGTATCCCCTGTTCCGGTCCTCCGGAAATTCGCGAGAGTTGCGAGGCGGCCAATGAACTTGCCGCAACCCTGACGCAGCTCGATCGCGAAAATCGCGCCCTGCTGCGCAAAATGGTTTCCATCCAGGACGAGGAGCGGCGTGATATCGCCCGCGAGCTTCACGACGAACTCGGCCCGTTGCTGTTCGCGATCCGCGCCAACGTCATCGCCATGGTCGATAACGGCATGGCCGGCCAGGATGATTTGGACTCGCCGCCGCAGAAGGCGCTGCAATCCGTCGAAGCCCTGCAGTTGACCAACCGCCGCATCCTGGACCGCCTGAGGCCGATGCATATCGAGGAATTCGGTTTGCAGTCCAGCATCCAAAAACTGCTTCGCGGCGTCCGGTCGCAGGTGCCGGCGATCGAGGTGGCATTCGAAATCGATCCGGCCCTTGACGCAATCGATGCCGTGGTTTCGCAGACGGTATATCGCGTGATGCAGGAGGGAATAACCAACGTTCTGCGTCATGCCCAGGCGACCCGGATGCGTTTGAAAGCCACCGCCGCTGACGGCCAGGTTGTGGTGGAAATTTCGGACGACGGCGTCGGCATGCCGGCGGATGTCGTGATGGGCCGCGGCCTGACGGGAATGCGCGAGAGAGTACGGGCGTTGGGCGGAACGTTCGAATTGTCCCGCGGCGAGGGACGAACTTCTGTCCGCTGCAACCTGCCCTTTGCGCCTGCTGAACTGCAAACCAGCTAACTTGCCGGCGTCGCCTGGTGAGGCAGATGCCTGGTTATGCCCGGCTAGTCACCAAGAGGGCGGAAAAACATCCGAGGGCATTCGCCGTATGTCCTCTGCGACCGCCGTGCGGACGCGAACCTGCCGGTTGCTCACCTTCTGCTTTCGAGGCTTGGCCACAGCCGCGGCAGGTTGGCTGGCTGTTTTCCGAAGGTCCATGTTGGCCTGGGCATTCATGACCAACGGATTTTCTCGAACGGCAATTTCCGCAAGGTCGTCGCGGTTGGCGGGCGTCCTTTCTGTCCCCACGAAGCGAACGTCACGGGCTTGTCCCTGAACCCGCTCGCCAAGATGCGCCATGGCCCGCAGCGAATCCACCGACGTCCAGCGGTCAGAAGCCGGTGAACCTGCGGGCGTATCCCGGTCGCCCAACAGAAACAGCATGCCCAGCAGGAATGAGCCGACCAGACAGGTATAGCGGATGATGGGCACAGTTTGTCTTCCAGGATGGTTTCGGAAGAGGGCCGCCCGATTGGGCGGCTCTCTCGACGCTTTATTCAGTCCACGACCTGAACGATCCGATGCGTTCCAGGATCGACCAGTACGGTTCGATCGTTGACGACCGTGTAGCGGTACTGGGTCGTGCCGTATTCGCGGGGAACCTCGTAATAGGTGACGCCGCTGTTCGGCAGCTCGGCGCCCACGCGCACTTCGCTCTGGTAGCGATAGGACGGATGCCGCCGTTCCACGACATAGCTGCGGAAGCGCGGCCGCGCGTCGTCGGCGATACCGCCCGCAGTGGCGCCGGCAGCAGCGCCGACCGCAGCCCCGACGGGGCCGCCGACAGCGCCGCCGACGATGGCGCCCCCGACAGCGCCGGCCGGAGCTCCGCCCTGGGCCATCGCCATGGTTGAGATCGAAAGCGCCGATGCGACAACCGCGCCTGTGATCAGTGTTCGTTTCAAGCTGGCCTCCTTTTTTGTTGAGCAAAGAAGGCGAACAGCGCGGACAATCGTTGGTTCCCGTCCGATTGCATGTTTTTCCCGACAGAAAAGGACGCGGGTGTCATCCCCCTTTTGCGCGCGAAGTGTCGCGGCATCTGCCGAATTATCCCGGCCGGTTGGAACCAAACCCGCATCGCCCCGGTTGAACCGCATCCTTAACGGCGTCGAGAAAAATGTGATGAAAGCGCTATCGGGCCTTGGCCGAAACCACGTCATCGGGGCTGTTGCACTTGCGTCGATAATGGCTTTTCCGCTGATCGCAGATGCCGAGCTTGGCCGCAGTTCAGGGGCCGTCAAAGCACCGCTGGAGGTTTCGCCCGTTGCCGGCGCATCGGCGCCAACTGCAGCCGCTAGAGGGGATTCATGCGCGGATCAGCACTGGCCTTTCTTTTCGGCGGGATGTCTTCGTCAATCGACGCAGGCGGTCGAATCTCGCCTGGTGTCGATGAGCGTAGCAACCCCGGCAAATTCGGCAACAACAGTCGATGTCCCCAAGGTGGTTCGAACGGCTGATATCGTTCGGGACAATGCACCGTCCGTCCGGTTGAAAAAGCCCGCCAAGCCACGCATCGCCACCCACAAGCGCGAGCGGAGGACGCCGAACATCAATTATGCCGCCAATTTGCAGGCTGATCCCATGCCGATGCCCGGTTGGTGAGGTTGCTTGCTGGCACGTCGGACTCGCCGGCAACGAAGCCGCATTGCCGTTGCAAGACATACCCAAACGCAGACTGAATGGCAGGTTCAGAGCCCGTTCATGATTAACCACCTAAATCCGCGCCCGGGCACAGCGTGGATGGTAGGGTGGAACAAATGCCGATTTCGCGGGACGAATCCGATCCAGTTGCGACGGTCGTCGACTGGCTGGACGCGTGCAGAAGCCGGAGCATCTGCGCGTTGCTGGACCTCTATGATGAGGCAGCGACCCTCGAATGCGCATGCGACGGGCAACAGAGCCTGACCGGACGGGCAGCACTGGAAGCCTATTGGCGGCCGCGGCTGGCAGCCCCCTCTCCGGGATCCTTTGCCATGGAGGACGTGGCGGCCGACGCCGAGGGCGTGATGCTGGATTATCAGAGCCACGACGGCAAGCCGGTGCGGATCCACTTCCGCTTCAATCGAACGGGCAAGATCCTGCACACAAGATGCCGCCCACTGGGCCGTTGTGCCGTCTGACGTGCGCTGCTGCTGCGGCAGCTTCGAGACAGTGGCCCTTAGAGCCTGATCCAAAAATGTATCCGAGTCATTTCAACTACTTAGGAACGACGGTGTTGCGGGATCTGACCTCAGGCAAATCTGCAGTTATTGCGATGCTCCAACGGGTTTCAACAAG
>NZ_DASYMN010000314.1:0-39650 GCF_036009065.1 Bradyrhizobium sp. | reverse complement strand
CCTGGAGGGGCAGGGTAATCGCATGTGTGAATCGAAGCGTGAACAAAGGTGAATCGTTGGACGAACATATCGACCAAAACCGTCGGCGATTCCTTATTTGTTCATGCACATGCGATTCCCCTACCTGGAGGGGGAGGGTCGGCACGCGTGAAACGCGTGTCGGGGTGGGGTGACATGTTCATCCGCGGCTTCACCCCACCCCGTCGCGCATCTCGCTTCGCTCGCTACGCGCCGACCCTCCCCCTCCAGGGGAGGGTGAAGAAAGGATTACCCCCATGTCCGCCATCCTGCTGATCCCGCCATCCGCCGAACCGTGGTCGGTGGCGGAGGCGAAAGCGTTCCTGCGTGTCGAGCATGGCGATGACGATGCCATCATCGCGTCGCTGATTGCGGCGGCGCGCGCGCAGGTCGAGGCCTTGAGCCGGCGCGCGCTGCTGACGCAGCGCTGGCGTTTTGTGCGGGATGCGTGGCCGGTGGACGGCCGCCTCAGCCTGCGGATGGGGCCGCTGCGCAGCGTGATCGCGGCGCGGGTGTTCGATGCGGCGGGCAACGCCCATAGCATCGACGCCGCAAGCTTCGTGGCCGACGCCGCGGCCAATGTGATCGCGTCGCCGAGCTGGGCGCTGCCGCTGCCGGGGCGCGGCACCGCCGGCATCGAGCTCGACGTCGAGCTCGGCTACGGGGCCAACGCCGCCGACGTGCCGGATGGCTTGCGTCATGCGGTGCGCATGCTGGTGGCGCACTGGTACGAGAACCGCGGCCTCGCCGCGCTCGGCGCCGGCGTCGCGGTGTTGCCGGCCGGCGCCGATGCGCTGATCGCGCCGTACCGGGTGCTGTCGCTATGATCGATCCGGGCCGATTGAAGACGCGGCTGCAGGTCCAGGCGCCGGTGGAAACCGATGACGGGCAGGGCGGCGTCGCGCGCAGCTATACGACGCTGACGACGGCGTGGGCGCAGGTGACGCCGTTTTCCGCGCGCGGCGGCGGCGCCGATGTCGAGGCCGATGCGCAAGGCGCGACGGTGAAGGTTCGGATACTCCTGCGCAGCAATTTTATCCTCACCTTGCAGCACCGCCTGGTCGACGGCGCGCGCATCTATCGCATCGCCGCGATCCGCGACCATGACGACCGCCGCTTCATCGCGGTCGATGCGGAGCTGCGGGTGGAGTGAAAGAACGCGCAACAAGTACCGCCGTCATCCTGAGGAGCCGCGCGCTTGCGCGGCGTCTCGAAGGATCGACGCCGCATCAGCGCTCGTGGCCATCCTTCGAGGCTCGCCGCAAGAGCGGCGAGCACCTCAGGATGACGGTTGAGTTTGATTGGAAGGAAGTATCATGCCATCAGCCCATGTCGCGCTGCGATCCGCCATTCATGACGCGCTGGTCGCCGACGCCGCGCTCACCTCCGCGCTCGGCGGCGCCCACGTCTATGACGAGCCGCCGCGCAATGCGGCGTTTCCCTATGTGACGCTCGGCGAGGCGCGCATCGTCGATGCCTCCGCCGACGGCGGCGCGGTGCAGGAGCATCAGTTGACGCTGCACGTCTGGTCGCGGCAGGGCGGCCACAAGCAGGCCCATGTCGTCACCGGCGCGCTGCTGCAAGCGCTCGACGATGCGCCGCTCAGCCCGACCGGGCATCGGCTGGTGAACCTGCGCTTTTCCATCGCCGACATCCGGCGCGAATCCGACGGGCGCACCTATCACGCGCTGGTGCGGTTTCGCGCCGTCACCGAACCCGCATCATAAGGAGCTGCCCATGGGCGCGCAAAAAGGCAAGGACCTGCTGGTCAAGATCAACGGCGGCGCCGGGTTTGTCACGGTGGCGGGCCTGCGCAGCCGCAGGATCGCCTTCAACGCCGAGCTGGTCGACATCACGCATGCCGAATCGGTGGACCGCTGGCGCGAACTGCTGGCCGGGGCCGGCGTCAGGCGCGCCTCGATCTCCGGCCGCGGCCTGTTCAAGGACGCGAGCTCCGACGCGCTGGTGCGGCAGGCGTTCTTCGATGGCGCGGTGAACAATACCCAGGTGATCGTCCCGGATTTCGGCACCATCGAGGGCTTGTTCCAGATTTCCGCCCTCGAATTTGCCGGCGAGCACAATGGCGAGGTGACGTTCGACCTCGCGCTGGAGTCGGCGGGCGCGCTGACGTTCACGGCGGGGTGAGTTCGCGTGCCCCGGACGCAGCGCAGCGCGCGACACAACAACACTTCGTCATGCGCGGGCTTGACCCGCCTGCGGGGCCGAAGCCCCTTCGGCGAGGCGTAGGCCCGCGCATCCATCCATTTCTCGAGAGTCTTTCGAAGAGGATGGATTGCCGGGTCAAGCCCGGCAATGACGCTTCGATTTGTGACGGTCCCGGCTCTGCGGTGCACCGTCAAGAGACGCTGCACCGCGTCCGGGACACGGGTCGCGCGGCTGGTTCACGACGATTTCGAGCCCGTCACCTTGTTCCAGATCGCAACCGCGGCGATACAGGTCACGAAGCCGAACAGCGCGCACAGCGCGACGATGCCGCTCTCGATTTCGACCCGCGGATATATTTTCGAAAACAGCACGCCATAGATGATCGCAACCACGCTGGCGAACAGTGCTAGAGTCGCGCCGAATTTCATCGCAGGCACCTATTTCTTGTCGTCTTTCTTGTCGTCGCCGCCGGTGGCCGAACGCACGATGTCGGCGACCGCTTTCTGCACCGGGCTCACCCAATCGGCGGCGGTGAGCGCGACCTGCAGGATATTCAATCGCATGGTGTGCATCTTCGCCTGGTCGGTGATGTCCTCCTGCTTGACCTGCGACTGGAACGCGGCCAGCATTTCGCCGAAGGCGCGTTCGTGAACGTCGCTGAGATCGACGAACAAAAAGGGCGGCGGCACCGGCTCGATGCTGCTGGCGGGCGAGGCGTAGGTGAAGATGTAGGGACCTCTCGACAGGTCGCCATTGCACAGATCCAGCACGCTTCGATCGGGCGGGTTGCAGACGTGATTGAGCAAGGCGCGCGCCATCCGGTAATCGTAGAAGGATTTTGTGGTCTCGGCGCCGAGCTTTGCGGCATCGCGGCCCGGGGCCTGCCGCATCGCCGTGAAATCGGCCTGCTTGTCCTTGCGCAGCGGGATGTAGAAAATGTTCAGCTGCGAAAGCTGGGCGCTGGTGTCGCCGATCGCCGGAATTTCCTTGAACACCTCGCCGAGAAAGCGCGCGGCGCGGCGCGAGTCGGAGGGCAGTATCGCGTAGGAATACAGGCCGTAGCCGGCAGCCTCGGACCCGAGTTCGGCGAGCGGACTGTAGCCGGTTTCGAGAATGCGTGGCCGCGCGCGAGCGGTCGGTAGCGTTCCACGCGGGCCGCGAGCAGGCGGGGCGGAGCTGGTCGTGTTTTGAGCTGGACGGACAATGATCTTGGGGCTCGCACCGGAATCGGAGGCCGGCGCGGCGCGTCTGAAGCCCTGGTAGCCTTGCGACCCTTGGGAGCCTTGGCCGCCGGAACCGGACCGCCGCGCGACCGGGTCAGTGCCGACGGTAGGCCTTTGATAGGCGCGTCTCCAGCGTTGGCGCTTGCGCGCCTCGCAGGCATCATCGCGAACACAGGCGCTGCCGGTTCTCAGGCACGGACATTCGTTCGCGGCGACAGCTTCGGTTGCCACGGCGGCAACCAGAACATGCAGGCCGATGATGAGCAAACCGGTTGCAATTGCCGAACGCAGCAAAGGCATCGTTCTCCCCGACGAACCGATCTAACCAGCCCATCATAGGATGAAGCAATCGATCGGCGCAACTGGAGTCGCGTGCGTTGCAGAGCCGGGGCCATACCAAAACATCGCTCCGTCATGCGCGGGCTTGACCCGCCTGCGGGGCCGAAGCCCCTTCGGCGAGGCGAAGGCCCGCGCATCCATCCACCTTGGCAAGATTCGTCTTCAAGAGGATTGCCGGGTCAAGCCCGGCAATGACGCTCGATTTGTCGAGGCCTTGCAAAGGAAATCCCATGCCCAACAAATACCGCGGCGAGATCGAGGCCGGGATCGGCGGCGCCAGGCGCACGCTGGTGCTGACGCTGGGCGCGCTGGCGGAACTGGAGTCCGCGTTCGATGCCTGCGATCTGCTGGCGCTGGCGGAACGTTTTGGTTCGGGGCGATTGGCCGCGCGCGACCTCGTGCGCATCATCGGAGCCGGCCTGCGCGGCGCCGGAGAGAATGTCAGCGACGACGAGGTGGCGGCGATGACGGTCGAGGGCGGCGCCGCCGGCTATGTGCGGATCGCAGCCGAACTGCTCGCCGCCACCTTCGAGGACAGGCCGGCGCCGTGACAAAACCGTTTCCATGGGACGCGGCGATGCAGTTCGGGTTCGGCGTGCTGCATCTGTCCTCAGATGCGTTCTGGAAGATGACGCCGCGCGAACTGGCGCAGGCCATCATCGCCGTGCACGGCCGCGCGCCGGCGCCGATCGCGCGTGAGGATTTCGATGCGCTGATGCAGGCGTTTCCGGATGGTGTCGTCATGCGCGGGCTTGACCCGCCTGCGGGGCCGAAGCCCCTTCGGCGAGGCGAAGGCCCGCGCATCCATCAATCTTCGCAAGAGTCTTTCGAAGTGGATGGATTGCCGGGTCAAGCCCGGCAATGACGGAAGCAGGAGCAGGAGCAGCCCATGACTGACAGCACCGATCTCCTCAGCACATCGAGCACGCTCGACGGCCTCAGCCTGAAGACAAAGGACCTCACCGCCAGCGCCAGCGGATTTGCGCGCGCGATGACCCAGGCGTTTTCGGCTTCGGTCACCGGCGGCAAGCAGTTCGACGACGTGTTGAAGTCGCTGGCCTTGCGCATCTCCGATCTCGCGCTGCGTCTCGCCTTCAAGCCGCTGGAGAAATCGCTCGCCAGCGGCATCGAGAGCCTGCTGTCGGGATTGACCGGGGTCGGCGGCGCGGCAAAGAAAACCGAAGCAGCCTCCGGCGCGATAAAACCGTTCGCGGCCGGCGGCGTGATCGGCACGCCGACCTATTTTCCGCTCACCAATGGCGGTGTCGGTCTCGCCGGCGAGGCCGGTCCGGAAGCGATCATGCCGCTGAGGCGCGGCCCCGACGGCCGGCTCGGCGTCGCCGGCGGCGGCGGCAACACCATCAACGTGCAGATCGCCACCCCCGACCTCGACAATTTCCGCCGCTCGGAAAGCTACATTACCGGCCAGATTGCGCGTGCGGTGGCACGGGGGCAGCGGAGCTTGTGAGGCATTAAACAGAGTGTTATTAGATATTTACACGAAAAATCCGCGAGTTAAAATCGGTTGACTTTTGTTCTCTTCGGACTTGTTGTTCCTTGCAACGAATGATGAGACATCTCGGTTGGACGGTCCATTTACACGTTTGTGCCAAGGTGCCACTTTATAAATCCCTCTGGCCCAGTTGCGGTAAGCGATGAGTACTAATAGCAAGTCGAACTGGCAGCCGTTGCATGAAGCCCATTCGATCGAAGTTGCCGCTGCGGCTGTGAACTTTTCCCAGCCACTTACGGAGGTGGCTTGGAAAAAGGTTGTCCGCGACGCTGAGGGTGTGTGCAAGGCTGCAGGGCTTGGCGAAAAATCCGTCGTTAATGCGGTCCAAATTACCATTGGTTTGCCAGCGGGCCCGCCTCCGCCCACGACTGTTGATGCGATGGTCTTTATGCGGTCGCAAGCGACCAATATACCCGGCGGGGGGCTGCAACGGTCCGCTTTGGAAGCTCTCACTGTCTCACGCGAGGGTCTTAATTTCCAGACAAGCGTTTACACTCGTTGGGATGCGTTCTTTGAACGGATTCAATTGTTACTAAAACCACCCCTAAGGAGCGCACTGCATTCTATAGCTGTTACAAATTTGCGGTTGGAATATAAGGACGTGTTTCGATTTGTTGGGGAAGGCAAGCCCATAGCCGAAGAACTGTTGAATACCTGCTCGGACCTAATTGCTCCTCATGTTTTTCGCAACGAGAAATTGTGGCACTCACATACCGGTTTTTTTGAGGATGCACTAGGTTGCAAAGAGCGCTTGGTTCAAATTAATGTCGACGCAAACTTCTCGGCCACGCGGGGAAGTACCGAACCTCCTTTTCGAGCGGTCACGATCACGACGGCGGTGCAAAATAATTTGGCAAACGCGAGCGCAGAAGCCCTTGATAATGAGGACGAAATTGCTAACTCTCAAATCTTAATGTTCGATTCTTTGCATTTGAGGTCGAAAGAGCTTTTCGTCAAACTGATCAGCAAACAAACAGCCTCTCAAGTGGGGATACAATGAACGCAAAATCCACAGCGGCTCCATTCTCGATCGCGCAACCTTCGCCCACAAGTTTGATGGGACCTGTCCCGTACCCGGTTCGACGTACGTCATCTTTTGCGTTTGGTTCTGTTATCTTGCTTCTAAGCACCGCGCCAACCGTGTGCGAGATTTCAGCCCCTACAGCTATGCGACCGCCACAATTGATTAGCGTCGAAGTTTCGCATGAGGGAAAGCCCTACGACTCGACCGACGCTATCGAGAGCAGCGTCACGCGTTTGCAGATGTTTCGGAATTATATGGACGATTGGGATGGTCAGGGGGCGTCTGCGGCTAATACGAAAGCTATCGACGAAGCCATCAAGTTTTTAACGTTATTGGAAGTTTGGCATCCTTCGCCGCTTGCAACACTAAGTCGATCCGGCGATCCAATTCTGGAGTTCGACGATGTAGATTCGCGTTTGTTTAGCTCAATAACTTTTCTTCCGGATGGCGTTGTTGAACTTTATACAAAAAATAAGGATGCTGAAAATTCGGATTTCTTATCGGGTCCGTCGTCCTCGCCCGCTGTGCAAATGTTTATATCTAGCGTGATGAACCTGCCCACGATGATGTAGTTATGCACTGCGCTGAGTGTCGGCAGGCCTTGCAAGGAAGCGGTCGAAAGCTCGCAAAGGAAATCGAGCAGAAATTTCCGGCTTGCGAATGCGAGAAATTCAGCATAGGTGAAAAATCTCCGGGCAAGATAGCCGACGATGAAATTCTCTATCGCATGTTCGTCGATCCTGTCGATGTCGAAGACGGTCGTCTCGCAAGAGCAGCCTTTTCAAAAGTATATCAAGATGGGCTTAGCATCATCAGAGATTGCGCCAACGATTTGGAAATTGAAGCTCTTGCGACTGATATTTTGTCGACCAAACCTGGACAGCGAACAAAAACCGTCCTAGCAATTTTTAAGTTCGTTTGCAGGAAGGTTAGGCAAGAGACGGTTAAATTGGGCGACGAATTCGTTCGTGCGTTCTGCGTCTATGATCAAACCGTACCTCGTGTATTTGAGCGCGGACCGCCTGTTCCGACCCATGGCACTGTTCTCAGTCGGAGACTGTACGAGCTTCCGATTACTACTAGGCAGTTTGAGAATGATTGTAACTTTACGTTGCATCAAATAGTTGCGACGGAAAGAGTATCTGTCGAAGAGTTCCGTGGGGGGCTAATCGCTCGATTGAATGAAAGATCTGTAGCCGGAGAATTCGTGCGTCAAACGCATTGATTCGCGATCGGCATATTTATCTCCGCAACTTCTCGGCCAATTCTATCTGACGATTCGACCCCCTACCTTTGCTAGGCACCGGGACGAAGCGTTCCGATCGCTGATTGAAAGCAATCATGCCCGCCTTCCACGAAATCCTCTTCCCACTCGACATCGCGCTTCGAAGCGCGGGCGGGCCGGAGCGGCGCACCGATATCGTCGGCTTCGGCTCCGGGCGCGAGGCGCGCAACGCGCGCTGGGCGCATTCGCGGCGGCGCTATGACGCCGGCTACGGCGTCAAGACGCTGCAGGCGCTGCAGGCGGTGGTGGCGTTCTTCGAGGAGCGGCGCGGGCAGCTGCACGGCTTTCGCTGGCGCGACCGGCTCGATCATTCCAGCGCCGCGCCGGGCGCGCCGGTCTCGCCGCTGGACCAGGGCATCGGCATCGGCGACGGCGCGCGCGCGACGTTTCAACTGGTGAAGACCTATGGCGCAGGCTTTGCGCCCTATGCGCGCGAGATCGTCAAGCCGGTGGCGGGCAATGTGCGCGTCGCGGTTGCCGGCGTTGAACTCGCGGGCACGGCGTTCAGCTGCGATACGACCACCGGTGTCGTCACGTTTCTCGCCGGTCACATTCCCCCCGCCGGCGCCGCGATCACCGCGGGATTTCTGTTCGACGTGCCGGTGCGGTTCGATACCGACTATCTCGAAGTCGATCTGTCGGCATTCGCGGCGGGCGCGATCCCGAAAATTCCGCTGCTGGAGATACGGGTGTGAGTCACTTCACCCTCCCCTGGAGGGGGAGGGTCGCCGCGACTGCAAGTCGCGGCGGGGTGGGGTGATTTGTTCATCCGCTGCATCCGCGGCTTCACCCCACCCCGTCGCACATCTCGCTTCGCTCGATGTTCGCCGACCCTCCCCCCCAGGGGAGGGTAAGAAAGAAACCCCATGCGCGCCATCCCCGCCGCCCTGCAAACAAAACTCGACTCCGGCGTCACCACGCTGGCGCGGTGCTGGAAGCTGGCGCGGCGCGACGGCGTGGTGATGGGCTTCACCGATCATGATCGCGGCCTCGTGGTCGGCGGCGTGACGTTTCGTGCCGGCACCGGGTTTTCCTCCTCCGAAGCGGCCAGCCGCTTCGACCTCTCGGTGGACGGCGCGGAAATCTCCGGCGCGCTCGCCGATGATGCGCTGACCGACGCCGACCTCGCCGCCGGGCGCTACGACGCGGCGCAAGTCGAGACCTGGCTGGTGGACTGGAGCGATCCGTCGCTGACGGTGCTGACCGCGCGCGGCACGCTCGGCGAGGTCAGGCGCGAGGGGCAGGCCTTTGTCGCCGAGCTGCGCGGGCTCGCGGACCTGCTGTCGCAGGAGAGCGGCCGGCTCTACACCGCCAGATGCGGCGCCGATCTCGGTGATCTCAGGTGCAAGGTCGACCTGACCAATCCGGCGCTGCGCGGCACCGGCGCGGTCAGCGTCGTCGAGGGCAGCTCGATCTTCGTTGCCTCCGGCCTCGATGGTTTTACCGACGGATGGTTTTCGCTGGGCCGGTTGACATGGACTGGCGGCGCCGATGCGGGGCTGGCGATCGAGGTCAAGGAGCATCGCCTCGCCGCCGGCCACGCGCGGCTGACGCTGTGGCAGGCGATGCCCGAAGCGATCGCGGCCGGCGACAGTTTTACGGTTACCGCCGGCTGCGACAAACGCTTTGCCACCTGCCGCGCGCGCTTTGCCAACACCGACAACTTTCGCGGCTTTCCGCAAATCCCCGGCAACGATTTCCTGCTCGCCTCGCCGGTTCAGGGCGCTCCGGGGAATAATGGGCTGTCGTTGTCGCCGCCGGTGGCGGCCGGGTAGGGGCTTTGCTTCACCCTCCCCTGGAGGGGGAGGGTCGGCGCGTAGCGAGCGAAGCGAGATGCGCGACGGGGTGGGGTGTAGCAACAAGGGCAGCGCAGCGGATGAACATTCACCCCACCCCGCTCGCCGCACGATGCTGCGCATCGTCGAGGCGAGCGACCCTCCCCCTCCAGGGGAGGGTGAAGCAGGGACACTTTGCAATGACCCCACCTCTCACCCGCGCCGCGATCGTCGCCGAGGCGCGCAGCTGGATCGGCACGCGTTATTGCCATCAGGCCTCGCTGAAGGGCGTCGGCTGCGATTGTCTCGGGCTGGTGCGCGGCGTCTGGCGCGCGTGCGTCGGCGACGAGCCGGAGGCGGCGCCGCCTTATGCGCCGGATTGGGCCGAGGCGAGGGGCGAAGAGTCGCTTGCCGACGCGGCGTTGCGTCATCTCATTCCCGTCGCGCGCGAAAATTTCGCCGCCGGCGACGTGCTGCTGTTCCGCTGGCGCGACGGGTTCGTCGCAAAGCACGTCGCGATCGCGGCGAGCACACACACCATGATCCACGCCCATGACGGCGCACAGGTCTGCGAAGTCGCGATCGCGCCATGGTGGCGGCGACGGCTGGCTTACGCGTTTGCTTTTCCCGGCATGACGTAGCGGCGCAGGTGGGCAAAGGCGCGCTTGCGCCGTGCCCACCATTTCAAATGTCGTCATCCTGAGGTGCGAGCGAAGCGAGCCTCGAAGGATGGAAGCGGGTGGTGGCCCATCCTTCGAGACGCCACGCAAGCGCGCGGCTCCTCAGGATGACGGTTGTGTATGTCTGGTGGGCACGCGGAGCCTGTCATCGGGCGCGCATTCGCGCGACCCGTTGGCTTTGCCCACCCTACGAATCTTTCCCGGAATCGAATCATGGCAGCTCTCGTTCTCTCCGTCGCGGGCGCCGCGGCGGGTGCGGTGTTCGGGCCGGCCGGCGCGATCGTGGGGCGGATCGCAGGCGCGCTGGTCGGCAATATCATCGACAAAAAACTGTTCGGGCCGGGCGACCAGAATGTGGTCGGGCCGCGGCTCGCCGATCTCGACGTGATGGCATCGACGGAGGGCGCGCCGATCCCGCGGGTGTATGGCCGCGCGCGGCTGGCCGGGCAGGTGATCTGGGCGACGCAGCTCGAGGAGGTGGTGTCGAGCAGCACCTCGTCGTCGTCGGGCGGCAAGGGCCATCTCGCTTCCGGACCGCGCACGACCACCACGACCTATTCCTATTTCGGCAATTTCGCGGTCGGCTTGTGCGAAGGCGTGATCGGGCAGGTCGGGCGAATCTGGGCCGACGGCAAGCCGCTCGATACCTCGCATCTCACCATCCGCGTTCATCCCGGCTATGAGGACCAACCTGTCGATGACCTGATCGTCGCCAAGGAAGGCGCCGGAAATTCGCCGGCCTATCGCGGGCTCGCTTACGTGGTGTTCGAGCGGCTGCCGCTACAGGATTTCGGCAACCGCATTCCGCAATTGTCGTTCGAGATCGTCCGGCCGGTCGGAGCGCTCGAGCGCATGGTGCGCGCGGTGACGCTGATCCCCGGCACCACCGAATTCGGCTATGAGCCATCTGCGCTCGTGAGCATTCTCGCGCCAGGCACGTCGCGCCAAGAGAATCGCCACGTCTCGAGCGCGGCCTCGGATGTACAGGCCGCGCTCGATGATCTCATGGGCGTGTGCCCGAATCTCGAACGCGTCGCCATCGTGGTGGCGTGGTTCGGGTCGGATTTGCGCGCCGGCCACTGCACGGTGCAGCCCGGCGTCGAGGTTGCGGTAAAAGGCGTCGCCGGCGCCGCGTGGTCGGTCGACGGTGTGACGCGGCCCGGTGCATATCTCGTCTCGCAAATCGGCGGCCGCCCGGCGTTCGGCGGCACGCCGTCCGATCTGAGCGTGGTGCATCTGATCGCCGAGCTGAAGGCGCGCGGATTGAAGATCACGTTCTATCCGTTCCTGGTGATGGACATCCCCGCCGGCAATGCCTTGCCCGATCCGTGGACCGGAGCATCGGCGCAGCCGGCCTATCCCTGGCGCGGCCGCATTACCTGCGATCCGGCGCCGGGGCGGCCGGGCTCGCCGCAGGGCACGACAGCTGCGGCGGCGCAGGTGGCGAATTTCTTTTCGGGGGGCGCATGGAATTATCGCCGCATGATTTTGCATTACGCGAATCTGGTTGTCTCGGCGGGCGGCGTCCATGCGTTCCTGATCGGCTCGGAATTGAAGGCGCTGACGCGGGTACGCTCCGGCGCGGGCGCCTATCCGGCGGTCGATGCGCTGGTGACGCTGGCGGCCGATGTGAAGGCGGTCGTCGGTTCGTCCACCATCGTCAGCTACGGCGCCGACTGGACCGAGTATGGCGCCGACGTGGTCGATGCTTCGGAGGTGCGCTTCCCGCTCGATCCGTTGTGGGCGTCGTCGGCGATCGGCGCGGTCGGCATCGACTATTACGCGCCGCTGGCGGACTGGCGCGACGAGGCCGCGCATCGCGATTCGCTTGTTGCGTCGTCGACCTACGACCTCGGCTATCTCCGCGGCAATGTCAGGGGAGGCGAAGGCTACGATTGGTATTACGCCGACGATGCCGCGCGCGCGGCGCAAACCCGCACCGGCATCACCGATGGTCTCGGCAAGCCGTGGGTGTTCCGCTCCAAGGATATCTGGAACTGGTGGTCCAACCTGCATTACGAGCGCGCCGCTCATTCCGAACTGGCAACGCCGACCGCATGGATTCCGCGCTCAAAGCCGGTCTGGTTCACCGAAGTCGGCTGCCCCGCCGTCGACAAGGGCGCCAACCAGCCCAGCGTGTTTCCCGATCCAAAGTCCTCGGAAAACCACCTGCCCTATTTTTCCAACGGGGCGCGGGACGATTTGATTCAGCGCCGTGCGCTGCAAGCTTTTGTCGGCGCGTTCGATCCGGCATTCGGCGCCGACGATGCGCACAACCCGGTCTCGCCGGTGTATGGCGGGCGCATGGTCGATGTCTCGGCAATCCACCTGTGGACCTGGGACGCGCGGCCTTATCCGGTGTTTCCCGCGGCCAGCGACATCTGGAGCGACGGGCCGAACTGGCAGACCGGGCACTGGCTGACCGGGCGGCTCGGGGCTGCGCCGCTGGAGGCACTGGTGGGATCGCTGCTCGACGATGCCGGTGTCTTGGGCGTCGACACGTCAGCGTTGCGCGACGGCTGCGACGGTTATGTGGTGGACCGGCCGATGTCGCCGCGCGCGATGATCGAGCCGCTGGCGATGGCCTATGCGTTCGACGCCAGCGCGGCGGATGGCACGCTGCGGTTCATCCCGCGCGGCGGCGCGCCGGTGGCGGAGATTTTCGAGGACGACCTGGTGTTGCCGCAGTCAGGCACGGTGGCGCGATTGACGCGGGCGCAGGAAACCGAACTGCCGCGCGAGGCCAGTTTTGGCTTCACCGACGCGGTCGCGGATTATCGCCGCTCCGCGGTGACCTCGCGCAAACTGGTCGGCGCTGCCGGCCGCACGCTGCATTCCGACCTTGCCGTGATCACCAATGACGCCGCGGCAACCCGGCGCGCGGAAATCTGGCTGCAGGATCTGTGGGCGGGACGCGAGAGCGCGGAGTTCGCGCTCGGCATCGACCGGCTGGCGCTGGCGCCTGGCGACGTGGTGGCGCTCACGCTCGCCGGACGGCGGCGGCTGTTCGAGATCGGCGATCTCATCGACACTGAAGCGCGGCAGGTCAAGGCGCGCAGCATCGATCCGGAAGTGTTTTCGTTAGCCCTGAAGGCGCCGCGCCTGAAAGTGCCGGCGATTCCGGCGGCGCTCGGGCCGGTTGCGGTGACGGTGCTGGATCTGCCGGCGCTGGATTCTTCGACGCCGGTGGTGCTGACGCGGCTGGCGATCACGGCCAATCCGTGGCCGGGTTCGGTGGCGATCTGGACATCGTCCGACGGCGCGAGTTTTGAAGTCGCCGCGGTGGCGGCGGCGCCGTGTGCGATCGGCGAGACGCTGGATGATTTGCCGGCGGGCCCGACCGCGCGCTGGGATCGCGCCAGTTCGGTGCGGGTGAAATTGTACGGCGGCGCGCTGGCCTCGATCAGCGATGCCCGGGTGCTGGAAGGCGGCAACGCCGCGGCGGTTCGGAACGGCGATGGCGCGTGGGAGATCCTTCAATTCGCCAATGCCGAACTGGTCGACGGCCAGACCTACATGTTGTCGAGGCTGCTGCGCGGGCAGGCCGGCAGCGACCTTGCGATGGCTAGTCCATTGCCGGCGGGCGCGCCGTTCGTCGTGCTCGGCGCCCACATGGTGGCGATCGCTGCCGGACTCGACACGCTGGCGCGGCCGATGCAACTGCGCATCGTAGCTTCCGGGCGCAATCACGATGACCCGATGGCGGTGGCCTTGACGGTGACGCCCGGCGACACCGCGCTAAAGCCGCTGGCGCCGGTTCACATCGCCGCGGTTCGCGCCGGCGATGGCATCCATATCTCGTGGATCAGACGGACGCGGATTGACGGCGATAACTGGGGCGTCGAGGTGCCGCTCGGCGAAGCGGCTGAGGCGTATGTGCTGGAGATTCTTTCCGGCGCCGCCGTGGTGCGAACGATCGCCTGCACGTCGCCGCAGGCGCTGTATGCGGCCGCGGACGAGGTGGCGGATTTCGGCGTGGTGCAGACCAGCTTGCACGTTCGCATCGCGCAGCTCTCCGCGACCGTCGGAGCGGGACATGCGGCGGAAGTGACGCTCGCAGTTTAACGCGATGACGTAGGGTGGGCAAAGGCGCGATTGCGCCGTGCCCACCATTGCCTGTGGCGGTGGGCACGCATCGGGCGCGCATTCGCGCGCCCGATGGCTTTGCCCACCCTACGAATTTCTCGCTCAGCGTTGTTTACCGCCATCCTCTGCGAGTTCAAAAGCAAGGCGTGATGCCGTCTGAGCCGCGGAGCGCTCTTCAAGTCTGTTTAAAGAATCGAGTTGTTTAACGGCAGCCGCGAGCAACGCTCTCGATCCAGTTTTGGCCTCCGCGATCTCGCGATCGAGAGAGTCTCCCGGTGTTGCATCCGGGTTAGCAGCCCGGGCTGCCGCGCGCTTCGCTGTTGCCTTATCGTCGAAATAGTTTGTCGCCAATGCGAAAAGCCCGACGACCGTTGCGGCAAGAATCGGGGCTGCGATGGCTAACGTTTCGATCGTCATCATTCCGGGTCCTCGAGGCGATTCAGGAATGTCTTACCGATACCGAACAATATAAGCGCGGCCACGATTGATCCAAGAAGAGTAAAACCTAAAGCGTCCACGCTCCGTTTGGCCCTTTCCGGATCGAAAATCAATCCGGCGGCGGGCGCGAAGATACCAACCGCGACGATCGCGATGGAAACTCCGTTGTACCAGAGCGCACCCAGTTTACGCTTTTCGTTGCGGCGTATTGCTTCAAGATTCATCCGCTAAGGCCCGGCTTTCTCCAAGTCTAACCTTGGTAGTTGCCGACGCGCAATGTCGCCGTACCCGTGCAGTTGATTGCCTTGTACAAGCATCGCGAGCATACGGACCACCCACCATGACCGACACACCCAATCTCGGGCTGCCCTTCATCGAAGGCAGCCAGGCGCAGAAGCACGTCACGCATAACGAGGCGCTGCGAATTCTCGATGCCGCGATCCAGGTCGCGGTGCTGGATCTGACGCGAACGTCGCCGCCGCCATCGCCTGCCGAGGGCGAGCGCCATGTCGTGGCCGCGGGCGCGACCGGCGCGTGGGCGGGGCACGGCAATGCGATCGCCACCTGGCAGGACGGCGCCTGGGCGTTCCTGGTGCCGAAGTCAGGCTGGTGCATCTGGTCGGCGGCCGACGACGTGATGTTCGTGTTCGACGGCACGCATTGGCGCGATCTGCGCGACCTGCCGGTGACGCTGGACAACGCCGTTCACGTCGGCATCAACACCACCGCAAGCTCTCCCAATCTCTTGAGCGTCAAGTCCAACGCGGCGCTGCTCAGCGCGATTGCCGTCACTGATGGCGGTAGCGGCGACGCGCGGCTGCAAATCTCCAAGGAGAGCGCGGCGAAAACCGCCTCGGTGGTTTTCTCCGACGCCTTTTCCGGACGCGCCGAATTCGGCCTCGCCGGCTCCGATGCGTTCAAGCTGAAAGTGTCCGCCAACGGATCGGCCTGGGTCGAGGCGTTCAGCGTCGATCAGGGCACCGGCAACCTCGCGCTGCCGCGCGGGCTGGCGCTGGCAGGCGTCATTTCGCCGCCGCAGATCACCGCCAACCAGAACGACTACAATCCGGCCGGCGCCGCGGCCGCAACCGTGCTGCAACTGTCGTCGGATGCGCTGCGTACGGTCTCCGGCCTTGCCGGCGGCGCGGAGGGGCGTGTCGTCAACCTCGTCAATATCGGCAGCCAGCCCATCCTGCTGTCGGACGAGAGTACCTCATCGTCAGCGGCCAACCGTTTTGCTCTCGGGGCCAACCTCACGCTTGCCGCCAAGCAGGCCGCCATGCTGCGTTACGACGGCAGCGCTACGCGCTGGCGCTTGATCGCGGGCGCAACCGGATTGCTGGTGGCGGCGAATAATCTTTCCGATCTCGCGAGCACCGCTGTTGCGCGCGCCAATCTCGGCGTCCGCGAGCAGTTGACGGCGAACCGCACTTACTATGTCCGCACCGACGGCTCCGACGGCAATAGCGGCCTCGCCAATTCCAGCGGCGGCGCGTTTCTCAGCATCCAGAAGGCGATCGACACCGTCGCGGCACTGGACCTGTCGATCTGGAACGTCACCATCCAGGCCGCCGACGGCACCTATGCCGGAGCCGTCATGGTTTCCGGGCCGTGGGTCGGCTCGGGCACCGTGACGCTGCAGGGCAACACATCGACGCCGGCGAATGCGTTGCTCTCCACCGGCGCCACTGATTGCATCACCGTGGTCAGCGGCGGGATGCTGACGGTGACCGGGTTCAAGCTGACCAATTCGGGCGCGTTCCTGCTGCACGCCTCGAGCGGATCGATCCGCTTCTCAACATTGACGTTCGGAACCTGCGGCTCGCAACAGGTGCGCGCCACCGACGGCGGCAGGATCGTGGCGTCCGGCAATTACGCGATCGACGGCGGCGCCGGCAATCACTGGAGCGCGCTGGGCAACGGCATCGTGCGGGTGCAGGGCAGGACCATTACGCTGACCGGCACGCCGGCGTTTTCCCTCGCATTCGCTAACGCCGACCTTGGCAGCACGGTGCTGGTCAACGGCAACACCTTCTCGGGCGCGGCGACGGGGGTGCGCTATTCGGCAACCAACAATGCGGCGATTTCCAGCGGCGGCGCCGGCGCGACCTATCTGCCGGGCAACGCGGCGGGGTCGACCAGCGCCGGCGGACAGTACATTTAGGCGTTCGAACCGAAAGGTGGGGCGATCTCCCTCTCCCCGCACGCGGGAAAGGTGAAGGTGCCTTGCCCGACGCGTTTTATCTTGAACGATCCGCTGCGGGTCAGCGGTCCGTCAGCGGCAGCGGAGCGCCTCCGGTCGAGATTCCCGGTGGCAGTTTGGCGGCGGGTCTTTTCCGCGGGGCCGCCGGCGGTGGCGCCTGCGGGACAGGAGCGGAGGCTTGCGCCGATGCTGCGGGCGGCTGCAGCGCGTCGATCTTTGCGGTCAGCGCAGCCACCTGGTCGGACAGCCGTTTGATCTCCGCCTGCTGGGCCGCAACAAGTTGCGCGCTGGATTGCAGCGATCCGGCGATCTGCTGCTGCAAGGCCTGGAAATCCTTGATCCCGACAACCTTGTCCGGGATGTCCGCCGGCGATGCCGCGCCCGGTGCCACACCCGACGCAAAGGATGGCAAAGCCGGAAGGCCGTAGCTGCGCCACAACAAGGCGGAGGCCACCCCGAACATCGCCAGCGCAGCGACAACGGCGATCAAGACCCAACGCCTGCGTCGAGGCGGGCGCCGGGTCTCGTAGGCAATATCGTCGTCGAACTGATGGGCCACGGCTAGGTCCTTGCTCGTTGCTCCGATCTTCCGATCTAAATCCTAACAGCCTGTCAAGCAACCCCTTCTGCAGTCCCGCCAGTTGACCCGGCAGGCAAGCGTCAGCCAAACTTTGCCGACCGGGCGCCCGGTCGCAGTGCGCTCGATGCCAGTCTGGAACAGCCGTAAAGGAGGGCGATGACCCAGAACACATGGGCCAGCCAAGCGAAACGCGCAAATGGCAGGAACTCCAGCCTGACCAGGCGCGCATTGGCGGGGATCACCACGCCCTGAAAGAAATCCTGAACCCGAATTGTGCGCGCGGCTTGCCATCCCGAAGCGGTCCTGACCGAGGCGCGCCAATAGGGATGATACTGCTGGCTCAGCGTCAAAACCGAATCCTTATCCGGATAATCGTGAAGCTCGAATTCCAGTGTGTCGCCTTCGTTGCTGGTCCTGGTGGGCCGAGTCCCCTCGCGGCCGGCCAGGGAGAAGTCGTCGAGCCCGGCGCCGGTTGCGGTCGTTGACTGGAAGCAGCACCCCATGCGCTCGAGGACGCGATAGAGGTGGAGCGCCCCTTGAGCGCCGACGCTTTCGAGATTCGGATGAAGGATCGGCGTCGGCGAGATCACCAGGCCGATGTTGCTCATCCAGAACACCTGACTGCCGTAGTCGGGGGCGATCATGTCATTCCATCGCCCGTATTGCTTGGTTTCTCCGCCGAGTTCACGGAGCAGCCTCTGATATTGACGCGACGACAGGCTATCGTAGCCGTGAACCGACGCGACGCCAAAAATAGCGTTCGAGTTCGGAGGCAACAGGGCTACGCCCGGGGCGATCAGAGCGATTCGTGCTCCGGGGGGGGTTGCCGCCATCACCGCGTCGACCGGATCCGAATTCCGCATCACCTCGTTCGCGGGAAGCCGCAGCATCAGAGGGAAGGAAATGAAAACGCCGGTTACGATCAACGCCGCGATCAGGGCGAAAGACCCGAGCGGCCACACCAGCGTTCCGGCAAGAAGCAGGACCACGGCTGCCGTTGTCAGCGCCATGCTCCACCTGATCGGCAGCCCGGTGCTCCAGTAGAAGCCCAGCACAACGGCGAAGCTGAGCGCGGTTGCAAATATCGACATCCTGGCCGCCGCTGTCCGCGAGCCGGATTGCGGGACAAGCGCGTTCACGGCGTAGGCCGAAATGATGGCTAGCGGCAGGAAGATAGTACCCAGAGGCGAGCCGCGCGAGAGATTAAAGCCGAGGTGACGTATGCCAAATTCGTAAAGCGGATGAATAAACCCAAATGCGCAGATCATGACGATCGCCAGCCACCAGCCCCACGTCTCTCGCGCGCATCGCAGCAAGCCAAAGAAGGCAAGGAAAAGAACGACCGGCGTGATGCTCAGCCCGTCATAGGGAAACGGGAAGGATGGCGCGACCGGATTTGCGAGCAGTTCGGGGAAGGTACCGAGCGAGAAGATGCGCAGCAGCGCAGCGATGGAATCGATGCTCGGCAGCACCGTCACGAAGAATGACGGGTCGGTCGCGATGCGAGAGGAGCGCGCGACGGTGTCGGCAATGTCGAGGATGACGGGTGCCGAAAGCAAGATCCCGCTTACGCCGAAGACAGCGACAGTGCCGAGATATTTGACGGCCGAAGCCGTGCCTGCGGATTTCCGGCGCCGGTTGAAACTCCAGAGCAGATATCCGGTCAGCAGGTAAGCGTTGAAAACAACCGCTTGGGGGTAGGCTACGATGAAAAGGCTGTAGCAACTGAAAGCGAGAACGGCGCCGCCCGCTACATCGACCTCCCTCCTTGCCATGCGCGCCAGCGCATATAGCGCCCCGGCGGACCAGCAGAGGGTGGCGGGAAACATCGGGAAGGTCAGCCAATACATCAGGAGCGGCGCTGAAGCGGCATTTACCGCGGCAATCAGCCCGGCGAGAGGCTTCAAAGCCAGTTCCTTGCACAGGAACAGCAAAAACAGCCCTGTCAGGAAGCAATAAGCCAGCGACATGACGGTCAGCAATCGAGCCGGATTGCCGGTGAACTTCAAAACAACCCAAGCCGGGAAATAGACGCTGCTGAAACCGCCATGATAGAGCGGCCGGCCCATTTCGTTGTTGCTGGTCCACAGCGCAAGCCAGCCCGACCGCGGGCCTTGCATGTGGTTCTGAATTTCCGGGATGAAGAAGTGCCAGTAATCCGAGAACTTGGCGTTCTCGAGATACGCCGACGGTGTGGCAAGCGTCCCTGCTTCTCCAGCGAACCGGTATGGCGCAACGACTTCGCCAAACATCCAGAACGGATGGGTCAGTGCCAGGAACAGAGCGACGTAGATTGCCAGCGCGCGTCCGAAGGTCAGTTCACGACCCATCCAAGCGACCGGTCCGAGGCCTCTGAACTGGAACCCATCGCGGCCAGGATGGAGCGCTGGCATCCTCGATAGCGCAGGGATGATCCCGCCATCGCGGCGGCTGGGCCGCTGGCCGTCATAGTGATCCGGAGCAGGCGGCATCATCGCCTCTCCTACCCTGCAACTTTTCCGCGAACAAGCGCTGAACTCAACTTTTCGGCCGCTTGGTGGCGGCTTTTTTTTATGGGAAATCAAAATGTCAGCCAACGCAGCCGTTTTCGGCGAGGCATTGTCGCGCCTGTGGCCCAATGGAGACGCAAAGATACCCGGCCTGCGCGCGGGGATCATCGCCAGCGCGCCGGTGGTGTTTGCGAAATACGGCATCACCACGCCGCTGCTGGCCGCCCATGTCATGGCGCAGATCAGTCACGAATGCGGCGGCGGGCATGATGTGGTCGAGAACCTCAACTACACGGCGGGCCGCATGATGCAGGTGTGGCCGTCGCGCTTTCCGGCCATGGCGATGGCGGCGCCTTACGCCGGCAATCCGCGCGCGCTCGCCAACAAGGTCTACAACGGCCGCATGGGCAATGCCGTTGGCTCCGACGACGGCTGGAATTTCCGCGGCCGCGGCGCGGTGCAGACCACGGGGCGCGAAGGCTATGCGCGGCTTTCGAAGGCAACCGGGCTCGATCTCCTCAACCATCCCGACCTCGTCAATGATCCCCCGCGCTTTCTCGAATGTGGCGTCGCCGATTTCATCCTGTGCGGCTGCCTGCCGTTCGCCAAGGCCGACGACGTGCTGGGCGTCACAAGGCGGCTGAACGGCGGCACCGTCGGCCTCGCGCAGCGCCAGATGTGGCTCGCAAAATGGAAGGCGGCGCTCGGCTCGGCGCCGATGGTGCTTGCGCCGGCAGCGGGAAGTACGCGCAAGCCCGCGTCGGTTTCGCCAGCACGGCCGTCCGCAATGAAACCGCAGTCCATGCTGGTGCGATTCCTCGCCGCGATGGTCACCGCATTCCGCGGGAAGTGAATGTGAAGGCCGAGCCCTGCTGGACTCAACACATCTGCCACCAATCACCACCGCCGTCATCCTGAGGTGCTCGCCGTCTTCGGCGAGCCTCGAAGGATGGACCACAAGCGCTCGCGGCCATCCTTCGAGACGCCGCGCAAGCGCGCGGCTCCTCAGGATGACGGCAGAATGTGCGGTTCGAAAAACCGCTCCGCTAGAGCCATCCGCTGCACTGCGTTCGGGGCACCAGGGTGAGATTTATCGCCGCGCCGATCGCGAATTCGGGTGAAGTGATCACGTTCAAACGCATAAAGGGACCACTATGATGGACTGGAGCGATCTTGCAAAACAAGTCATCTCATTGGGCGCGCCGATGCTGGGCTCGGCGCTCGGCGGTCCGCTCGGCGGCGTGGCCGGTGAAATCCTCGCCAAGGCTGTCGGCTCGGTGACACCGACGCCGGCGGCGGTGCAGACCGCGTTGCCGGCGGCCGATCCGGCGAAACTTGCGGAGGCCGAAGCGCAATGGGCGGAAATGATCCGCGCCGAGGCCGAGACGCAACGCACCGCGATTTCCGAAACCCAAGCCACCATCCGCGCCGAGATCGCCTCCAGCGATCCGGTGCAGCGCTGGTGGCGGCCGGCCTATGCGTTCGAACTCACGCTCGAATGCGCCGCATTGTGGCTGGTGCTGGTGCACGAATTCTGGACCGGCGATATCGCCACCATCAACGCGCTGGTCGGCGCCACCACATTGCTGGTGGCCTATTGGGGATTCCGGTTCGGCGTGCTCGGCGTCTATATTTCGGGCCGCACCCGCGAAAAACTCAGCGCCGCCACCGGCCAGGACACCCCCGGCGCCATCGAAAAATTGCTGAAGGCAGTTGTGAAGAAAAAGTAACCTTCGGGGTTATCACTTGTTCATGGAGCATTCACGCGCGGTGAGGCTCATGTGGATGGCAACTGTGTCATTCAAAACGCGGAGACCATCTTGCGCCTGCTTGTCGTCGAAGATGACCCCGATCTCAACCGTCAGCTGACGACGGCGCTGACCGACGCCGGCTATGTGGTCGATCGCGCCTTCGACGGCGAGGAGGGACACTTCCTCGGCGACAGCGAACCCTATGACGCCGTGGTGCTCGACATCGGGCTGCCGAAGATGGACGGCATCTCGGTGCTGGAGGCGTGGCGGCGCAACAAGCGTATCATGCCTGTGCTGATTCTCACCGCGCGGGACCGCTGGAGCGACAAGGTGCAGGGTTTTGACGCCGGCGCCGATGACTACGTCGCAAAACCGTTTCACCTCGAGGAAGTGCTCGCCCGCATCCGCGCGCTGCTGCGCCGCACCGCCGGCCACGCGCAGTCCGAGCTGACCTGCGGGCCGGTGTCGCTGGATACCCGCACCGGGCGGGTCAGCGTCTCCGGCAACCCGATCAAGATGACCTCGCACGAGTACCGGCTGCTGGCCTATCTGATGCACCACACCGGGCGCGTGGTGTCGCGCACCGAACTGGTCGAGCATCTCTACGACCAGGACTTTGACCGCGATTCGAACACCATCGAGGTGTTCGTCGGCCGCATCCGCAAGAAGCTCGACGTCGACATCATCCAGACCGTGCGCGGCCTCGGCTACCTGCTGACGCCGCCGACCGACGCGCACTGACGGCTTTTTACCTCTCCCCGCTTTTTCGCGGAGAGAGGTCGGATCGCTCTTGCGATCCGGGTGAGGGGCGAGGCACCGCATTCGAACGGAGTGCGGAATTTGCGGGTCGCACATTACGCCGGTCCGGCCCGACAGGCTGCAAACCTTGCAAGCGCAGTGCCTCGCCCCTCACCCCAACCCTCTCCCCGCGAAAGAGCGGGGAGAGGGGGCTTTCCGTGCGCGCGGCGCCGCTTCATGTTCACATCCAGGCTGTAATTCTGCTGCGCTTTGGTTCAGAACTGTCTTGATGGACACCCGGCAAAACCAAAGAGAACTTGCAAACCGCCGCACCAGCTCGCTCGCCACGCGGCTGTTCGTTTCGGCGACCGCATGGGTGGTGGTGATCCTGCTGATCACCGGGATCGTGCTGTCGTCGGTGTATCGCGCCGCCTCCGAGCGCGCCTTCGACCGCCGGCTCAACCTTTATCTCCGCACGCTGGTCGCCGATGTCGCAACCCCGGATGATCCGCCGGATCACCAGATGCAGTCGCTCGGCGAGCCGCTGTTCGAACTGCCGCTTTCGGGCTGGTACTGGCAGGTCACGCGCACTGATGGCGAGAAGCCCGACATACGCGCGTCGCGCTCGCTGTGGGACAAGAAGCTGCCGAAGCTGGAGGAGCGCGGCATCGGGCTGACGGCCGCCGGCATCCGTATCGGCTATGTCGACGGCCCGGAAGGGCAGACCCTGCGCATGGTGGAGCGGCCGGTCGATCTCGGCGCCGACGGCAAGTTCCTGGTGATGGTGGCCGGCGACGCCAGCGAGATCTTCGAGGAAACCCGCGCCTTCGACTACTATCTCGGCGGCACCTTTGCGGCGCTGTCGATCGTGCTGGTGCTGACCACCATCTTCCAGGTCCGCTTCGGCCTCGCGCCGCTGAAGCGCATTTCCGATTCCATCGCCGACATCCGCTCCGGCCGCGCCGAGCGGCTGGAGGGCGTATTTCCGGTCGAGATTGCGCCGCTGGCGCGCGAGACCAATGCGCTGATCGACGCCAACCGCGAGATCGTCGAGCGCGCGCGCACCCATGTCGGCAATCTCGCCCATGCCATCAAGACGCCGCTGTCGGTGATCGTCAACGAAGCTTCCGCGCGCAGCGGCGATGCGTTTGCCGAAAAGGTGCTGGAGCAAACCCATGTGATGCGCGACCAGGTGGCGCATCATCTGGAGCGCGCCAGCATCGCCGCGCGTCTCACCATCATCGGCACCGTCACCGAAGTGGCGCCGGCGATCGACGCGCTGCGCCGGACCATGGAAAAGATCCACCGCGACCGCGGCATCGTCATCGAGGTCGAGGCCGACATGTCCGCAAAATTCCGCGGCGAGCGCCAGGACATCGAGGAGATGGTGGGCAATCTGGTCGACAACGCCTGCAAATGGGCGGAGCAGCGGGTGTTCATCGAAGTGCTGGTGGAGCGGGCAGGCGCGGCGGTGCGAGCCGGCGGGGAGGTCGAGCCGATGCTGCGCATCGTCGTCGACGACGACGGCCGCGGCCTGTCGCCGGCTGAGCGCGCAAAAGTCTCGCGGCGTGGGCAGCGGCTGGATGAATCCAAGCCGGGCTCGGGGCTCGGGTTGTCGATCGTGGTGGACCTCGCGGCGCTGTATGGCGGGAGCCTGACGCTGGGCACCGCGCCGATCGGGGGATTGCGGGCAGAGCTGGTGCTGCCGGGGGTGTAACGTCCAGCTCTGGCGCTGCAACAATAAATTGATGTCCAAGGTTGATAAGGATGTTGACGTTACTACGTGAATTACGTACAAATGCATGTTACGTGAATCACGTAGTAAATTGAACTATGCACACACGGGTGGCTGCCGGAAGGTGAGAATTGCTGGACGCGGAAGGAGCAAGAGCGGTGGCTACAGAACAATTACGTTTTACTCAGGGGAAGCAATGCCGATCTACCTCATCACTGTCTTCTCGAAAGGAGAGAAGTCAACCCTGGCAGTAAAGAGGCGGCGGCGTTGAAGGTGATAACAAAGAACATCGTGGCCGAGCATCAAAAAAGGTTATCCGGGCTAACGAATAGAAAGGTGCAGTAGGATGAGCAAGAAGGCATTTGACAGGATCGCGGCAGGTCTCAATGAGGCTTTGGAAATTGCGCGCGGGAATGCGAAGCCAAGCAAGCTCTATGTTCCCCCGGAAATAAGCGTCCGTGAAATTCGCAAGAAGCTAAATCTATCACAAGACGATTTTGCCGCAGAATTCGGTTTTACCATCAATCAAATCCGAGATTGGGAGCAGGGCCGAACTCGGCCCCTTGGGGGTCTGCGAGCGTACTTGATGCTTATCAAGAGCGATCCGCAGGCCGTATTGCGACTTCTACGCAATAGCACCGCCAAAAAGCGGGCTGCGAAGGCCGCTTGATTTGAACCGAAAGACTTAGATGCTCGCCCCTGTTTGGGGCGGGCTGGTTATCGTCCAAGTCTCAGTTTTTTCGACTGTAATGGTCCCGACGAGTTAATCCGAGAGATTAACCGCGCCCATTTACGTGGACGGAGCGCGACTCAAAATTCACTTGATCTTGTTGATCCGCCGCAAATCCGCGTCGATCCGCGATTGCCAGCCCCGGCCCTTCGCCTTGTAGGCCTCGATCACTTGTCCCGACAGCCGCAGCGACACCAGCTTCTTGGTCGGCGCCTTATTGGGGCCGCGTCCCCGGCGGATCGAGGCTGCAAGCTCCGGGAACACTTCGGCGAACGGTTTTGCCTTGGCCATTTGTTCGTCCGTCAACTCAGGACTTTGAACGTCGTCCCAATCCTTTTTGGTGTAGCCTTGGCCCGGCTTGAATTTCTTCTGCACTTTACCCATCGATTAATTTCCGTTCTTTCCGACTGGCCGGTCGCATGCTGATAACGCCGAACGCTTCGGTCCCCAGCTCAACGAACACCACGAGGATGATGCCGTTGTGATGACGACCGACGGCAGCCAGGCGATCGAACTTCGCCGGGACGATAACCGAGCTTTCAGAGAACGCTTCGTCCAGATCGGCGAAATCCATCTCGTGGTTCGCGATGTTGACGAGGCGTTTCGGTTCGTCCCATACGATCCGCATGGAATTATTATGTAGCTACAACTTAACCGGTGTAAACACAAGTTTGACGCGCATGGCGGCTGCCCCGTTCCCGCCCGAATTCTGCCCTTTCTTGGCACACTCGGGTCGCATCCCGCATCGCCCCTCCGGAGCCCGCATGATCGATCCAAAGCCGGTGCTGCTGCTCGCAACCGCGCTGGCGCTTGGCGGGTGCGATCTGACGTCGAAAAGCGGGGCGAGCGAGGGTCCCTCGGCCAATGCCTTCGGCGGAAACGGCGCTTCGGCTGATCGCACCGCAGCGTCCAACGCCCTGACCAATGCCGAGCTCGGCCGGCTGATCGGCCTCAAGATCGGCGCCGCGCTCAATGATGACGACCGGCGGCTCGCCTATGAGGCCCAGATCAAGGCGCTGGAAAGCGGCTCGCCCGGCGCGCCGATGCCGTGGCGGAACCCGGCTTCCGGCCGCTACGGCAACATCGTTCCGGGTCCGGCCTACGACCGCAAGGGCGCGCAGTGCCGGGGCTACTCGCATTCGGTGACCATCAACGGACAGCTCGAGATCGCCCGCGGCACCGCCTGCCGCAGCACCGACGGGGTCTGGAGCGCGGTCGGCTAGAACTCAGCACCGTCATGGGGCGCATGGCTCGCGCCCCGGCAAGGGCGGCCTTTTCCCTGTTGTTCCTCAACGGCTTCTTAACGCCGGCCCTGTTATGACACCCGGCGGACGCGTTTTGGCGTGGGTACGGGCATGGGCGGCTTTTCGGATCGCATGAGCCAGACATCGACCGAGCGGCTGAGGGACTATCTCGCGCAGCTTCCGCCGCAGGCGCAGGCGCTGCTGATGCGGGAGTTCGAGCGCGCCATCGAACGCGGCGAGGACGTCGCGGTCGCCGCCTTCGTGCTCGAGCAATTGCGCAAGGTCGTCCGCGGCGCGAATGGCGAGGCGCGGCCGCGCACCGACGATCCGGCGCGGCTCACCTTCCGCACCCTGGAGCCATTCCTGGTCGAAGGTAATTTGCCGGTCCGCCCGGGCCAGATCCGGCGCGCGTCGCTATTGCCGATCTGGCAATGGCTGATTCGCGACGGCGCGCCCGACGCCTTCAAGGAATTCGAAACGGCGCTGGCCAATTTAAGGGAATCCGCGACCGCGTCCGATCTCGACAGGCCGGTGCGCAAATTCCAGCTCGCCGCCGCCGAGGCCATCGCCAGGATTGCGACGCCGGTGCCCGGCGGCGACGCGCCGCGCGCGCTGGCCCGCGTCGGCCCTCCCAACGTGATCGAGGACATGCTGCCGATCGGCGCCGTGCTGAGCGCGCACGAAGCGCTCGACACGCTGGACGACCGGCTGCCGAGCTACTTGCGGATCTTCGCGGATTCGCAGCTCGCGTCGGTGCTGGCCTCGCTCAATGTTCCCACCTTGCAGACGCCATTGGTCTTGCCGTTCGCGCTGTCGCTGGTGATGCAGCGGCTGTCGGCGCCGTGGCAGATCATCCGCCTCGCCATCAAGATCGCCGCGTCCGACGACGAGATCCGCGTCGCCGCCACCTCCTATGGCGTCGCCGTCACCATGGCGCTGCACGATCTCTCCGTCATCGCGATGAGTCTGCGCGCCGACATCAAGCGTGGCCAGTTCAATGACGTCGCCGAGCGCCTGAAAACCATCCATGACGGGGTGCGCGGCCTTCGCACCGAACTCGACCTGCGCAACGACTCGCCATGGGGCAAGCAGCTGACCTCGCTGCGGGCCGATATTTCCAACGCGCTGCAATCGGAGATCGACAGCGTTCCGGGCCGGGTCCGGCGGCTGCTGCGCCAGCGCGCCGACAAGGATATTTCCGCAAGCGCCAGGCTCGACCCGTCGGAGGTCGACGAAACCGCGGACCTGATCGATTTCGTCGCGGTGTGCCGCATTTATGCCAGCGAGCTTGCCATCAACGAGGTGACGCTGCGCACCTTTTCCGACCTGCAGCATTACGTCGAGCATTCCACCGAGGCGCTGGTGCAGTCGCTGCGCGGCGGCGAGCAGCGCGCCCGCGCATTCCGGCAGCAGCAGGTCAAGGCCGCGATCCGATTCTGCGACGTGCTGTTCGGCCACGATTATGCATCGCTGATGAGCCGCGCGGCGGAAAACGCGCTTGCCGGCGAGCGCAAGTCGACGCGGACGGGCTAATCACGAACGCGTTCCATTCGCGTTTCTGGTTGACCGTATGGCGGAGGGGATTTAACGTCCAGTCATGAGTGATCCCGTCCTCAATTTTGTTAGCGTTCTCGGACATCAGGTCAATGCAGGCTGCGAGAATTTCCCGCAAGGCTCCCGTGTTGTCATCGTGAACAAGACCTCGGGCGCGACAATGCCCAGCCCCGTCACGCCGGCCTCTGGCACTGCTCCGCTCGGCATCAATCTTCCGGATGATTTTCCGTCCGGCGACTATTATCTGAAGGGCCTGGATAAGGACGGCGGCTACCTCGCGCAGAGCGTCGAATTTTATTTCGGATAGCAAACAGCGCCTGTTTCCTGATATCTGCAGTTTTTCCCCGCCGTTGCTACCGCAATTGTCAATTGCGCACGTCTGCCCCCCGTGGTGTAAACCGGCGCATCGGCGCCGCCCGTTGTGGCGGCGTTGCAATGGAATTTGGCCTTCATGACGCTGTGGTTTGTGTTCGCGCTGATGACGGCTGCCGCGGTGTTCGCCGTGCTGTGGCCGCTCGGGCGTGGCACGAAGCTGCAACGCCAGGGCAATGAGGCCACCGTCTACAAGGACCAGCTTGCCGAGATCGAGCGCGACGTTTCTGCAGGCCTGATCGGGCCGTCCGAAGCGGAGGCGGCGCGGGTCGAGATTGTCAGGCGTCTGCTGGCGGCTGATGATGCCGAGCGCCTCGCGCCGTTCTCGGCCAACACCACCTTGCGCCGCGCGGTGGCGGTGATCGCTTTTGTCGGGCTGCCGATCGCGGCGGGTGCGCTCTATCTGCCGCTCGGCTCGCCGCGCCTTCCTGACTTTCCGCTTTCCGAACGCGCGCAGGCGCCGGCGGCGTCGCAGCCGCTGGACAATCTGGTGGCGCAGGTCGAAGCGCATCTGGAGAAAAATCCGACCGATGGCCGCGGCTGGAACGTTCTGGCGCCGGTGCTGGCAAGACTCGGCCGCTTCGACGATGCGGTTCGGGCGTATCGCAACTCCATCACCCATAATGGCGACAGCGCCTCGCGACGCGCCGATCTCGGCGAGGCCATTGCGGCTGCGGCGGGCGGCGTGGTCACATCGGAAGCCAAGACCGAGTTCGAGCGCGCCATTGCGCAGGACGCCGAGGAGGCCAAGGCGAACTATTTCCTGGGCCTCGCCGCCGAGCAGGACGGCCGCACATCCGAGGCCGCGTCGATCTGGCGCGGCATGCTGGCGAAGGCGCCACAGGCGGCGTCGTGGCGTCCGCTGGTGCTGGCGGCGTTGGCGCGGGTCGGTGGCAGCCCCGCAGCGCCTGTTCTGTCCGACGACACCATCGCGGCTGCCAAGGACATGACCGAGACCGACCGCAGCGCCATGATCCGGGGCATGGTCGATCGGCTGGCGAGCCGCCTGAAGCAGAACGGCGACGACGTCGAGGGATGGCTGCGGCTGGTGCGTGCCTATATGGTGATGGGCGACCGCGACAAGGCGAAGGGCGCCAGCGCGGATGCGCGCCGGGCCGTGGCGGGTGACGGGGAGCGGCTGCGGGCGCTGAACGAGGGGCTGAAGAATCTTGGATTGGATGGGTAGATGCGGGTTGCGAATGCAGGGCCAGAGCGCACTGTCTCTTCACCTCTCCCCATCGGGGAGAGGTCGGATCGCGGAGCGATCCGGGTGAGGGGGAATGGTCTATCGGTAGGGCTTAACCCCTCACCCGGATCGCATCTTGCGATGCGATCCGACCTCTCCCTTCGGGAGAGGTGGCGCACTGGTTCCGTGGCTACGGCGTCGCTTCGCATGGGTGGGCGAGCATGACGCGCAGGCAGCGGCGGTTGACGATGATCGGCGGGTCGCTCGCGGTGCTGGCGCTTGCGGCGGTGCTGGTGCTGAACGCGTTGCGCGACTCCATCGTGTTCTTCTCGACGCCGTCGATGGCGGCCGAAAAACAGTTTCCGGCGGGCAAGCGGTTCCGGCTCGGCGGCCTGGTCGAGAACGGCTCGCTGGTGCGCGGCGATAATCTCGCGGTCAGTTTCAAGGTCTCGGACCGCAGCGCGACATTGCCGGTGACCTATAAGGGAATTCTTCCCGACCTGTTTCGCGAAGGGCAGGGCGTTGTCGCCGAGGGCGCGCTCGATGGCGCGGGCGTGTTCAAGGCCGACACCGTGTTGGCAAAACACGACGAGACCTACATGCCGAAGGACGTCGCCGACGCGCTGAAGAAGCAGGGACACTGGAAGGACGATTACGAGAAGAAGACGCCCGGTATGCCGGGCTCGCCGCAGGCGAGCCAGGGAGCCGCAAAATGATCGCGGAGGCCGGACATTATGCGCTGGTGCTGGCGCTGGCTTTGGGCCTGATCCAGTCCACCGTGCCGATTTTGGGCGCGCGGTTGCGCGATGGCGCGCTGATGAATGTCGCGCGCTCCACGGCGCTGGCGCAATTGCTGTTCGTGCTGGTCTCGTTTACGGCGTTGGTGATGCTGCACGTCACCTCGGACTTTTCCGTCGTCAACGTGTTCGAGAATTCGCATTCCCTGAAGCCGCTGATCTACAAGCTCACCGGGGTGTGGGGCAATCATGAAGGCTCGATGCTGCTGTGGGTGTCGATCCTGGCGTTGTTCGGCGCCCTGGTCGCCGCGTTCGGCAATAACCTGCCGCTGTCGCTCCGCGCGTATGTGTTGGCGGTGCAGGCGTGGATCGCATCCGCCTTCTATCTGTTCATCCTGATCACCTCGAATCCGTTTCTGCGCATCGCAAGTCCGCCGATCGAAGGCCGCGACCTCAATCCGGTGCTGCAGGACATCGGCCTCGCCGTGCATCCGCCGATGCTCTATCTCGGCTATGTCGGTTTTTCGATTTCGTTTTCGTTCGCGGTCGCGGCGCTGCTCGAAGGCCGCATCGACGCGGCATGGGCGCGCTGGGTGCGGCCGTGGACGCTGGTGGCGTGGATCTTCCTCACCCTCGGCATCGCGATGGGCTCGTACTGGGCCTATTACGAACTCGGCTGGGGCGGCTGGTGGTTCTGGGATCCGGTCGAGAACGCCTCGCTGATGCCATGGCTCGCCGGCACCGCACTCTTGCATTCCGCTGTCGTGATGGAGAAGCGCAACGCGTTAAAGGTCTGGACCATCCTGCTAGCGGTCCTGACCTTCTCGCTGTCGCTGCTCGGCACTTTCCTGGTGCGTTCGGGCGTGCTGACCTCGGTGCATGCCTTCGCCACCGATCCGACGCGCGGCGTGTTCATCCTGTTGATCCTCTGCATCTTCATCGGCGGCAGCCTTGCGCTGTACGCCTGGCGCGCCTCGGCGCTGAAGCAGGGCGGGCTGTTCGCGCCGATCTCGCGCGAGGGCGCGCTGGTGCTCAACAACCTGTTCCTCACCACCGCCTGCGCCACCGTGTTCATCGGCACGCTGTATCCCCTCGCGCTGGAAGTCATCACCGGCGACAAGATTTCGGTCGGCGCGCCGTTCTTCAATCTCACCTTTGCGCCGCTGTTCATCCCGTTGATGATCGCGGTGCCGTTCGGGCCGCTGCTGGCGTGGAAGCGCGGCGACCTCGTTGGCGCTGCGCAACGGCTGATGGCGGCGGGCATCGCGGCGCTGATCGCGATCGCGGTGCTGTGGGCATGGACGCGCGGCGGCGCCGCGCTGGCGCCGCTGGCGATTGGGCTTGCTGTTTTCGTCATTGCCGGTGCGCTCAGCGATTTGGCTGAGCGCACCGGCTTTTTTCGTATGCCGCTGCCGGTCGCGATGCGGCGTGCGCGGGGACTGCCGCGCTCGACCTGGGGCACGGCCTTCGCCCATGCCGGCGTCGGCGTGGCGTTGATCGGGATCGTCTGCGAGACCACGTGGAACAGCGAATATATCGGCTCGATGAAGCCGAATGATGTGGCAAACATCGCCGGTTACGAACTAAAACTCGACGGCGTCACGCAGCGGCAGGGGCCGAACTTTCGCGAGCAGATCGCGCAGTTTTCGGTCAGATCAGACGGCGCGCCGCGCGGCGTCATGACGCCGTCGAAGCGCAATTTCACCACCCGGCAGTCGTCCACCACGGAAGCCGCGCTGCTGACCCGTGGCTTCAGCCAGCTCTATGTCTCGCTCGGCGAGACATCGGGCGAGGGCGCGATCGCAGTGCGGATCTATCACAAGCCGCTGGTGCTGCTGATCTGGTTCGGCCCCGTGCTGATGGCGTTCGGCGGCCTGTTGTCGCTGTCCGACCGGCGCCTGCGAGTCGGCGCGCCGAAGCCCGCCAAGGCCGCGCGCGGATTGCAGGCGGCGGAATAGGGCATTCAGCGGCCGCGGCTCCGCTTCATTTCCGCGACGCTCCGCTTGGAGTTGGCGAAACGCTGTGGGTTGGCTTCCCGTGCTGAAACCGCAATTGGCGCCAGCAAATCGAAAGGCACCTTGAGAAACTCGGCAATCTTCCGATGCAGTTCGAATGGCCCCTTGCGTTTACCGTTCTCAAGATCGGAGAGATAGTTCTGGGTGATCTGGACGCTTTCAGCCGTGGCGAGTTCGGCTTGAGTGAGCCCGCGAAACTGACGCAGCACCCGAATCGGATTTTCACCGTGCGCAAGACGATCGACGGTGTCCTTCGGCAGCAGCGGCGCGCCGCCAGCGATCTCTTTTTTCGCCCGCGCAACCAGGCGCGCGGTGCCGGCGTCTTCTTCGACTTCGCTTTCAAGGGTCTTGAGACGTTCGTATTCCGCACGCGGCATGATCCACCATCTCATCGAGTGATTAGGTCACTTCCCTTTTTGGTAAGTTCGAAGAGTCCGGGTTTGGTCGTTCCAAGCGTAACGCAGCCAGCCCTCAACATAGCCTTCATCACCGCACGATCTGGATGCATTAAGCCGCGATCCAATGGAATTCCCGACCCGTAGAACATTGGCCCGGCGATCTCGGCGTATGCACGCAAATAGGCTATGGATCGAGGGCTATCGAAGGGCGGACAGGTCTCATCGTTTTCAAGCCACCAAGATTCATGTTTGCCCTCTGAATTTGGTGTTTGGCTCGCTCGCTTGTTGGTTGATGCTTCTTTGCCGTCGAACTCCAGGCAAAGGCTGTTCAAGATATTTCTCGCTTCTCGAAAGGTTTTCCTTTTAAAGGTCGGTGGCATTTTGGACATCATTAGATCAAAAGCGCTCCGAGAATGCGCTTGATGAATTGTTGCGAAGAAGCGGCGTTGATCATAATACAGCTTGGTCTCACTCTAGCCTAGCCGTATCGTCAGCAAGGGCCTAGCTGGAATCTGGCAATGAGATTAATTGGGTTCATCTTGCTTGCATTCATATGGCTGGCTTCTTTGCCCTCCGCCCATGCTGTGCAGCCCGACGAGATCATGTCGGACCCCGCAAAAGAATCGCGCGCCCGTGATCTGTCGCGCGAATTGCGCTGCATGGTGTGCCAGAACCAGTCGATCGACGATTCCGAGGCGCCGCTGGCGCGCGACCTGCGCCTCTTGGTGCGCGAGCGCATCGCCGCCGGCGACAGCGACGCCCAGGTGATCGTTTTTTTAGTGGCGCGTTATGGCGAATTCGTGCTGCTGAAGCCGCTGCTGAAATCCCACACCTTGCTGCTGTGGCTGCTGCCGCCATTGGCGCTGGTGGGCGGCGGGCTGGCGCTTTGGACGCACACCCGGCGGCGGTCGAAAGCCGCGGTGGCGGATGAGTCGTTGTTCAAATTGAGCGCCGATGAGGAAGCGCGGCTAGAGCGGCTGACCGCAGCGGAACCGGAAAAGCCGGTTTAGCTTGGCTCGTCATTCCGGGTCGCAAGTGCGCGAACCCGCGCACCGCTCAGCTCTGCGGACCACGCCAACGGTTGCGCTTAGGATCGTTGAACGTTTGGACGATTGGCGACACTAAAATGCCATGCTCACTTTGGAAACCAATGGGCCGATCCGCGTAATCGAAAATTCGAAGTGAATTCAGGGCAGTAGCCCAAATTACGATAATTTTACAACAATTGTTGTAAATCAGCCACAATTAACTAGTTATTAACCGTGGTATGGCAGCTAGTAGTAGCAACGCTACCGAGTCGGAAAGGAGGACGCCATGACGCATGTGTGTGACGTCGCCAAGTACATTCTGAAAAACCAGGGTGCCGTGTCGGCGTGGAAACTCCAAAAGCTGGTCTACTATTCTCAGGCATGGTCTCTGGTTTGGGACGGCCGCCCTCTTTTCGACGAACGGATTGAGGCTTGGGCCAACGGTCCCGTTTGCCCCGATCTGTATGTTCAGCATCGCGGACAATTCTTGGTCTCTGATATCAAGTACGGCGATGCCGCCAAACTCGATAAGGACGCCCAAGAGACTGTGGACGGTGTGCTCAGTTATTACGGCGATAAATCGCCTCAGTGGCTGAGCGACCTCACGCACGCAGAGGCTCCGTGGAAGGATGCTCGTGGCGATCTCCCGTCCGGCGCATCTTGCCAGCGCGAAATCACCCAAGA
Organism: Bradyrhizobium sp.; assembly: GCF_036009065.1. Classification (GTDB taxonomy): domain Bacteria; phylum Pseudomonadota; class Alphaproteobacteria; order Rhizobiales; family Xanthobacteraceae; genus Bradyrhizobium. The sequence continues at coordinate 5,659 of NZ_DASYMN010000314.1, read as the reverse complement.
GGCCATGGCAGCCTATTACGAAGCGCTGCCCCCGGCAGCTTAATCGCCAATGGGAAAAAAGCCCCGCAAGGCAGTTAATGCCACTTCGGCTATGCCGGCATCGTCGAGTCTTACGAGATCATGCCAGTGACGTGCAAAGCGTTCGCCCCGCAATTTGCCCTGAACGCAAAACACATGAATCGCTGTCGCCTTTTCCCAAAAGGTGCGTTCTGCTTTCATGGTCCGCGGTTGGGCGGTTGGAAATTCCAGCTCCTTTAGATAGGCGGCCGCGTCGCAAACCACGTCGTGAATCTGGCTTGGCTCTCCAGTCGACCTTGCGCCGTATTCCAGCATTACTGAAGGACTGACATAACCACTGCCGGTTTCCAAAGGAGCGTATGTCAGGTAGAGCTTGTCGAAGTCTTGCGTTACTTCGGCTTTCAATTTCTCAGCTGCGAGGCGCTGTACGATCGTTGGAAGGGCTTTGTCCTTAATCCAGATCGGGAGTCGTTCGCGTACTAGTTCGCTCCAGCGCTTACTCTGGCTCCGGTTTTCGGGAACCGGATTGCTATCCGACGACTTTACGACGTCGGGAGCAATTGCCCTGATATCGTAGGTAAGATCGACGTCTTCAGAGAAACGGCGAATTGCGCCGTATGCTTTTGATAATGACGTGCCGCCCTTGAAGACGAGATGCTCCCCTAACGGCGAGTGAAACAGAGCGTTTAGGCACCAAGTAGATGAGGTGGTCGACCGGAGTTCGAAGCGGCAACACCGAGCGCCTCTCGGCGCTCGGTGTCCGGTAGATTCAAAAATTTATCAGGCATATGTCGGCAATGCGCTGATCGATGGGGCGAGCCAACCCGGAAGCGAAGATGCCACTGTCTTGAGTTTGCAAATCTCCTCAGAGGGCAGATTTTTCTGCAAGATACGCAAAGCTCCTTTTGCCGCGTTCGGCCCAACCCATGCAAGTGCACGAAGCACCTCGCCCGCTGGGCTGCCAGCCAATGCAAACTGCCAGCGCGGAGCATGCTTCAACTCGACAACCTGCTTCCCCAAACGAAGCTGACTTGAAGGACCCGACGTCAAATAAACCCGGCGCACAGGCACTTGTGACGTCAAGCCAAGCCGATTAGCAGCAGCAGCACCGCTCGAAACGATGGTCTCGCTGCTTTGAACTGCCATCGCCTCAACGACCTTTTCAACCGACGGCGCTCTTGTGCCGAAGCGACTTTCGACGGGTCGCAGATACATTCCCCGTCTCGCACGCAACAGCTTTCCACGCCCCGCAAGACGCGACAACGCCTGATCCACAGCCGCACGTTTCCCAAGATGCAACAGAGCCTTAGCGGCTATCGGTGCACCTTCGGGGAGGCTCTTGGTTTCTTCCAGGATCTGCGTGCTCAGGTGGGTCATGTTCTCTTTCGCTACTGTCAGAAATATAAAGTAGCTTCTGACAGTTGACAAGTTGACGAGTTATTTAAAATTATACAGTGATATAAACGGGTTACGTAAATATGGTTATTTTCAGTCCTAGGGGCATCTGTTGAAGGTTAGCCCTTAGCCGCCCTAGTTGCCGAGCTTGATGCCGGCATCCTTGATTACTTTTGCCCATTCGGGCGTTTCCTTCTTGATGATCGCGGCAAACTCGGCCGGCGTGTTGCCGACCGGCTCGAGGCCGAGTTCGTCGAATTTCCTGCGCACCTCCGGCACGCCCAAGGCCTTGACGGTCTCAGCGTGCAATTTATCCAGAACATCCTTCGGCGTGCCGACCGGCGCGAGCAGGCCGAACCACGGCACGGCCTCGAAGCCGGGAAAGCCGGATTCCGCCATGGTCGGCAGGTCGGGGGCCAGGCCTGAGCGCTTGCGCGAGGTGATGGCCAGCGCGCGCAATTTGCCTTCGCGCGCCAAGGGCAACACGTTCACGATATTGGCGAACGACATGTTGACCCGGCCGGAGAGCAGGTCCGGCATCAACGCCGTGCTGCCGCGATAGGGCACCGCTGCGATATCGAGCTGCGCCATGTATTTGAACAATTCGGCGCCGAGATGCTGCGACGTGCCCACACCCGCATGGGCATAAGTGAGCTTGCCGGGCTGCGCCCTGGCGAACGCCACCAGCTCCGCCACGGTCTTGATCGGCGACTCGATCGGAACGGCCAGCACGTTGGCCGCGATGAATACCTGCGAGATCGGCGCAAAATCCTTGACCGGATCGAATGGCAGTTTTTCGTACAGGCTGGGATTGATGACCAGCGACGGATTGCCGCCCATCAGCAGCGTGGCGCCGTCGGCGGCCGCCTTGGCGACGCGATCGGTGGCGACGTTGCTGCCGGCGCCGGGAACGTTCTCGACCACGAACGGCGTGCCCCAGACTTCCGAAAACCGGTCGGCAAGAATGCGCGCCGCAAGGTCCGGCGCCGTGCCGGGCGTGAAACCGACCAGGATTTTCACCGGCCGGTTCGGATAAATCGATTGCGCCGATGCCGTCTCTGCCGCGAGCAGCACTCCTAAGGCGGCGAACAGGGTCGCAACGAGCTTCATCGTTCCCTCACCTGTCCGGTTTCCCGGCCTTTGCCGTCGGGCTTGACGGCAAGTGTGACACCGGCGAGCAGCGCCTGCAAGGCGGTGCAGATCGCGAGGCGGCTGCCAGCAGCCGCGGCACCGGTCAGCGGGACCATGGACTCCAAGCACTGGATATTTGTCGACGTCTGATTTGCGCCGCGGCGCGACATATCTGTAGATTGCAAGCGGCCAATACGGCTGTTTGCGGCCTCCCCACAACGCGCCTGTCCCTCCTGCTCCTGCGAAGGCACGTAAATGGCAACTCATGCTCCCTCGCGCACCCGTGTCCGTCTCGCGGTTGCAGTACTTTCGGCGCTCTGTGCGTTTCATGCCGCCGTGCCTGCGGCCTCGCCGCTGGCCGACCGGGTGTCTCTCGGCGAGTCGACGATGACGTGGAGCACCGTCAACTACGCGACGGATGCGGAGAACGGATTCGTCTTGGGGTCGCTCGACAAGAAAACCATCGTCGATCGCACATTCAAGATCCGCGTGCTGGAGAACCGTTATCTGAAGGTAGCGTTGCTGCCCGAATTCGGCGGACGCATTCTTTCCATCATTTACAAGCCGACCGGCCACGAACAGCTTTATCGCACGGAAGTGGGCGTGCCCTACGGGATCAAGGGCGACACTTTCTATTACGACTGGCTGATGGTGGTTGGCGGCATCTTCCCCACCTTTCCGGATGCCGAGCACGGCAAGACCTGGCTGAAGCCGTGGGATTTCAGGATAGTGAAGCAGAGCGCCGGCGAAGTGACGGTGTCGATGTCGCTCAAGGACGATTTCGCGTATTCCGCGGCGCCGGGTAAGTTCAGGAGGGGTTTTACGGGCATCGAAGCGACCTATTATGTGACGCTGAAAGCGGGTCGCGCCGCGCTCGATGCACGCATGGTGCTGAAAAATCCGCAACCCAGGACGATCCGTTACGAATACTGGACGTGCACGACGCTCGCGCCGGGATCGGACCCGAAAAATCCCAGAGCCACCGGCGGCGCCGAAATCATCGCGCCGATCGATGCCTACCGCACGCCCGCCTGGTCGGCCAATCTGTCCGGCGGCGACCAGAGCCTGGGCATGGGCAACAGCCGTTTCGAGAAGCTGCGCTACTTCAGGAACTGGCCGTCGGCGGGCATCGCCTACGCGGCACCGGATATGCGGGCTAGGAATTTCTGGGGCGTGATCAACCACGACAACGATGAGGGGATCATCCGCATCGTCGACAATACGGTGACGCCGGGCCTGAAAATGTGGACGTGGGGATTTCCGTCGTTTACCGACGAAACCGACCCACGCGAGGATCCGAACCCGGCGCGGCCGTACGTCGAATTGTGGGCGGGCGTGTCGGACGAGTTCTTCCACAGCGCCGAGTTTCCCGCACTGGGTGAAGTGTCGATTCCGGAAACCTACAGCCCGACCGTCGGCATGAGTAACGTGACGCATGCGAACGAGAACATCCTGATTAACCTTACGGCCGAGGCGTCCGGCGTCAATCTTCAGTTCTTCAGCATCGAACCGGCGACGCCGCCTGCGCATCACGCTGAAACGCGGGGATGCGGTATTGTTCGATGACGCCGTGAAAGCCGATCCGACCAACGGAAATCGCATTTCCGCTGCGATTCCTGCCGGCAGCAGCGGCGAACAGGTCCGGCTGACGATCGGGACCGCGGATGGTAAAGATCTGATCGCGGCCGAGACAAAACTGAAATGAATTGTGACGCAAGTTCCATATTATTGCCGACCAAACGGAGGAGATCATGCCGGCGTTCATCTGCTCGACCTGCGGTACGCAGTATCCGCCAAGCGAATCTCCGCCGGCGCGTTGCCCGGTGTGCGAAGATGAGCGCCAGCACATCCCGCCGGAGGGGCAGTCGTGGACGACGCTGCAACGCCTGCGGATTTCGCACCACAACGGATTCCGGCAGTACGAGCCGGGCCTGATCGGCATCGGCACCACGCCGAGATTCGCCATCGGGCAGCGCGCGCTGCTGGTGTGTACGGCGCAAGGCAACATTCTCTGGGATTGCATCTCGCTGATCGACGACGCCACGGTCACGCTGATCAACGGACTCGGCGGACTGCGCGCGATCGCGATTTCACACCCGCACTTCTATACCACGCTGGTCGACTGGAGCCGGGCGTTCGGGGATGTGCCCGTCCATCTCCACGCCGACGATGCGAAGTGGGTGAGGCAGCCCGATCCCTGCATAAAGTTCTGGCAAGGCGAAAGGTTCGAACTGCTGAGCGGTGTCACGCTGGTACGCGGCGGCGGCCATTTCCCCGGCGGAGCGATGCTGCATTGGGCGGCGGGAGCCGAGGGCAAGGGCGTGGTGTGCTCGGCGGACATCGCCATCGTCAACCTGGACCGCAAGTCCTTCTCGTTCATGCGCAGCATTCCGAACTTCATTCCGCTTTCCGAACATGGCGTTCGTGCCGTCGCGACGGCGCTGATGCCGCTGGCGTTCGATCGGGTCTACAGCCATCACTTCGAACGGGTGATGCATTCGGGCGCGAAGCAGAACCTGGCGAATTCGGTGGAGCGCTACGTTGCGGCCATCGGCGGCGCCTATGACGGCGCGTGATGGTGCGCGTAGCGTGGGCAAAGGCGCTTTTGCGCCGTGCCCACCATCTTGATCCGGAAGCGGCGCTAAATGGTGGGCACACCACCGGACGCTTCGCGTCCGGCCGCTTTGCCCACCCTACCGGTTCTATGATCGCCGGTGAGCGCGAGAAAGGCCCGGTTCGGACAAGCGGGACCAGCTCAATCGCCGCCGTTGCCCAGTACAAGAGGGCCTGAGGGTTGCCGAAAGTACCTACTTTGCTTTGGCATTGCCCCAAGTGTCACAGCGGCATGTTACGAAACTGTTCAGCGCGCCATTGCAAGGCCGCTTTCAAATCCTTGTCACGGACCAGCTCGTCAAATTGCGTTCCGACTTCAGTCTTGCTCGCATAAAGGGCGATGAACATATCGACATTGCTTTCCATCGCCGCGCGCAGACCGGCCATTTCCGCGCCCCGATTGATAGAGAGTTTTGCTGAACGAAGAGCCTCGGGAGCGATCAGAGCCATGCGGTTTGCGTAATTCATGGTTTTTTCTTCGAGTTCAGCCAGCGGCACTACC
>NZ_DASYMN010000313.1:0-1791 GCF_036009065.1 Bradyrhizobium sp. | reverse complement strand
GCCACCATGGTCGGCGATCGTGGCATAAAGTTATCTGGCGGCCAGCGGCAGCGGCTGGCGATCGCGCGGGCACTACTGAAGAATGCGCCGATCCTGCTGCTGGATGAAGCCACCAGCGCCCTGGACACCGAGTCGGAGCAGGCGATCCAGCATGCACTCGACCGGCTGATGACGGGGCGCACGGTGATCGCCATCGCCCACCGGCTTTCCACGCTGCAACGCTTCGACCGGATCATCGTCATGGACAAAGGCCGCATCATTGATGACGGCTCCCCCTACGCTCTCGCCTCCCGGCCCGGGCTTTACCGGGAGTTGCTGCGCAAACAGCGAATGGAACCGGCGCAAGCGGCCGAGGCAGCTTAGCAGGCTGCGGAAAAACCCCCGAACGGTCCGGTATTCTCTGAGTTTGCCGACACCGGAGCGGCCTGAGATCCTAGCCAAAGCGGGAAATTTGCGGATTTCCAGTCTTGCACTATGAAAATCATGCCGCAGGGCAGACTTTGGACAGACTCCGGGTGTCGCTACGCCACGGCACCCAGTAGCTTCGCCAGCCGGATCAGGTCGTAGGCTGCGGCCGACAGTGTGAACATCCAGCCCACAAGCGCCGTGCCACGGTAACGCGTCTTGCGCTGCCCGCCGATGACCTTCATCCAGCCGAACGCCTCCTCGATGCGTTTGCGCACGCGCAGGCTCACCTGGTAACCGGCGTGGCGCGTGGTGCGTCCGTCGATGGCCGAGCGGCGGCCCTTGTCGTTCTGCGTGACATGCGCCGTCGCGCGGAGGTCTCGCATGTCAGCGACGAAGTCAACCGGATCGTAAGCCTTGTCGGCACCGACCGTGATGCGGTGCTGACCCGGTATTGCGCCGATCATCGCCAATGCCGCCTCACGCTCGGCGGTGCCGGTTGCCAGCGTGGTTCGGGTGTCCACCACCAGGCACTGGCGGTTTTCGATCATCACGTGCGCCATGTGGCAGAGCTTTGATGCCTGGCCTTCGGCTTTCTTGTAGAGCCGCGCATCGGGATCGGTGGTCGAGGCATGCGTCTCGTTGCTGCGTTTCTCGCCGTGGAAGTCACGCTCGCCGTTGCGTCCGGGACTAGGTGGCTCACCGCTGCCGTCCTTCGGTCGGAAGCTCTTCATGGACGCCCAGGCCTCGATCAATGTGCCATCGACCGAGAAGTGATCGTTTGAAAGCAACCGCCCGACCTGCGGGTCAGTCAGGATCGCCCTGAGAAAACGATAGGCGATATCGCCTTCCAGCAGCCGGTCGCGATTTTTGGTGAACACCGTCACGTCCCATACGGGCATCTCGATCGACATACCGACGAACCAGCGGAACAGGATGTTGTAGGTTAGTTGCTCGATCAACTGCCGCTCCGAGCGGATCGTGAAGAACGCCTGGAGTAGCAAGGCCCGCAGCAGTTGCTCGGGCGCAATCGAGGGTCGCCCGATCGGCGAATAGATCTGATCGAAGTCAGGGGACAGACGGTCCAGTGCGGCGTTTACCAGCGGACGGATGGCTCGCAGCGGATGGTTCCGCGGCACCATCGCCTCTGGGTTCATGTAGCCGCCCAGGTGACCCGTCTGATGATCCGGCCCGCGCATCGGCTCAACTCTTTCTTTGCCCGCTCCGGTCACAGGAGATCAAATCGATGGCGGATTTGACAAGGGGTTTTTCCGCAGCCTGTTAACTGCGGAGAGTGACAGTTCGAATGCATCGGTTAACGACCACCAATCGCCAAAGTCATGTGAACCGCGCTTGACTGCCGTTACCCTCACAGGGACTGCCTTC
>NZ_DASYMN010000312.1:0-2235 GCF_036009065.1 Bradyrhizobium sp. | reverse complement strand
CGGTGCGCGCGGGCTCCCGCCAGAACGCCACTTTCGTGATGAACCGCAAGACCCAGAGCACGGTGCGCAAGTTCAAGGACACCACCGGCAACTATCTCTGGCAGCCGCCGGCTGCGCCCGGCAACCGGTCGAACCTGATCGGCTTTCCGCTGGCCGACACCGAGGACATGCCGGACGTCGCCGCCAATTCGCTCTCGATCGCCTTCGGCGATTTCCGCCGCGGCTACCTGATCGTCGACCGCGCCGGCGTGCGCGTGATCCGCGATCCCTTCACCGCAAAGCCCTACATACTGTTCTACACGACAAAGCGGGTCGGCGGCGGCGTGCAGGATTTTGACGCGATCAAAGTACTGAAGTTCGCGGTGAGCTGAGTCTCGTGCCCCGGACGCAGCGCAGCGCGTAGCTCTTCGCGAAGCGGTGCGCTGCAGAGCCGGGGCCCAGCTTGCTGCGGTTCGAAAACCGGGGTCCCGGTTCTGCGAAGCAGCGTGAAGAACGCTGCATCGCGCCCGGGACACGAGACACCTGGAATTCTCCCCATGCCATACCCTGACTCGCCCTACGACGCCCATCAGCGGCAGCGATGGCTGCGACATGACGCGCATCTTTGGATCCGCCCCGACGCGGCGCGCTGGGTGAAGCCCGGCTTCGACCCGGCCGACATCTATCCGACGCTGGCGCGCAAACCCGACGCCGCACAAGCCGCCTTCGAGGCGGAGGTCGAGGCGGCCTACCAACGGCACGCCGTGCTGCGCGAACAGCTGGCCGAACTCCGAGCCGAGCCGAAGCGGGCGCGCGAGCTGGAGGAAAAATACAGCCCGAGCCAGCCGCGCGTGCCGTCCGGCAATCCGCGCGGCGGGCAGTGGACGGATCGCGGCGGGGGGCAGGGCACGGTTGCGGGCCCGAGCTCGGACACTGGCCAGAGTCAGGACGCGGATCTCACCCAGCCGATGGGCAATGTCGATATTGGCGATGTCAGCGAATCGAGCGAACTCGGCGATCTGTTTCAGATCAAGCCGGACGGCCCGCGCACGGATGCCGCGAACCTTTCAGATTCCATCGTAAAAGTTGCAGCATCCGATGACCCGCGGTTTTACACTCCCGACCTTGCGCAGGAAGACAACCTCTTCGGCGGTCACGCGCTGCGTCGGCATAACGAAAGGTCGGAAAGCTCTCTCATTGACTGGCTCAATGCCAAATACCAGCGCACACAAACCGGCAATCTGGAGATCACACAATACGATGTAGCCGAAGGCACATTTCGGTCGCGCGAAGAGGCCAACGACCTTGTCAATCAAGTGCTCAAACGGAACACCGACGAGGTCGACCAGGTTGCCGCAGGCAAAATCGAGGAAGCCATACTCCAGCACCGCTTCGGATTCGTAACAGGCAAGGAGGCGTACAGGCCGAACGGCGACTCCGACCCTTACATCCGCCCCACCTATAGCGTTCGCGTCGTCATCCGGCATGACACGCGCTCGTGGCGCGGCTATAGGGTGCACACGGCATTTCCGGTCAACGATTAATAGACGAGGCGACAGGAGCTTCGCATGAAGATTCCATATGAGTTCGAACAATTTGTACGGGGCATCTATCCCGAGGATCCCGGAGAGTTCGAGTCGCTCGAAAGCCAAGCGGCGGCGGCGCTTGAGCACAAGGTTGCCAATGAACGCCGCGTGGTGCTGGCATTTCTCAATGAGTTGCTGGACGGCGGCCATTCGGATGCAGAGCTCGAACATGTCTGGCGCAACCAATCGCCTAGATCTAACTTCAGCCCGGGCGGCCATCGCGTCTTTTTCGAAGAAATCCGCCGCCAGATCATCGCCGACAAGGATCGGAAGCTGGCTCAATAGAAGCCTTCCCCGGATGCCGCTGCGCTCCTCCCGATCGGCTTCCCGCTTGTCGACGCCGAGGAGATGCCAGACGGCCCCCAATTCGCTCTCGATCGCGTTCGGCGATTTCCGCCGCGGCTATCTGATCGTCGACCGCGCCGGCGTGCGCGTGATCCGCGATCCGTTCACGGCAAAACCCTACATCCTGTTCTACACCACAAAACGCGTCGGCGGCGGTGTGCAGGATTTTGACGCGATCAAGCTGTTGAAGTTCGCGGTGAGCTGAGTCTCGTGCCCCGGACGCAGCGCAGCGCGTAGCTCTTCGCGAAGCGGTGCGCTGCAGAGCCGGGGTCCAGCTTGCTCGCGACTGGAAGAAACCGGGGTCCCGGTTCTGCGAAGCAGCGTG
>NZ_DASYMN010000311.1:0-18090 GCF_036009065.1 Bradyrhizobium sp. | reverse complement strand
TACAAGGGCCAGCAGCATCTGGTGCGAAAGCTGTTCGGCGACGAGGTCGCCGACCGCGTCGGCCCGATCTGGGATTTCGGCGAGAACCAGGAACTGCGCAACATGTATGTGCGCACCGCGCAACCGGGCCTGTGGTTCATCGCCGGCAGCCTCGCGCAAAGCCGCATCAACTCGAAGTACTTGGCGCTGCAGATCAAGGCGGTGGAGGAAGGATTGCTGGAGCCGGGGCGCGCGGGATGAACTCTCCCCGCAGGGGAGAGGTGACGCGAGCCGCTTCGACCTAATTCACACGCTCCAATGAACTACGACGAGAAAAGGAGATCGTCATCGTGTCGCGAGCGGATGAAGACGCTGCCGATGCCGCTCACGCCAATCGAATTCTTGCCGAACTTGCGAGGGGCTCCGAAACCCTGTTAACCAGCAGGCAGGCTGACGCGTTGCTTGCCGCCAAGAGACCTTGCCCTTATGGGACGAATCTTCACTAGCAGCTCTATCGTCAGTGCGAGATCGAGATAGCCCTTGGCTTCCGAACCCTGGATTATCCTGACCGATATCCGTCGTTCGTGGTGCTCGCTGAGACCGCCAAACCCGACCTTGTGAGGGTCTTCAGGGTCGAACTCGGTGGGCGCAAACGCAGACTTCGTTGGCTTCTTTTTCGCCGACAGCTTCGCTTGCCCAGCGAGACTGCGACCTGCAAGGGCCTCCAGCAACGGCAAAAGGTTCGAATAATCATCTCCATTCGGCTCGGTCGGCGTTCGGCGAAAAATACCGGACGCACGCCAAACTTTCCTTCCATTCGCGCTCGCGTAGCCTCGCGATCGACGTCTGTCCGATAACCTATGATGGCATAGTGGGCGGGTGGCTTTGCCTTGAGCCGCGCGGTCACCTCCCGCATGAGATTTGCGAGATCGGGATCGTTCATTGAAAATCCGACGAAGACGACCGGATGCGTCATGAAGATAGCCATCAATTTTCGCCGCGCGTCGTCGCTGGCGATGTAGCGCGAACGTAAGCGCTCTCCGTTAAAATAATGTTCTTTTGGGCGTCGTCGTACCTGCCATGCAGATAGACGACGCGGGGATCCCTCGGTGTGTGGCCGAGATTGATCAGAAAATTCGATACCTCTTTGCTTCGGTGCCATGAGATAGCCTTGGGCTTGCGGCCGGCGACTTCCAGCGCCCGCTCAATGCAAGAATCAAAGTTGGTGGTGAGGAAATCCGGAAACTGCATGCGGGCCAGCATGAACGCTCTAAAATGCGCTAGGGCGCACGAAACCCCCGAATATAGGGGTTTCTGCGTCTTCACCATCTAAACAGGAGATTTCAATGAAGCGGGTATACAAGCTGGTCACCGTACCATCTCCCGGTTCTCCATCCATATCTGAGGACGCTCACGGGTATTTCCGAAATTATTCAATCGCGCGCGAGCAGGCGTATAATCGACTCGGCTCAAGAGGGTTGGGAGTTGGTGTGCTTCGATAACGGTGAAGCATTTTTCAAACGCCCGCTTTAACCAAAACCAGAAACGCTCTCACCCGTTGTGGGGAGAGCGCAATCTGCAGGCTTTCGGTGTAGACGGCCTCAAGGAGGAAGCGCGTATAGGTGCGCTTGATGTTAATTTATGTGTGCAGCCGTCATGGAGAGCCTGAGAAGGATTGTAACATGCACGAGCCCCACTAGTTTGCTTATCTGGGCAGACAGCTCTCGTGTAGTGTGGTATTTATTATTCTCGTTCCATCCGTACGGACGATGACTCAGAGGGAGAAAGTTATGCTCTTTCAAATACGAAGATTCGTTCTGTTCGCGATTGCTGCAGCGTCCCTCTTCGTAATGTCCGCAGGGTCAGCGCAGGCCCAATATCAAATTTGCGCTGCACTCAATAATTCTGGGAAGCTGGCTTGCGGCTGGGCTACTGCTAGCGGCGTATGCGCGTCGCCATGGTTTCAGGTCAAATGTTGCTTCTCAAGTGTTGATGCTACTTGTGCATGGCTTCGTGCCAACCCTGGCGATTGCCAACACTTTGCAGGATGTCCCTCGGCACAGATCAACCTCAACCGCCAACATTCCCTAATTTCCCCTCCCCAGTTCTCGCCCGTTGCTTCCAAGCGACAGGAGTAAATCGGGCTCAGCTCGGCCGCAGAACTCGACAACACGCTGTCAAGTTTAGACGATATTGCCCGTCCTTTTCAGGTGGGGCATTTTACGCGCAGCCGCACGAACTTTTACCGTCAGAATCAATGAGAATATCGCAAAGGCCACTTGTGCAGGTACCTCCGCACACCGGCGCAGATACCGTGCCACCCATACGTTTGCACTTGGTATCCACCTGAGCCAACCTGATGGGAGAGTAATTCAATGCCTGTGCCTTGACGCATAAGTTAGGGCCGGCTCTATCGGCAAAGGACGGGACCACCGAGCTGAAAACCGTAAAAGCAACTGCAACCACCAAAAAAAAGTATCTCATCAAAACCTCCTCTCGTTAAAACATGAAGAGACTACACCCTCTAGTCAAATAGGAAACCGTCAATGTCGGCATTTTAAGGGATGCGACCCTATGTACAACAGCCCCACTTTTACCTCTGATACCCTCAGACGCAGCTAGTATGGAGCCATGTATCTGTATCCCAGCTACTCTCTTTCCGATGCTGTTCAGAAGGCTGGGTGCAATAGGTTATCAGCCTACTCAGTGGGCACGCATTTTCCCAGCTTCTCGCAACAGAACCCGAAAAGAGCTTGAGTAGCGGCGGCGAAAAATTGCTGAGGGGGAGTGACAACGTACTTTCCTTATTCTCACGCCTAGGCGTTTACATCGGCTTCGGTTGTCCTGAGCCCCCTCTCAACAATCTTTCAACGAGCTACCAGTTTACGCGCTGTGTGCTTTACATCCGGTTGAGCGGAGCGGATGGCCTGGGATGGCAGAATTGGCGGACACACTTCGCCCCGCAACCAGCATTACCTGTACGCGGGGTCTAGTGTGTATATGAAGCCGCCAACAATGGCGCGTATAAATCCTACCACGAGAGTAAAATATAGGCGCGCAATCGTCATTGTTGTGATTTTCATATACCCCTAAATTGTATCACACGCGGAATCAATGCAAGATGCACTCAGGGAACGTTGGGGATAGTATGCTGACCAACGACGAATACATCGAGATGCGGCGGCTGTTCCTTGATGACTTGCGTCATATGGGCACGCTGATCATCACCCACAACAAGCCTGTCGAGGAAGCTAGTATAAGAAGCGCTTCCGTGATCCTCCGGCGCTGGTTGATCGAAGATAAGCTTGCGATTCTTGCAAAGACAGTCCAGGCGGAGGCAACGTTTCCTTGCGTCGACACTTCGCCTGTGTTCGAGGAAATTCCCCGGCAGCCATCAACGGAATATTTTTTGACCGGAGGTGTTCGTTTCGACCAGGGCAAGCTCTGCCTGGGCGTTTCGAGCTTTTCCAGTCCGCCTCCTGAAAGCGGCTCGCTTCTGCCGATCGACCGACTTGAGCAGAAGATGCTGACGCTTCACCAATTTAAGTCCCAGCCGCGCATGTATTTCCTGGGCACTAATTTTTCGTGCGAGGAAATCATCAAGTACACCGCCAATAAGCTCGGCGGCGTCCACATCGACTTTAGCAGGCAAGGGAACGAGAAATACGCGCAACTGAATGAGAAGTATGCGAAGTTGGATGAGGCGGCAGCGTACATGAAGTTCGGCGGTCCTTTGCCACAGGGCCAGCTCCACCCGTCGAAGCTTTACATCCCGCTGGAACGAACAGGCTCGGAAATCCTGAGCGGGGCGCACATAGAAATCATCGCGGCAGCCGCTTCGCTCATCCAGGTCCATTTTGACGGCAAGCCCGTCATGCAAATTTCGGTCAAGAAGTCATGGTGGTCACGCGTTAGGCCGCTATTCGGGCCGGCCCGCGTGACGAATATCTTTGAGGACGGAAAGCAGTTGCAGCAGAAACGACATCACGACTGAATGAATGCAGCAAACGTCGATAATTACCCGACTACATCGGCTTCACGAACAGGAGCGTATATGGGGGATTCCTAGCCGGCAGCATCCCAATGAAAGCGCCGTCTAACCTCAGCTCATTTCCGACCGTTTGATCCGGAGCGTCATTGATATCGTCCAGGTTCTTCTTCCACGGAGTTGCCTTGTTCCTTTTGCTTGCGGCGCTATGCAAACACTGAAGCAGTTCCGGCCAGGTGGAATATCCGGATTTTGCCCTGGCGTCAGCACCGATCAACGCGATAGGAGGACGACCGCCCTGCATCAGCGCTCGCAGCGCCTCGAACGTCTTGTCCTGTCGAACGCAGGATAGGGAGCCGAATGCGCTGAGCGGAAACGCCAGCCTTCTTCGCCATAGATCGTACTCAAATGGATTTGAACAGAATAATCTGCGTCGGCATAATAATATGCGATCGACGCCGAAGTGAAGCTGCTGAAATCCGAAGTGTCAACCGGCGCGATAGGGGAATGAACACTGCAATCACCCCGCTTCGGCGCGAAGTCTTGGTAGCGGGAGAGGGACTCGAACCCCCGACCCCAGGATTATGATTCCCGTGCTCTAACCAGCTGAGCTACCCCGCCACGGCGTCCGTCACGTGCCGCAACCGCGAACGCGCGGCATATAAGAAGCCGGTCAGGGGCATGTCAAGCAAACGCGGATGGCGCGCCAAGTGCCTACGAACCGGGCTATTTCGGCCGGATCGTGGGATCGCCGCCGGGGCTGCCGGGCGGCGGGATCACCGGCGTATTGCCGGCGTCGGGCGTCGGCGCGCGGATCGCCGGGTCGATGCCTGCGGGCGGACAGAGCACGCCGTCGGATCTCGCCAGTTTGTCTCCCAGCGGCTCGGCGCGCTGGCCGGTGGTTGCGCCTTGCGGCGCGATACCGCCTTGCGGAGTCGATTCTGTCGGCGCGCAATTATTGGCGCCGCGCGCAGGCGCTGGCGGTACGGTCTGCGAGGGCGGCGTAACCGGCGTCGGCGGCGCCTGCGCCAACGCTGCGCCGGACGCCGCGATCATCACACACGATAGAAAAAGAGATTTCCGGGTCATGTAAGGAAACGGCCGGCGCGGGCGCAGGTTCCGACAAAATCGGCCGGCTATTCACGATTTGCGGTAGCGGATCAGCGAAAAGTGTCCCATCGGAGCCATCGGACGGCGCTCGGCAAGACTGACTCCGCCATGTTTCGCGGCCCAGTCGACGAGGCGCGCCCAGGGAAATTCCGGCCGCCAGCCGAGCCGGCGCGCCAGCGGCGCAAACGCCAGTTCAAACATCCGGCGCGGACCGCTTTCGGCGCCGATGTGATTGACCAGAATGAGCTCGCCGCCGGGTTTCAGCACGCGGATGAAATCGTCCAGCGTACTTTCCGGATCGGGTACCGCGGTGATGACATATTGCGCCACCACAGCATCGAAGAAGGAATCCGCGAAAGCCAGGTTCTTGGCGTCCATCACCGCGAGGGTTTCGACGTTGGAAAGACCCATTGCGCGAACGCGCTGCTGGGCCTTGCGCAGCATCGGCTCGGAAATATCGACGCCGCACAGTTTGGTGGTGCGCGAATAATCCGACAGCGACAGTCCGGTGCCGACGCCGACGTCGAGAATCCGGCCGCCGATCTTGTCGGCCTCGGCGATGGTGGACTGGCGGCCCTGTTCGAATACCTTGCCAAATACGAGATCGTAGACCGGCGCCCAGCGGCCATAAGCCTTAGCGACCCCCGCGCGGTCGATGTCGTTGCCCATGCCCCCGCCCGAATTTTCTTGCTTGCTCAGTCCTGCAACAAAGGCTGAGGTTTATTGGCTTCACGCATCGCAGCGCTTGCGCTTTTTGCGGTGGCGCTCTTGATGAATCCGCCGCCGAGCACGCGCGCCTGTCCGGACGGTGCATCGTAGAACACGCAGGCCTGGCCGGGCGAGACACCCTCCTCGCCCGCCACCAGTTCCACTCCCCAGGCGCCGTCGACCGCACGCAGCCATGCCGGCTGCGGCGCGCGGGTCGAGCGCACCCGCACGAAAATCTCCAGGCCTCCGCCGACCGCGCGGTCGAGCGCGCCGCCGCCGATCCAGTTCACGTCGCGGAGCATAATACGATGCATCCGCAGCGCTTCGCGGGGGGCGACCACGACGCGCCGGCTGGCGGCCTCGAGCCTGATCACATAGAGCGGTGCACTGGAAGCGATGCCGAGGCCGCGGCGCTGCCCGACCGTGAAATGCGCGATGCCCTGATGCTTGCCGATGACGTGGCCATCGAGATCAACGATTTGGCCTGGCTCCATCGCGTTCGGCTTCAAGCGGCCGACGATATCGGTATAGCGCCCGGTCGGCACAAAGCAGATGTCCTGGCTGTCCTGCTTGTCGGCCACCGACAATCCAAAGCGCCGCGCCAGCTCGCGGGTTTGCGGCTTGGTCATGTCGCCGAGCGGAAAACGGAGATAATCAAGCTGCTCGCGCGTGGTCGCGAACAGGAAATAGCTCTGGTCACGGTCGGCATCGGCGGCGCAGACCAGCGCGCGCGATCCATTCGCCATGCGGCGCGACGCGACGTAATGCCCGGTGGCAAGCGCCGAGGCGCCGAGTTCGCGCGCGGTTCTGAGCAGATCGCGGAATTTTACGGACCGGTTGCATTCGATGCACGGCACCGGGGTTTCGCCGGCAGCGTAGGAATTGGCAAAGCTGTCGATAACCGACTCGCGAAACCGGCTCTCGTAGTCCAGCACGTAATGCGGAATGCCGAGGCGCGCAGCGACGTCGCGGGCATCGTGGATATCCTGCCCGGCGCAGCAGGCGCCCTTGCGATGGGTGGCGGCGCCATGGTCGTAGAGCTGCAGCGTGATGCCGACCACGTCATAGCCTTCCGACTTCAACAGCGCAGCCGTCGCCGAGGAATCGACGCCGCCGGACATGGCGACGACGATCCGTGTGTCCTGGGGACGGCCTTCAAGATCGAGGCTGTTGAGCATGGTTCCGAATCACAAGCGGGCCGGGGAAAGCGAATTCGCCTCACCGGAGCGGCTAAAGTCAGCCTTTCATATAGTCCGCATTCCCGTGAGGCAATCGCGCGGCCTGCTTTTGCACGGGGTGAACGGCAATTCTTGCCGCCGGGCAGAAAGGAAGCGGTTGCCGTGGCCCCGCTGCTTGCGCTCATATCACATAACTAATTGAAATATCAAGTCTTTATTTCGGAGCTTGGGGTGGCCCGGTCCTTGCTGACCTGGATGGTGAATCATCGCGAAAGGCCGCCCGTGTTCAGCGTGACGTCAGAAACCGCCGCAAACCTGTCTCTTCAGAACGCGCCATCGAGGTCCGCGAAAGCGGACCAATCACCGGCGCCCGACAGCTTTTCGGCGCTGATCGACAGCAATGCCGCCGACACCTCGGGCAATGATCGCACCACGCCAACGACGCCGCACCGGCCCTCGCAGCGTCCCGACGAGCCGTCCGCCACCTCGGATGGCCGGCAGCCGCGCGACGCCGCATCTTCTTCGACAGCCGTCGCAAAGACGGCTTCGCAGGACGAGGAACCCAGCGCCGTGCAGCCCGCCGCCGGTTCGAAGGCCGAAGCCGACGCGGTCTGCGAGCCGGCAAAGCCAGGGTCAACGCAAACTGGGATTGTGAAATCGGCCATCGAGGACGCGGCTCCGGACATCGTCACCGCAACCGATCCTACCACATCGGCCGATCCCGCTGCGTCATTGCAAACCGCCGCCGTGACGGCCGCGGTCTCCACCATGATTGCAGTCCCCATCGCAGCCACGGATATCGTCGCCGCGCCGGCATCGCCGGCCAGCACAACGGAACCGCTGGCAATTGCCGCGGCGGCGATTGCCACCAGCACGTCGACTGTTGAGGCGTCGAAACCAGTCCCAGCGGCGGTAAAAGGCTTGGGCGATCAGCCAAAGCCCGCCTCAGCGCCGGCGATACCAGCGACCACGCCATCAGAAGCGGCGCCGATAATGGCAACCGCAGTCGCTGTGGCCACGGATGTCGCCGTACGGGCTGCGGCGGTAGCCATCAATGCACGGACGTCTGCAACCGACGCAATCGGCACCCCCGTCAACCAGCCCGCCGTGAAAGCCGATGCAGTTGTGGGGGCCGATCCGGAATTGACAGCCGCTGTCGCTGCAGCGACGCCGGTTGCGGCTGTTACACCAAAGCCAACGCCTAAGACGACCATCGCCGCGCGGCCCGGCGAAAGCGCTGCATCGATCGAGACCGGCATTCAACCGCGCGCAGCCGATCCTGCCGCGACATCGACATCGTCGGACGCCGCCAGTAATGGCGTTGCGCCGCACGGCCCGGCCACTGACGGCAAACCGAAACCCGACGGCGGTGCCGTAGACGCTGCGAAGATTTATCCTGCAAACACCGACGCGCCGGCAACCGCTGCTGCGACGGCGGCACCGCACGAACACCGCGCCGCGACGGCACAGTTTCAGACCGATACGCCTGAAGTAAATCAGGCTGCGAACGCCCTCCAGCAACCGCAGGCGCCATCCGCTCCGACACCCCTGGCCACGCAACTCACCGTCACCGCCGCAACCACCGCAGTTGTGCCGCTCAACGGCCTTGCGCTTCAGATTGCGGTGTCGGCGCAGAGCGGCAAGAGCCGCTTCGAGATCCGACTCGATCCAGCCGAATTGGGCCGCATCGATGTCCGCATCGACGTCGACCGCCACGGCCAGCTGACCTCGCATCTGACGGTCGAAAAGCCGGAAACGCTGGCGATGCTGCGTCAGGACGCGCCGCAATTGCAGCGCGCGCTCGACAATGCCGGATTCAAGACCGCCGACGGCGGCCTGCAATTCAGCCTGCGCGACCAGTCCTCGTCCGGCCAGAACTCCGGCAACGAGGCAGGCCGGCATCCGCAGCGGCTGATCATCAGCGAAGACGAGACCGTTGCCGGCGCGGTGGCGGGACGAACATATGGCCGCATGTCCGGATCGGGCGGCGGCGTCGACATCAGGGTCTAGGAGACGGACATGACGACAGCATCAGGCGTGGCCCCGCAGGTCGTATCGGGCACGACACCGCTTCCGACCAAGGACGCCTCGGGCGCGACCATCAGTTCCACCGCGGGCTCGACGCTCGCCGGGAATTTCCAGACCTTCCTGACGCTGCTGACCACGCAGCTGCAGAACCAGAACCCGCTCGATCCGCTGGATACAAACCAGTTCACCCAGCAACTGGTGCAGTTCGCAGGCGTCGAGCAGCAGCTTCGCACCAACGATCAACTGACCACGCTGGTGTCGCTGCAGCAGACCGCGCAATCGACGCAGGCATTGGGTTTCGTCGGCAAGACCGCAGTCGTCGATGGCAGCACCACCAATCTGGTCAACAGCGCCGCCAGCTGGAACTTGAGTGTTCCGACAAACTCGAACGTCGCCATCACCATCGCCAACTCGACCGGGCAGAACGTTTTCAGCGGCGCGTATCCTGCCACCGCCGGCGACAACCAGGCTTTTTCCTGGGACGGCAAGGGCAATGACGGCACGCAGTGGCCGGACGGCAAATACACCATGACCGCCACTGCGCTTGACGCGTCGGGCAATCCCGTGGCGGTCTCGACCCAGATCCGGGGCCTGGTCAACTCGGTCGATCTGACGCAGCAGCCGCCGCTGTTGTCGATCAACGGCCAGACCTACACGGTGAACCAGATCAAGAGCATCTCGAGCTGACGGTCTCCACCGTCATTGCGAGCGAAGCGAGCAATCCAGAAGGCCAAAAAGCACTGATTGCTTCGTCTCGCAATGACGGCTGACATCGGTCAGCGTTAGCACTTCATTCATACCCTGCTTCACCCCGGCACACATTGCTGCGCTGGGGCGCGTTTTCATGTCGATTCGAAGGAGAATCGTATTTGGACCCAGCGCTTAGGCAAATTTTAAGTCGCGGGGGGTACGTTGTTCCAGTGAGTTCAGTGGTTGAGAGTTTGTGAGTACGCCATGACAGAACCCCATCGCCCGAGGGTAAAATACGTCATCGGGCCCGACGGCAGTCCGTTAACAATTGCGGATTTGCCCGCGCCGGGGACCAAGCGGTGGGTGATCCGCCGCAAGGCCGAAGTCGTTGCCGCGGTTCGCGGCGGCCTGCTCTCCCTCGAGGAAGCCTGCAGCCGCTACACGCTGACCGTCGACGAATTCCTGTCCTGGCAATTTTCCATCGACCAGCATGGCCTGGCCGGACTGCGCACCACCCGCATCCAGCAGTATCGGCAATAAGCCGCTCTCCGTGTCCCGGGCGCGATGCAGCGCGTAGCTCTTGCGAAGCGCTGCTTCGCAGAACCGGGACCATACCAAGCACCAGCGTTCGTTACGGCCCCGGCTCTGCAGCGCACCGCTTCGCAAGAGCTACGCGCTGCGCTGCGTCCGGGGCACGAGACCTCAGCAATTTTCCGAAAATCGGCCTTCCCTTGCAAGGCCGATTTTTTGCGTGCTCGACAATTCCCCCGCGCCTTTAACCTTCATTAACCATATCGAAACCATCCCATAGGCAATAATTGCCCAGTCGGCTCTTGCGGCCGAATCTTGAGGGCTGGTTCGTTGCAGGGTCTTGCGGGTTTCCTGAGAAGTCTGGGTGCGCCCCGGGTGATGGCGATGGTTGCGGTCACCGCCGCGCTGATCGGATTCTTCGGATTCGTCATCATGCGCGTCACCACGCCAGTGCTGACCACCCTGTTCACCGACCTTTCTCCAGAGGATTCCGCCGGGATCGTCAAGGATCTGGAGCGCCAGGCCATCCCCTTCGAGTTGCGCAACGACGGCGCCGTCATCATGGTGCCCAAGGATAGAGTGACACGGTTGCGCATGAAACTTGCCGAAGGCGGACTGCCCAAGGGCGGCGGCGTCGGCTACGAGATTTTCGACAAGTCCGACGCGCTCGGCACCACCAGCTTCGTGCAGAACATCAACCATTTGCGCGCGCTGGAGGGCGAGCTGTCACGCACCATCCGGGCGATCGACCGCGTCCAGGCCGCGCGCGTGCATCTGGTGCTGCCGGAGCGTCCGCTGTTCTCACGCGAAACGCCGGAGCCGTCGGCCTCCATCGTGGTGCGGGTGCGCGGCACGCTGGAGCCGCAGCAGGTCCGTGCCATCCGCCACGTGGTTGCCTCCGCCGTCAACGGCCTGAAGCCGCAGCGGGTTTCCATTGTCGACGAAGCCGGGCAATTGCTGGCCGACGGCGCCACCGGCGATGCCGACGGCACCACCGGCGATGAGCGCCGCGCCGGCTTTGAGAAGCGGATGCGCAACCAGGTCGAGGCGATCGTGTCGTCGGTGGTAGGCAGCGGCCGTGCGCGGGTCCAGCTCTCGGCCGACTTCGACTACAACAAGATCACCCAGACCTCCGACAAGTTCGATCCCGAAGGCCGGGTGCTGCGCTCCAGCCAGACCCGCGAGGAATCCTCGGCCACCGCCGAAAGCAACGGCCAGGTCACGGTCAACAACGAACTGCCGGGCGCCCAGCGCCCGGATAATGCCCCGGCCGCGCGCGACCAGAGCAAGAAGACCGAGGAAACCAACAATTACGAGATTTCCCGCATCACCAAGACCGAGGTGACCGAGGCCGGACGGGTCAACCGCATCTCGGTCGCCGTGCTGATCGACGGCAGCTATTCGAAGAACGACAAGGGCGAGATGGTCTACGCCGACCGCTCCAAGGAGCAGCTCGATCGCATCGCGGCGCTGGTGCGTTCGGCCATCGGCTTCGACCAGAAGCGCGGCGACCAGGTCGAGGTGGTCAACCTGCGCTTTGCCGACGCGCCTTCGGTCGTGCCGGTCAGCGAGCCCTCGGGCTGGCTCGGCATGTTTCAGTTCACCAAAGACGACATCATGTACGGCATCGAGCTTGCGGTCATGATGCTGCTGGGTTTCGTGGTGCTGTTCATGGTGGTGCGGCCGCTGGTCAAGCGCATCCTCGCCGCCGAACCGGTCGCGGCCATTACCAGCGTCGCCTTGCCTGCGCTCGCCGATTCCAGCACGCAGGCCACCGGCGGACAGAATCTCGTTCCCGGCGCCGCCGCGCAGATGATCGACGTGGCACAGGTGCAGGGCCAGGTTCATGCGCAGTCGGTGCACCGCGTCGGCGAACTCGCCGAGCGCAATCCGTCCGAGACCGCTTCGATTATCCGTCAATGGCTCTCGGAGCCCGCGTGACCTGACATGGCCGTACCGCAAACCACACCGAACAACAGTACCGATATCGCCAGCGTGGTCGCGACGCTGGCGAGCCGTCAGAACGGCCGCCCGAAAAGCAAGCCGATGAGCGGCCCGAAGCGCGCGGCGGTGCTGATGCTGGCGCTGGGCGAACAGTATGGCGGCAAGGTCTGGGCGCTGCTGCAGGACGACGAGGTGCGCGAGCTGTCGATGCAGATGTCGACGCTGGGCACCGTGGAAGCCGACGTGGTCGAGGATCTGCTGCTCGAATTCGTGTCGCGGATGTCGGCGTCCGGCGCCTTGATGGGAAATTTCGACGCCACCGAACGGCTGCTGCAGCAATATCTGCCCAAGGAACGCGCCACCGGAATCATGGACGAGATTCGCGGACCGGCGGGCCGCAACATGTGGGAAAAGCTCTCCAACGTCCAGGAAGAGGTGCTCGCCAATTACCTCAAGAACGAATATCCGCAGACCATCGCCGTGGTGCTGTCGAAGCTGAAGCCCGAGCATGCTGCGCGCGTGCTCGCGATCTTGCCCGAGGACATGGCGCTCGACGTGGTCGGCCGCATGCTGAAGATGGAAGCGGTGCAGAAAGAGGTGATCGAGCGCGTCGAACAGACGTTGCGCACCGAATTCATGTCCAACCTGTCCCAGACCCGCCGCCGCGACGCCCACGAGGTGATGGCCGAAATCTTCAACAATTTCGACCGCCAGACCGAAACCCGCTTCATCACCTCGCTGGAAGAAGACAACCGCGAATCCGCCGAGCGCATCAAGGCGCTGATGTTCACCTTCGACGATCTGGTGAAACTGGATTCAGCCTCGGCCCAGACCCTGATGCGCCACATCGACAAGACCAAGCTCGGCATCGCGCTCAAAAGCGCCAATGAGGAAGTCCGCGGCTTCTTTCTTGGTAACATGTCGTCGCGCGCGGGCAAGATGCTGCTCGACGACATGGCCGCGCTCGGCCCGGTGCGCCTGCGCGACGTCGACGAGGCGCAGGCGCTACTTGTCAATCTCGCCAAGGATCTCGCTGCCAAGGGCGAGATCATGCTGAGCAAGAACCGCGCCGACGACGAGCTGGTGTACTGATGGTCGCCCCCGCAAAATTCCTGTTCGACACGGACTTCTCCGCCCCGGAGAAGGGCCGCGAGCGCGCCGCCACGCCATCGGAAATCGCGCAGCAGATCGCATCCGCCGAAGCGCGCGCCTATCGCGACGGGTTTGATGCTGCGATGCGCGAGGCCAAGGCGGAAAGCGACCGCCGCACCGCACTGGCGCTGGAGGAAATCGGCATCGCGATCCGCACCATTGCGACGCGGTTTTCCGGCATCGAAACCCGGATGGAAACCGAGGCGGTCGACGTTGCGGTAGCGGTGGCGCGCAAATTGTGCAGCGAGCTGATGGCCGGCGAGCCATTGACCGAAATCATAGCGCTGGTGCGCGACTGCTTCTCGCACCTGGTCTCGACGCCGCATCTCGTGGTCCGCATCAACGAACAGCTCTATGACGCCGCCCGCGAGCGGATCGAGCGGCTGGCGAAGCAAAGCGGTTTTGAGGGCCGCCTCGTCATCCTGGCGGAGCCGGAGATCGACAGCGGCGACTGCAGAATCGAATGGGCCGACGGCGGCGTGGTGCTTGAGCGTGCGGCGATCGAAGCCAAGATCAACGAGCTTGTCGGGCGCTATATGGCGTCCCGCGATCAGGCCGCAAATTTGGCGGCCATGAGGATTGAACCATGAGTGACACCGATACCCACGTGCCGCTTCCCGATCTCAACGCTGCGGACGCGCCTGCCATCGAGGACATCGGATATCACGAGGACGAACAGATTTCGCGGGTCGCAGCCGATCTGGAAGCCGTGTTCGACGTGCCGGTCCAGGTCTCCGCGGTGCTCGGCCGCTCCAAGATGGATGTCGGCCAGCTGTTGAAGCTCGGCCCCGGCACCGTGCTGGAGCTCGATCGCCGCGTCGGCGAGGCCATCGACATCTACGTCAATAATCGCCTGGTGGCGCGGGGCGAAGTGGTTCTGGTGGAAGACAAGCTCGGCGTGACCATGACGGAAATCATCAAGGCGGAACGCGCCTGAGGCTTTAACGACCGCGCCACTCGCGCGAACTGACAGGAGAACACCATGCGGCTTCTCATCGTTGGCACATTGAAGGGCCAGCTTACGACCGCCACCAAGATCGCCATGGACAATGGCGCCTCTGTGACCCATGCGGAGGGCAACGAACAAGCGATGCGCGTGCTGCGCGGCGGCAAGGGCGCCGACCTCTTGCTGGTCGACGTCGCCCTCGACATCCGCGACCTGGTGATCCGGCTCGAGGCCGAACACATCCATGTCCCCATCGTCGCCTGCGGCATCGCCAGCGACGCCCGCGCCGCGGTCGCGGCCATCCACGCCGGCGCCAAGGAGTACATCCCGCTGCCGCCCGATCCGGAACTGATCGCCGCGGTGCTCGCCGCGGTCGCCAACGATGCGCGCGATCTGGTCTACCGCGACGAAGCGATGGCGAAAGTGATCCGGTTGGCGCAGCAGATCGCGGGTTCCGACGCTTCGGTGATGATCACCGGCGAATCCGGCACCGGCAAGGAAGTGCTGGCGCGCTATGTGCACACCCGCTCCCACCGCGCCAAAAAACCGTTCATCTCGATCAACTGCGCGGCGATCCCCGAGCATCTCTTGGAATCTGAATTGTTCGGCCATGAGAAGGGCGCCTTCACCGGCGCCGTCGCGCGGCGCATCGGCAAATTCGAGGAAGCCACCGGCGGCACGCTGCTGCTGGACGAAATCTCCGAAATGGACGTGCGGCTGCAATCGAAGCTGCTGCGCGCGATCCAAGAGCGCGTCATCGACCGCGTCGGCGGCACGCGGCCGGTGCCGATCGACATCCGCATCCTCGCCACCTCGAACCGCAATCTGGCGGACTGCGTGCGCGACGGCACTTTTCGCGAGGACCTGCTGTTCCGGCTCAACGTGGTGAATTTGAAAATTCCGCCGCTGCGCGAGCGCCCGGCGGACATCCTCGAACTGGCGCAGCATTTCGCGCGCAAATATGCCGACGCCAATGGCGTGCCGGTGCGCCCGATCTCGGCGGAGGCGCGGCGGGTACTGACCACCAACCGCTGGCAGGGCAACGTCCGCGAACTGGAAAACACCATGCACCGCTCGGTGCTGATGGCGCAGGGCGATGAAATTGGCGCAGACGCCATTCTCTCGCCCGACGGTGACCGCCTCGATCTGGCAAAAACCGCGCCGGCAGTCGCCCATGCCACCTTCGCCGCCGAACAGGTAACGCGCGCGCTGGTCGGCCGCACCGTCGCCGACGTCGAGCGCGATCTCATTCTGGAGACGCTGAAACATTGCCTCGGCAACCGCACCCACGCCGCCAACATCCTCGGCATTTCGATCCGAACCCTGCGCAACAAGCTCAACGAATACGCCGATGGCGGCCTGCCGATCACGCCCGCCGGCGCCGGCGACTCTCACCGGGTAGCGGCGACGGCATAATCGGCGCCACCACATAACACGACGTCATCCTGAGGTGCTCGCCGTCTTCGGCGAGCCTCGAAGGATGGAAGTTGGAACACCGTCCCTGCGGCCATCCTTCGAGACGCGCGCAAGTGCGCGCTCCTCAGGATGACGGCGGTGTGTGCGGTGATCACGAATAACTCGGTGCATCGGGCTTGCGGAAAATGTGGATCGGATCGCCCGGCTGCAGATCGCGTGCGGTGAAAACTGCGTAGGCGTAGAGCGCGAGGTAGCCGATCGCGAGCGCGCCGACACTATAAAAAATCCACAGCCCGACGCGCTTCATTCAGGTGAGCGCGCTGCGGTGCGCGACCTCGGCGACGTGGCGTTGCCACAGCCACAGCAGCGGCACCAGGATCAGTCCCGCGATCAGGCTGACGAGAATGCCCAGCGTCGCCACGCCATGGCCAATCACGGCCATCAGGCGCGAGGCCGCCCCGCACACCAGGATGAACGTCACCAGCGATATCCGTTCGCCGCGACGTTCGATGTCGGGAATGCACGACCAGTAGATCAGGCCGATCGCCAGCAGCATGCCCTTGAAAAAACGCACCGAGGAGTCGATCGCGCCATCGTCGAAGATGTCGACGAAAGCGGTGCCGAACACCACGCCCGCGAGGCCGAAACTGACGCCTACCAGACCGGCGAGGGCGACGGCGATTTGAAGAAGCTTGCGTTCCATCGCCTGGTTTCCCTGTTCTCGTCATTGCGAGCGAAGCGAAGCAATACAGAAAAAGCAAGGACTGATTGCTGCGTCGCAAGGGCTCCTCGCAATGACGATGTAGCGTCCTTACCCCGCCGCCGCAACGCTCGGCTTCGACGGCGCGACGTTCACCGCCAGCTTGCCGTAACGGTCGGTGAAGGCCTCCGTGTCGATTTCCTCAAGCTGGATCGCGCCGCTCATCACGCCTCTTTTCCATTCCTCATGCTCGGGATCGGACTTGAATTCCGGCATCACTTCCTTCGCGAACAATTCAAGTGAATCGCAGATGTGTTCGTGGCTGTTCTTGCCGGCCTGGTTGAGCAGGATCACCTGGTCGATATGCGAGGTGCGAAACCGCCGCAGCTTTTTGCGGATGGTTTCGGGCGAGCCGATCAGGCCGCCGCGCAACGCCGCCTCCTGCGCCTGCGGATTGTCGCGCTTCCACTTGTTGTATTCGTCCCACATGTTGACGGTGCCCGGCGCCGGTCGCTGGCGGTTTTGCGACGCGCCGTAATAACGCAGCGCGAACTGAAAGAAGGTGGCTCCGTCAGCCCGCGCGCGGGCCTCCTCGTCTGTTTTCGCGCACATGAAGAAGGACACCAGCGCCATGTTGGGATTGATCTCGTAGTCGGCGAGCTTCTTCAGCCGCTTGGTGATGGCGTTGTAATAGGCGTGCACCCAGGCATGCGCCGCGTCGGCGCTGACGAACTGGAAGCCCAGTGCGCCAAATCCGCATCGGCCGGCGCGCTCGATGGTCGGCAGTTGCGAGCACGCCATCCACAATGGCGGATGCGGCTTCTGCAGCGGTTTTGGGACCACGTTGCGCAAGGGAATGTCGAAATACTTGCCGTGATGCTCGCTGCCGCCGTCCTTGAACATCGGGAAGATGGCGCGGACGGCTTCCTCGAATACCTCCTTCTTGGTTTCCATGTTGCGGCCGAATGGCGTGAGTTCGGTAATCGAGGCGCTCTCGCCCATCCCGAACTCGACGCGGCCATTGCTGAGCAGGTCGAGCACCGCGACGCGTTCGGCGACGCGCGCCGGGTGATTGGTGGTGAGCTGGAAAATGCCATGGCCGAGCCGGATGTTTTTGGTGCGCTGGGAGGCGGCGGCGAGAAAGGATTCCGGCGAGGGCGAATGCGAATATTCTTCCAGGAAATGATGTTCCACCACCCAGGCGTGGTCGTAGCCGCAGCGGTCGGCGAGTTCGAGCTGGGTCAACGCGTCCTGGTAAAGTTTCAGTTCGCCGCCGGCTTGCCATGGGCGCGGCAGTTGCAACTCATAAAAAATCCCGAATTTCATTCTTCGCCTCCCGCGGCCGGCTTGTTGTTGTCGCAGTGTAAACCCCCGAAAGCCGAAGTCCACCGTCAAGCAATTCCGCACGGCGGAAGGTGGCCTGTGCTATAGCCTGCGGGACGTGAGTCGCGGTAAAACCTTGCGCGACCTTCCCTTCATTGAGACCCATGCCCGCCTTCACCCCGCATCAGGATTCCGCGCTGAAAGCCGTCGCCGACTGGCTGAAGGCCAAGCCGGGTAAAAACGGCACGCCGCCAGTGTTCCGGCTGTTCGGCTATGCCGGCACCGGCAAGACCACGCTGGCGCGGCACATCGCCGACGGCGTCAGCGGCGAGGTCAAGTTTGCAGCCTTCACCGGCAAGGCCGCTTTGGTGATGCGCAGCAAGGGCTGCGACAACGC
>NZ_DASYMN010000310.1:0-6375 GCF_036009065.1 Bradyrhizobium sp. | reverse complement strand
CGAAGCGCATTGCGCCATCTCCAACTCCGCTCTTTCGCTTAAGGCGGCGCAATGCGCGTCGCTGACGCGCCGCTTATTGCGCCCTACGCGCTTATCGGTGTAGCCGATAGCAAGTTGCCCAGATGAGTTCAGCACGTAGGGTGCAATAAGCGAAGCGCATTGCGCCATCTCCAACTCCGCTCTTTCGCTTAAGGCGGCGCAATGCGCGTCGCTGACGCGCCGCTTATTGCGCCCTACGCGCTACACGTTCGGTGAAATCACATACAGGGACGCGTTCAATACTGGCCGCCACACCCATTTCTGTTTTTATAGCGAATGGGACGGCGAAACCTTTATTGGGCACGTTAGCCAGCATTACAACGATGCCAATTGATGCGGCCCAAGCCGCCCGCGCCCGCACGGCGCGCCTCCTCTAGCTCGAATCCCTCCTATTCATTTGGGAACTCCGCTGCTGTTCGCTTGTGGCGTTTGCGCCATAATACCGCGCCGGCGGCGTAGCAGCAGGCCGTCGGGGGTTGGCGCCGAAGGCGCGTAACCTATCGGCTGAACTGGGACGAAAATTATTTTCGGAACCCAGAAATTCCTATTGATCTATTCCTACATTTCTGTATATATTCCGCGTCCTGTCCGATGAGGGGGCGCGTTCTAGACGCGATCCTTTTCAGCGGACAGAGCGAGAGCTGACCGGACCGGGGCGCCCCGGGGCGGTCGACAGGCCGGTGGTCAAGGTGGAGCGCCGGGAGGCGCTGCGCCCTACGTCGTGAGGGTGCCCGCTGGTGCCCTGGCGCCTCCCGCCGCTCCATCCCCTCGCTTGGGATCGCGAGGGACTGGCAAACCTCGGACGCATTGCGCCGCGAGAATGCGGAAGTGTGGCTGTTTGAAATTTGAATTCGGAAATTTTCGCAAGACGCTGCAACAACCTCTGCGTCATACGCGGGCTTGACCCGCCTGCGGGGCCGAAGCCCCTTCGGCGCGGCGAAGGCCCGCGTATCCATCACTCTTCGAAATGACTCTTGCGAAGAGGATGGATTGCCGGGTCAAGCGCGGCAATGACGAACTCTCGTGTCCCGGGCGCGATGCAGCGCGTAGCCCTTGCGAAGCGCTGCTTCGCAGAACCGGGACCGTACCAAACTCCGGCGTCCGTTACGGCCCCGGCTCTGCAGCGCACCGCTCCGCGAAGAGCTACGCGCTGCGCTGCGTCCGGGGCACGGAGTCTAAAACCGCAACACCCTCGATCCGGCCAGCGCGCCGATGGCGGCGACCAGCGCGGTGGCGAGCGTGTACCAGGTCGCGACGAACAGCGGTGAATCGTCGGTGCAGTGCGAGGCGTACAGCGTCGCGGCCAATCCTGCCGACAGCAATCCGGCAAAGGCGCCGGCAACCGCGGGCCGCGCCGGCGCGCCGTGACGCAAGGCTAACAGCGCAGCCGCAAGCAGCGGCAGCGCCAGCAGCGGTATCGCGGTCAAGCAAGTCCGCGAATTAGATCCGACCAGGCGCGTCATCATCGGCAATCGCTGCGGCATCATCATCTCACCGCCGATGCCGATGCCGAGCAGGCCGACCGGAATAAGCATTAGCCATGCCCAGCCGCGCAACGACACCTCCGGCCGTGACAGATGAATGGCAATCGCCATTGCAGGCAGAGCCAGCGCCAGCGTCACCAGGAATTTCAGATCGAAGAACGGATTGCGCATCGCAATCCTGACGTCGGGGCGCATGCCGAGTTCGGTGAAGAACATCACAAGCGAAAACGGCGCCGCGACCAGCAACGACATCGCCAAGACCGTTCCGACCGGCCGCTCCCGATGTTCATTGTCGGCGGCGAGGGTTTGAATGAGGCGATCGGTGTCCATTCTCATTGTTTCCGCAGCCTGGCGGTGAGGTTGGCAAGCCCGCGATGCAGCGCCACCCGCACCGCGCCCTCGCTCATCGACAGTCTTGCCGCCGTCGCCTTGATCGACGCTGAGTCCACCGCGATCGACTGCAGCACGTCGCGCTGCCGCGCGGGGAGGCTCTCCAGGTGGGCCGTAACTTCGCGCGCGGGCACGGTTTCCTCAGGCGCCTCGCCGGGAATGGTTTCGGCGAAATCGTCGATGTTGACGAACACGCGGCGGCCGCGGCGGCGCAGCGCATCGATCAGCTTGTTGCGCGCGATCGCGAACAGCCAGGGCGCGAACGGCGCATTGGCGTCCCAGGTATGCCGCTTCAGATGCACCGCCAACAAAATATCCTGCACGATGTCCTCGGATTGATCGACCGGCTGCCCGGCCCGCGCCAGCCCACGCCGCGCGGTGGCCCGCAGCACCGGCGCTATGGCGCGGAGCAGGCGTTGATACGCGGCACTGTCCCCTGAAACGGCAGACCGCATCAGGACGGTCCACTCGTCCTCACGATCGCGCAACTCGCGCTCCCACCATGCAATTCGGTCGATCTTTCAATTTGTTACGTCACACGTTTCGGGTCACGAAATCGTGAACCTGGCTTTGCTGTTGTGATCGTTCAAAAACTGTCCACAACGAATCCAGCCAGCGCAGGCCTCATAACATCGATCGCGTCGCTCTGACATCGGAGCTTCCCGACAGGCGCGCTGATTGCCCCGTTTTCGCCCCGTTAGCCCGAAGATTCCCTTTTTTTGCCCCGCTGTGGACACGCGGCGCGTCTCTTTGCGCGTCGGGGCTGACAATGGGGAGATTGTCGAATGAACATCAAAGCCAGCGGGCGCTCGGCATTGATCATCGCAGCAGGGTTTTGGCTGTGCATTTCAGGACCGCTGCAAGCGGCTGAGGACGCCGACGGCGGCGTCGCAGTATCCAATGCGGAACCTGCCGCGGGGCCGCCCGTCATGCTGAACAAGTTTGCCCGAAAATCCCGGCCCTGGAAGCGGCAGGCGTCGTCGCAGCGCAAATCCGACAAGGTGGCTTCCAGGGCTTCGAGCGAGGCTGCGAAGAGTTCCCAGAGGAAAATGTCGGCGAAAAACAACATGGCCGAGCCCGAGGCTGCGATGAAGGACGACGAGCGTCCGTTCGCGATGCCGCCCGCCGTCGCCAACGCCAACGCGCAGCTCGCGGCGGCCGACCTGCCGGCGGACGTGAATTCGGTCTCCAGCAAAGCCATCAACATGCTGCGGACCATGGCGGCCGCGCAGGGCGATTCCGCCGAGCCGCAGGCGCCGGCGCCCGCGGCGATGACCGAGCTCGTCTCCGCCGATCAGCTCAATGAGGTCGACCGCGCCTTGAGCGACGGCAAGAGCGAGGAAAAACCTGCTGTTGCGCCGACGGTCGCCATGGCGATGGCACAAGCCCCTGCGGCGGTCAGCGCAGTCAGCAGCAGTGAATCCACATGGGATCAGACCTCGCTGATCGGGAAAATCTTCATCGCCTTCGGCGGCCTGCTGACGCTGGCGTCGGCGGCGCGGATGTTCATGGCGTAGGTTTTTATGCGTGCCCCGGACGCAGTGCAGCGCGCAGCACTTGCGGAGCGGTGCGCTGCAGAGCCGGGGCCCATGCTGTGGTTTCACTCGTGAGCGGGTCCCGGCTCTGCGGTGCACCGCTGAAGAAGCGCTGCACCGCGTCCGGGACACGGGGAGTTCTGCACCCCACTTGAAGCCCATCCCGCCAACGGGCACATTGCCCACAAAACCAGCACGGGACGGGCCATGAGCACATTCGAATACATCATTGTCGAGAGCAAGGGCGCCGTCGGCATCCTCACCCTCAACCGTCCCAAACTGCTCAACGCGCTGTCGTTCGGCGTGTTTCGCGAGATCGCGGCGGCGATCGACGATCTCGAAGCCGACGACAACATCGGCTGCATCCTGCTCACCGGCAGCGAAAAAGCCTTTGCCGCCGGCGCCGACATCAAGGAGATGCAGCCCAAGACTTTCATCGACATGTTCTCGAGCGACTTCACCGCGATCGGCGGCGACCGCGTCGCGCGCTGCCGCAAGCCGACCATTGCCGCCGTCTCGGGCTACGCACTCGGCGGCGGCTGCGAACTGGCGATGATGTGCGACATCATCATCTGCAGCGACACCGCGAAATTCGGCCAGCCTGAGATCACGCTCGGCACCATTCCCGGCATCGGCGGCACGCAGCGGCTGACCCGCGCGATCGGCAAATCCAAGGCGATGGATCTGTGCCTCACCGGCCGCATGATGGACGCCGCGGAAGCCGAGCGCGCGGGCCTCGTCAGCCGCGTGGTGCCGGCGGATAAATTAATGGAAGAGGCGCTGGCGATGGCCGAAAAGATCGCCGCGATGTCGCAGCCCGCGGCCGCGATGGCCAAGAGCGCGATCAACCGGGCCTTCGAAACGCCGCTCGCCGAAGGGCTGAACGTCGAGCGTGACCTGTTTCACGCGACATTTGCGCTTGCAGATCGCTCCGAAGGCATGGCGGCGTTCATCGAGAAGCGCAAGCCGGCGAACAAGAACCGGTAGCGGCGCGACCGAAGAGATCGGGTGCGGCCGCCTGGAAACGCCAACCTCGCGACACAGTACCGCAGGTCAATAGGGACTTCGGGCAACACCCTCGGATGAACCGGGTGAAAGCACGGAAATTCCGCCCGAGACGGTTTGCGCGAGGGCGCTTCGCCCTCTAAACAGGGAAACGGGCCGTCGGCGGGGGCGGATGGCTTGGGGTTTGTTGCGGGATCAGATGGTTGGGCGTGCCGGTAGCGTTGGCCACGTGGGAAGGCGCGTGCTTCGATCGGGCATTGGCGTTGCCGCAGCCATCTGCCTCGGTTTTGCCGCCGTTCCTGCACAGGCCGAAGCCCTTCCCGAGGCCCTTGCAAAAGCCTATCAGTCCAATCCGCAGCTCAACGCCGAACGCGCGCGGCAGCGTGCCACCGACGAGAACGTGCCACAGGCGCTGGCGGGCTACCGGCCGCAGATCGTCGCCAGCCTGAGCGCCGGGCTGCAGTCGGTCCGCGACCTCTTGCCGAACAACACCATCCAGACCGCGAACCTGAAACCGTGGACCATCGGGATCACGGTGACACAGACGCTGTTCAACGGTTTCAAGACCGCCAACAGCGTGCGCGTGGCTGAGTTTCAGGTGCGAGCCGGCCGCGAGGCGCTGCGCAATGTCGGACAGGGCGTGCTGCTTGACGCCGTCACCGCCTATACCAACGTGCTCGCCAATCAGTCGCTGGTCGAAGCGCAGCGCACCAACGTCACGTTCCTCCGCGAAACCCTCGGCATCGTGCAGAAGCGGCTCAATGCCGGGGACGTGACCCCGACCGACACGGCGCAGGCCGAGGCGCGGCTGAATCGCGGCCTTGCCGATCTCAACTCCGCCGAAGTCAATTTCGCCATCAGCCAGGCCACCTATGCGCAGGTGATCGGCAACCCGCCGTCGCGGTTGAGCCCGGCTGAGCCTGTTGACCGCTATCTGCCGCGCAGCCGCGACGAGGCCACCGGGCTTGCCTTCAAGAGCCACCCCGCCGTGCTCGCCGCCGGCTTCGACGTCGATGTCGCGACGACCTCGATCAATGTCGCCGAAAGCAGCCTTCTTCCGACGATCACCTTGCAAGGCAATGCCAGCAGGAGCCGCGACTCCGATCCGACGCTCGGAACCTTCGCCACCGATCAGGCCTCGGTGATCGGCCAGATGACCGCGCCGATCTATGACGGCGGCACCGCTGCGTCGCAGACCCGGCAAGCCAAGGAAATCTCCGCGCAGAGCAGGCTGGTGCTCGACCAGGTCCGCAACCAGGCGCGCACCGCTGCGACCGGCGCATGGGTCGCGCATGAAGGCGCCAAGATCGCGGTGAGCGCCTCGGAATCCGAGGTCCGCGCCGCCGGCGTCGCGCTGCAGGGCGTGCAGAAGGAAGCCACCGGCGGCCAGCGCACCACGATCGACGTGCTGAACTCGCAGCAGGAGCTGACTTCCGCCAAGGCGCGGCTGATCGGCGCGCAGCGCGACCGCGTGATCGCGTCCTACACTTTGCTCAGCGCGATCGGAAAACTGGATGTGAAAACGTTGGGACTGAATACGCCGGATTATCTGCCCGAGGTGCATTACCATCAGGTGCGCGACGCCTGGCACGGCCTGCGCACGCCGTCGGGGCAATAGACCCGTCGTCGTCATTGCGAGGAGCGAAGCGGACCAAGCAATCCAGTTGCCGCGCTTCATTCCGGCGCTACTGGAATGCTTCGCTGCGCTCGCAATGACGCCAGTCTCCAAGACGGTCTACAAGATAAACGCCCGCTCGCGCGCCTTGATGATGCCGACCACCGTATCGTTGACCGGCGTCGGCACGCCGAGCGGCTTGCCAAGCCGTGGGATCGCTCCGTTGATGGCGTCGACTTCGCAGCGCCGGCCGGCGTTGTAATCCAAGCATCGAGGGCCGCGCGCCGGGAATCTTGCCGCCGAGCTT
>NZ_DASYMN010000309.1:0-1736 GCF_036009065.1 Bradyrhizobium sp. | reverse complement strand
ACCCCAGCCAGGACGCGCCGAGCCTGCGCGGTCGGGAAATCCAGCAGGATGGCCGCAAGGATAGGGCGTTGGTGAACGTCGACAGATCGTGGACGACGCAGCTACTCCTCTGGAATCGAGTTCGAGACTCAGGATGAGGCGAGCGCCGCGGTCGAGCGTTTCAACGGGATATTGAGGAGCGCCGAAGGGGTCACGTTCAAGGCGGGATTGTACTGCGGCCCGGTTTTGAGACACCCGGCTGGGCCTATTCAGGCGGCCAACTTTAGATTGGCCATTGCATTCTGATCAAGCCGGCATTGGTCGGCCCGCACTTGGGCTGGGGTACGATAGCCGTGCCGGGCGACGAGCCAAGTTTCGTTGTAGTGCCTGGCGAACTTGATGAGCGCGGCTCGCAGTTCTTCGATGGTATCGAAGGTCCTCACCCACAGCAGGTTCTCCTTCAAGGTTCGGATGAATCGCTCTGCGACGCCATTGCCCTCGGGTTCTCGCACGAAGGAGGGCGAAGCTTCGATCCCCAGGCATTCGATTTCGTCCTGGAAGTCGCCTGACATGTAGTTGGAGCCATGATCGTGACGCAGCTTCAATCCACGCGCCACCCGGGGTGCGATAGCTCCGAAGCAGCGATGCACGCCTTGCCGCACCGGCTCCAGGGCCTCGAAGCGATTGGCCGACCGCGATGCATGAATGCCGACGACTTCCGAGTTGGCGTGTTCGACGGTAACGAAGACATTGGCCCGGCCTTCCCGGACGGTGATCGTCTGCGTCATGTCGGTGCCCCACATTTCATTGGCCTTGTCGGTGATGATCGTTCCATCGTGCGGCTTGGTCTCGGTGCGTCCAACGCGATGCGGCGCGAGCAAGCCGTTCTCCCGCATCACCCGTCGCACACGGCGGGGGCTCGCGCGAACCCCAGCAAAGCGCAATCGCGCCCATAATTTGCGGTAGCCTTCGCCATGCAGGCGGGAGGCGGCTATTTGCCGGCGGATATGATCTGCCAATTCGGCGTCCGAACATGCGCCGACCGGACCAGGGCGACGCGGTGGCGTGTTCGGCTGCGTCTCTTTGAGAGCGCGATAAACGCTGGCGCGCGAGATACTCCACACACGCGCAACACGCGCCAGACCATAACAGCGAGCAACGGAGGGCGAGAGTGCGCAGCTCATCGTCTCGACCTCCTGTGCGCCAAAGGGCGCTTGCCCTCCATCGCCGCGATCTTGCTGTAGAGCAGCTCGTTGTCCATGGTGATCTCGCCCACCTTCGATTTCAGCCGGGCGATCTCATCGTCGCGGTCATCACGTTCGCGCTCTTTCAGAGCTGTTGCTGCTCCAGAAAGCGCGCGGTCGCGCCATTCGGTCAGCTTGGCGACGGAGACATTCGTCTCCCGGGCCACCAGTTCCAACGGCTCGCCGCGCAACAACCGCGCCACGACCGCCAACTTACGCCTAACGGAAAAACGCTTCGGCCCATTCCCTTCAACGTCCGAAGGGGCGCCTGCACCAGCTTTTGGGGAGCGCTCCGGCGCCCCTTCGGGCTTGCGCCCGTCATCATTCGTCATGTCTGACACTCCGGTTGAGGTTCAATTTACCTCAGCCGGGTGTCTCAATTATCCGTGCCGCACCCCATGCCGTGACGCATTGCGCCGGGCACAAAAAAGCCCGGAGCGATCCGCCCGGGCGCGACACGCACAGTTATGATGATGGTCTAAATACACAAGATTCGGTAACGTAAGTCAATCC
>NZ_DASYMN010000308.1:0-21865 GCF_036009065.1 Bradyrhizobium sp. | reverse complement strand
ATCCGTCAAGGCATCGCCTGCGCGAAGCATCAAAATATGGCCGGCTCGGACATCGGCGACGATCACAAGGAATACTTCGCCGGTGAGGCCGCTCTGAAGGCCGGCGGCGCCCATAACACGATGAACCAGTTCGGCTAACGGTAACAGCAGGAGACGATCATGCCAGGCAGCAATTTTTGGGTTATCGGCGGCGAATTCGGCTCGATGAACTTCCACAAGCTGGTGGAAGGCTCGGCCCAGGTGCAGGGTCCGTTCAAGACGCGGAAAGAGGCGGAGGACGCCTGGAAAGAGGTGTCCGAGCAGAACCGTCATAAAGCCGGCGTACGCTTCTCCATCGTGGAAGAACCGAGCCGCGTCCCGGCCTGAACCGCCGGCAAAACATAACGTTCAAGGGCCAGCGGCCTTACCCGATTCCTCGGGTGGGGCCGTTGTCGTCCGGTACAAGTCATTGGTAACAAAGGGCCTTTGCGCCGAACGTGGTTACTGATAAGTTAATCGCGGCAACACCCTTAAGGAGCAGGCGTCCGCGATATGTCCGACGTGCCGAATTCTGCGACCGACCCTGCGGCTGAAAAGCCGATGCGGCTGCGCGATGCCTTGCGCAAAGCGCGGATCGAGGCGGCCGACCGCACCGGCGTCGTGGTCGATCTGCGCGACGCGGAAGTGGCCCGGCTTGAAATTCTGAATGAGGCGCTGGATCCACTGTTCGCGGAGATACCGAACCGGGTCGATCTGTTCGACCGCGGCATCAGCCAGGGCGAAAACCCGCGGCTGTGGATCGACGTGGTGGCGCATGTCGCGATGGGACGGGACAAGCGCATCTATCGCTTCGTACAGGACACCCGTTTCGGCCGCATCGTGCTCGCCGAATCCCACGAGGTCCCGGCGATCATCGATGCCGTCACCGACTATGTCGCGCGCCGCATGGTGGAGCGCGAACATGCGCTGGTCGCGACGCCACTTCCGGAGCCGGTCGCAGCCGAAAAACCGCGCCGCAGCGGATTCTGGACCTTCGCGCTGGGATTCATCCTCGGCGCGCTGGCGCTGTTCGGCCTCGCGCTGCTCGCGACGCTGCGGAATATGTGAATTCGTCATTCCGGGGCGCGCTTTTTCGCGCGAGCCCGGAATCCATGACCCCAGTAGTCGAGTTCAGCGTCCACACGCCGGCACAGGGAGTATGGATTCCGGGCCTGCGCCAAGAGGCGCATCCGGGAATGACGATGTAGTTAGTAAAGCGGCACCCGCCGCAATTCCTGAACTTCGTCACCTTTACCAAACCCGCGCACAAGCTGCTCGCAACGCCATGCATCGCCATCGCGCCCGATCGAAAACAGATTGTAAGCGGCAGCCGGATAATGCCCGTGCGCGATCGCGGAAGCCGAAGGCGCGCCGATCGCCGGAATGCGGCCTCGCGGACCATCGAACCACATGGTGGAATGGATGTGGTCGTGGCCGTGCAGGATCAGCTCCACGCCATGGCGTTGCAGTAGCGCCAGCAATGCGGTCGAGTCGGTCAGGCGCTTGTCCCACGAATCCGAACGCAGCGGATGATGGATCAGCAGCACTCGGAAGCCCTGTTCGGCAGACAATTGCGACAGCAGGCGGCCAAGCGCATCGCGTTGCGCCCGCCCAAGCCATCCCGTTGCCATGAAAGGCGGTGTCGGCACCGCCGAGGAGACGCCGATCAGCACCAGCGGGCCGCGTCGACGCACAAACGGAAATGTGATGGGACCAGCTGGCACCGCGCCGTCGCCGCGCAGATAATCTCCCCAAATTTCCGCAGCTCGATTCCGGGTAGCCCGCGCGTAGGCGTCGTGATTGCCGGGGACGACGGTGACATGTTCGGGAGTGCCGACGCTTTGCAGCCACGCACGGGCCGGCGCGAATTCCGCCTCCAGCGCGATGTTGACGAGATCGCCGGTAATGGCGATGTGGTCGGGCCGCTGCGCCCGCAGGTCGGCAACCAGCGCGTCCAGCACCTCGCGGCGATGAATCTTGTGACGCGTGCGCGTCCAGTGCAGATATCCCGTCACGCGTTTGCCGATAAGTTCGCGCAAGCTCGGCGCCGGCAACGGCGCAAGATGCGGATCCGACAGATGCGCCAGCGTGAATGCGGCCACTGAAACTATCCTGTGAAAGTCGCTAATGTTTTGGCAAGGTGTTCAACCCGAAGCAAGCAGCAAGGCTCCGCCGTCATGAATTTGCAGAATGGTCGGCGGAGGTTCGAGCCGGCGCTGCGCCGCGTCTTGCATCTGTATTGGCGGTTCGCCCGGGGCATGACATTGGGCGTTCGCGGCGTGGTGCTGGACCGCGACAACCGCGTCTTTCTGGTGAAGCACAGTTACGTGTCCGGCTGGCATCTGCCGGGCGGCGGCGTCGAAGTCGGCGAGACGTTTCGCGAGGCGCTGGCGCGGGAGTTGATGGAGGAGGGGCGGATCGAGCTGACGGGCGAGCCGGCGTTGCATGGCGTGTTCTTCAACAGCTATGCGTCGCGCCGCGACCATGTCGCGGTCTATCTGATCAGGCATTTTCGCCAGGACAGGCCGCCCGAGCCGAACCGCGAGATTGCCGCCTGCGGTTTCTTCGCCGCCGCTGCGTTGCCGGCTGAGACCACGGCAGGCACGCGTTTGCGGATCGCCGAAGTGCTCGAAAACAGGGAGCCCATCACCACCTGGCGTTAGAGATCGTTAGCGTTCGGCCCCTATGATCGACGGGCAAAAGTTAACGGATGTTAGGGATTGCGATGAGCGCCGCTCGGGACCTCAAACCTGCGCCAAAGCTTCGCGGCGACCTCGCCGGCATGGCGGAGGCGCTCGCGGAGTTTGCCAAACAGGAATTGCCGCAAGGGCAGACTGCGCAGCCGCGGGTCGCCGTGCTGATGCCGTGCTTCAACGAGGAAGCAGCGGTGGCAACGGTAATCGCCGATTTTCGCAAAGCCCTGCCGTCGGCGGAGATCTACGTCTACGACAACAACTCATCGGATCGCACCAAAGCCGTGGCGGTCGAGGCCGGCGCGCAGGTGCGCAGCGAGCGCCGCCAGGGCAAAGGCCACGTGGTGCGGCGAATGTTCGCCGATATCGACGCCGATATCTATGTTCTGGTCGATGGCGACGCGACCTATGATGCCGCCAGCGCGCCGCGCATGATCGGGACTCTTCTGGCCGGTCATCTCGACATGGTGGTGGGGTTTCGCGTCGATCAGGCCGAGGCCGCGTATCGGCCCGGCCATCGCACCGGCAATAGGATGCTGACCAGCTTCCTGTCGTCGGTGTTCGGCCAGGAATTCAAGGACATCCTGTCCGGCTATCGGGTGTTCTCGCGGCGTTTCGTCAAAACCTTCCCGGTGCTGTCCGATGGGTTCGAGATCGAAACCGAGTTGAGCGTGCACGCGTTGGAGCTGGCGTTGCCGGTCGCGGAAATCGAGACGCCTTATTATGCGCGATTGGAAGGCTCGTTCAGCAAGCTCAACACCTGGCGCGATGGCTTGCGCATTCTCAATACCATCATAAAACTCTACCGGTCGGAAAAGCCGCTGCGGTTCTTCGCGGCGATCGGCTTGTTCCTGATGCTGGTGTCGATCGGGCTCGCAATTCCCGTCGTCGTCACCTATTTCGAGGAAGGGCTCGTTCCGCGTCTGCCTACGGCGGTGCTGTCGATGGGCCTGATGATTCTGGCGGTACTGTCGGTCTCTTCCGGTCTGGTGCTGGATACGGTCACGCGCGGCCGGCGCGAGATGAAACTGCTGGCCTATCTGTCCCAGCCCGCGATGAACAACAACTGATGCGGCTTGCGCCTGGCCGCCACGATGGACCGCGCGTTCGTCAGATGCTATTCCGCGCCCTGATATGAGCGATCTTTCCCTGACCATATTGGCGGAAACAGCCAACGACGCGCAGGCGATCGAGCGCCTGCATGAGCGCACGTTTGGGCCCGGCCGTTTCGTGTTGAGCGCGTATCGCCTGCGCGAGCACGTCGACCACCGGCTTGATCTGTCGTTCACCGCCCGGATCGGCACACTGCTGGTCGGCTCGGTCAGGCAACTGCCGATTCTGATCGGCGATACGCCAGCCTTGCTGCTCGGGCCGTTGACGGTCGAGCCGCCGTTTCGCGGCCGCGGCGTCGGCCGCGCGCTGCTGGACCGCGCGGTGAGAGACGCCAAAGCCAGAGGCCATCGCCTGGTGCTGCTGGTTGGCGACGAGGCCTATTACGGCCGCGTCGGCTTCAAGATGATCCCGAAAGGCCGCGTAAAGATGCCGGGTCCAGTGGACTACGCACGCCTGCTGGTCGCCGAACTGGTCGATGGCGCGTTTGCCGATGTCGCCGGCGCGGTCCGGCCGGACTGGAGTTTCGCGAGGTAGTTCCTCGTGCCCCGGACGCAGCGCAGCGCGTAGCTCTTGCGCAGCGGTGCGTTGCAGAGCCGGGGCCCATGGAAGAGGTGCTGCAATCGGTTGCATGGATCTCGGCTCTGCGGTGCACCGCTGAAGAAGCGCTGCACCGCGTCCGGGACACAATGCGCCGATTCTAGAATTTCAGGTTCGCAAAGGCGCGCACGCCGATGCCGGGCAGCAAGACCTCGTCCTTGGTATAGGAGACGGAATTGCGGATATTTTCGTTCAGCAGGTTGTTGCCGACGAGGCCCACCGTCATTTCGCGCGCGCCGAAATACTTAGGATCGAGCCTGGTCTTGTAGCTGATCTCGGCCTTCAGCAAATTATAGCCCGGGGTCGGCGTTTCGGCGATCACCGCGACGTCGTTCTGTGCGAAAGCATGCAGCAGGTTGACGCGAACCAGCCAGTTCGCATCTCTCCAGAACAGGCCGCCTCCGAGACGAACCGGCGGGATTCGCGGAACATTGGTGCCGTCGGTGAAGGTCGCGCGAACGATATCGAATTGATTCTCAATGCCCCATGTGCCGCCATATAGCTGGGCTGCATCGAGCTGACTCTGGAATTCGCCGCCGCGGAAGATCGCGTCGCGCTGCGAATAGACCGCCTGCTTGAGTTCGTTGTCCGGGTTGCCGTCGCCGCAGGAGGCAAAATCGGTGCCGCACATCACGCCGGTCAGCCGCCGGAAGATAAAATTGTTGAAGCGGGTGTAATAGGCGGTGGCCTCAAACCGGAACGGGCCGGCGGCGCGCCGCAAACCGATTTCGACCGATTTTGCCGTTTCGATGGTCAGGTTCGGGTCGCCGATGTCGAACGTTCCGGTCGCGTCATGAGCGCCGCGCGAGAACAATTCGGCCGGTTTTGGCGCGCGCTCGACATATTGCGCCGTGACGCTGCCGACCAGATCCCAGGGAAGGTTCTGGATCAAGCCGACGCTGCCGCTTTTCGGCGTGTAGGATGGATTC
The DNA here is from genome assembly GCF_036009065.1 of Bradyrhizobium sp. Classification (GTDB taxonomy): domain Bacteria; phylum Pseudomonadota; class Alphaproteobacteria; order Rhizobiales; family Xanthobacteraceae; genus Bradyrhizobium. Next base: position 16,515 of record NZ_DASYMN010000308.1, on the reverse strand, counting down.
CGCGCGATATTGAATTGCGGATTTCCGTCGGGCAAAAAGTCCGGCGGGAAATTCGGCATCGAGCCGTTGAGATCGACATGCTCGATACGTCCGGCGATCTGGGCCTTGGTTGATTCAGTGAACTTGAACTCGTTGAAGACGTAACCCGCGACGCGCGTGTTGTTGTTCGGGTCCCACAGCCCGTTGAAGAGCGTTCCTGGATTGTCAGGACTCGGAGCCGTCAGGTCCTGATGGCCCGCTTGCAGGCCAAACGCGGTCGTGACGGTTGCGAAACGCGCGTCGAACGGCATCAACTGCACCTCGACGCGGCCTTCCTGCTCCTTGTTAGTAAAAGTCTGCCGCACGCCGAGGGTCGAGAGATCGTTCGGGTCGGCCAGCCCGATTTCGTTGTGCCTGTAATCGGTGGCGCCGGCCCAGAACCGAATTGCGTCGATCGCCGCCGCATCGGGGCGATATTCACCCTTGGCGGTCAATTTGGTCTGGTGGGCGTCGATGCGCGTTTGATGATCGGCGCCGTCGATGCCGGGAATACGATACAGCGCGTCATTCTGCGTGATCGCAGCGCCAATGAAGCCGCCCTGGAAGATGTAGGAGCCTCCGATCGAGGCTCCATCCGCCTGCGCGGCGGAATTCGGCTGGCGGCCGTTGAACGGTTTGGTCGGATCGAACAGATAAGGGTAGCTCGGAATGTTGTAGTCGCCGGCCTTGCGCCCGTAGGCATCGGCATGAACCGCGAAATTGCCGCCGCCTGCATCGAGCAGGATCCCGCCCTCGGCGCCGCGATCGACTGAACTCACTGCCGTTCGTGTCTCGACTGTGGTGCAGGATGGCGCGCCAACGTTTGCAAGCGGCGCCTTGACCGGAACGCCGTAGGCTTGGAACGGCGCCGCGGCGCAGACCGGCAAAGCATCGGGAATCCGGTTGTTGGTGGCGCTGACCACGCCGCCGATCGACGTCGAGCCGTAGCGCAGGCCGGCGGGACCGCGGATTACTTCGATCTGATTTGTCGAGAGCGGATCGATCGGCACGAAATGATCCTCACCGAGATCGGAAGCGCCGCCGCCACCTACGCCATTCTCGACGATGCCGACGCGATTGACGTCGAGGCCGCGGATGATCGGCCGGCTCGAAGCGCCCGGCGCAAAGCTGGAGCCGGTGATGCCTGGCTTGGAGAACAGCAGGTCGCCCAGCGTCGCGCCGCCCGCGCGGCGAATTTCGTCGTTGGGCACCACGGTGACCGTTGCGAACTGATCGGTGACGATCGGAAGCACGCCGGGTTGCGGCGCCGCTGCGACCGGCGCGGGTTGCGGGTGCGGGGCCGGCTCGCGATTGCGGCTGGGGACAGCGCGCGCAACGCGCGCGGGTCTGGGCGAAGGAACGAGCTTTCGCCTCACGATCGGACTGGGTGCGGTTACCGTGATCTCCGGAAGGGCAGTCGCGCCGCCGGTCGCGGCGGGTGCTTGCGCATCCTGGGCTAACGCCGCGCTGCCGAATGCGCACAGCAACGCCGAACTCAAGGCGAGCAACGCATGTCTTGATGGGAATGACACTGTCCTGATCCTGCCAAAGCCGAATCCGCTTACGGATTGCGGCTTGCCGTCGATGTCAGACGGACCGATTTCGATTGATCTGGGGGAGACCGGCCACGCGTGGCGCGGCGATTTCCTTTGAGATCATCAAGCCATCGATGTCAGGAGGCAGGAGGAGCGCGAGGCTGGAACGCGACGCTTGTATGGTCCAGATGGACGAATTCGGCGTCGCTGGTCAGGTACAGGAATTCAACGGCCAGCGGCAGCAGCAGCACTGGCGGGGAGGCAAACAGTACCGCGTTGGCCAGCGCCATGACGGCGCAGATCGCGCAAGGATCGGTTGGCTGCTGATCGGAATCCTGATTGGAGGGGGTCTGCTGGCTTGCTTGCTGGATCGCAGGCGCGGCCTGCGCGGCGATGGCGTGAAAATGTCCGAACGACAGCACAAACTGAATCGCCAGCGCCAAGAGCGCCAGCCGCGAACCATGTCTGATGTTCGATCGGAACCAGTTCATGCCGAACCGCGCCTTTGCATCGGAGCCGCCAAGGCGTCCCGGCCGCTTCCGATGTTACACTATAACATCGCTGGGGTAGGTCGATGATGTCAACGACAGCCCGGCCGCCTGCCGAATTGAAATCGGGAGTGTGGGATTAGTGCAACGCTACGCTCAGCGCCCCTCGCGCAGCCAGGTCGCCGCGAAGGCGCCGAGCAGCAGCAGCAGCCCGATCAGTCCGGCGAAGATCGGCAGTACGCCGACGCCGCGCACCACGCTGGCGTCGCGCATCTTCACGCCCATCCAGCCGTCGCCGCGGAATATTCCGGATGCGCGCACCGGAACGATGCGCGGCAGGTCGATGCTCGAGCCGTCAACAATGCGCCGTGCGTCGCCGCCGGTCGCCTGCGCCAGCGGCTTCAGCATGTCAGTGGTTGAGGTGACTTCGGAAAATTCCTTCGGATTGATCGGACCGACATTGATCAGCGCTTTCAGCGTGCCGTCGGTGGCCTGCCACAAACCGAGTTCATCGGCCGGCGTCGCCGAGCGCCATAGCCCGGGCTCGCTCAGGCCCAGGGTCAACTCGCGCGTCTTGCCGGAAGGCGACGTCACCGTCACCGGCGTGACGCTGTCGGACATGGTCTGGCGCAGCACCGCCAGGTCCTTGCCTTGGGTCTGCAGCCGCAGCGCCTCTTCGTCGAGGTCGGGCTGCTTCATCAGCCAGTGCGACATCCGCCGCAGCAAATCGAGATGCGGACCGCCGCCCTCATAGCCGCGCGCCCACAACCAGATATGGTCGGACAGCAGCAATGCGACGCGGCCTTCGCCGAAGCGCGACAGCAGCAGCAGCGGCTTGCCGTCCGCGCCGGTCATCACCGGAGGCCCGCTGGTGTTGCGCGTTTCCACGGTGCGGAAGAACCGGCTCCAGCGCGGCGGCTCGCTGGCCGAACCCTCAAGCCCGCGCGTCACCGGATGACGTTTGCCGGCGTCGCTGAGATGCGCATAGAACGGCTTCTCGGTAACGCCGACCGGCTCGGCCGGCAGCACCGAATCCAGCGGCGTCCGCCAGATGCTCGTGGTCGAGGCGTAGTCCGGACCGGCCGAGACCAGCACCGCGCCGCCGGCGCGCACGTAGCGCGCGATGTTGTCGAAATAGGCGATCGGCAGCACGCCCTGGCGGGCGTAGCGGTCGAAGATGATCAGCTGAAACTCGTTGATCTTCTGCTGGAACAATTCGCGGGTCGGAAACGCGATCAGCGACAACTCGTTGATCGGCGTGCCGTCCTGCTTTTCCGGCGGCCGTAGAATGGTGAAGTGCACCAGATCGACGCTGGCGTCCGATTTCAGCAAATTGCGCCAGGTGCGCTCGCCGGCATGCGGCTCGCCGGACACCAGCAGCACCCGCAATTTGTCCCGCACGCCGTCGATCGCGACCACGGCGCGGTTGTTGACCAGCGTCAGTTCGTTCTCCAGCGGCGAGGCCTCGATCTCGACGATGTTGGGTCCTGCGTGCTTGATGTCGATATCGATATTGGCGGTCTGGCCGCTGAGCAGCGTACGCTCGTTGATCACCTCGCCGTCGCGGCGCACCACGATCCTTGCGCGCTCGCCCGTAACGCCCTGATCGTCGAGCCGGTAGGTGATGGTCTGGGTCTGTCCGACGATGCCGAATCGCGGCGCCGCCGAAATCGCGATACGGCGGTCGCGCTCGTCCTTGCGTCCGGTAACCAGCGCATGCACGGGTGCGGTGAATCCGAGCGCAGCCGCATTGGCAGGGACATCGTGGACGCGGCCATCGGTAATCATGAACGCACCGGCGACGCGATCGGTCGGAACATCCGACAGCGCGGACGACAGCGCGCCGAACAGTTTCGTGCCGTCGGTTTCGCCGTCGGCCTGCCCGGCCTCGACCACGCGGACCTCGAGCCCCTTGATCTGCTTGAGGCTGTTGACCAGCGCCTCCCGCGCCTGTTCGCTCTCGCGGGCGCGCTCGCCGAATCCCTGGCTCGGGCTCTTGTCGAGCACGACGGCGGCCACCGACGACAGCGGCTCCCGTTCTTCACGGGTGAAGGACGGGTTGGTCAGCGCCAGCAGGATCAGCGCCAGCGCCGCCACGCGCACCGCAGCCCCACGCGATCGGCCGAGCAGCAGCAGGCCGGCGATCACGACGATCGCGGCGAGCGCGATCCACAGCACCAGCGAAGGGACAAGCGGCGTAAATGCGATGCCGTAGTTCATGACACTACTGTCCCAGCCGTTCGATCAGCGCAGGCGCGTGCACCTGGTCGGCCTTGTAGTTGCCGGTCAGCGTGTACATCACGATGTTGACGCCGGCGCGGAAGGCGAATTCGCGCTGCCGCGGTTCACCCGGCGACAACGGCAGCATCGGCTGCCCATCCGGCCGCAGCGCCCAGGCGCCGGCCAGATCGTTGGAGGTGATGATGATCGGCGAGACGCCGTCGCCGCCGCGCGCCGGCTTCGAGGCGGCTTCATCGTCGTCCTCGCGCGGCAGGGTTTCAACCCAGGTCTGGCCCGAGTTGAAGCGGCCGGGAAAATCACGCAACAGGTAGAAGGTTTTGGTCAGCACGTGTTCGCGGGGCACCGGTTCGAGTTCGGGCACCTCGAGCGACGACAGGATACTGCGCAACGCCAGCATTCCGGGCGTCTGCGATTCCCCGCCCGGCCCCGGCGGCGCCTCGATCGCGTCGCGGGTATCGAACAGCACGGTGCCGCCTTGCTTCATGTAGGCGTCGATGCGGTTGATGGCGTCCTGCGGTGGTTTCTGCGCGCCGGGCACCACCGGCCAGTAGATCAGCGGAAAGAAAGCCAGTTCATCGCGCGCCGGATCGATGCCGACGGGGTCGCCGGCCTCCAGCGCGGTGCGTTGCGCGAGGAACAGGGTCAGCCCGGCCATGCCGGCCTTGACGATGGAATCCACGTCGGCATTTCCGGTGAGGACGTAAGCCAGATGCGTTTGCGAGACCGCCTTGATCGCAAAATCGTCGTTGGCATCGGCGCGCAACGGCGTCGGTATCGCCGTGATCGCGGACAAAGCGAGTGCGAACGCAAGTGCTGCCGGCACGGCCCGCCGCCGCAGCAACGCGGCGATGCCGCCGCCGAGCAACGCGATGATGATCGCATCGATCATGAACAGCGCCAGCGATGACGACAACAGGATGCCCCTTAAGTCACGCGGCTCCGCGTTGGTGTAGCTGGCCCGGCGCGCCTTCAGGGCAGACGTGTCGAGCGGCGCGATGCGATCTGCCGCCGCCAGCGTGTTGACCGCGAGAGGTCCGTCTGCAGGCCCGTAGAAGCCGGGCGGATGATCGATCGTCGCGCGGTCGCGGAAGTCGGCGGGCAGCGGTTTTGCGGTGGAGGGCGGCGGTCCGAACGCGCCAAAACCGTCCAGCGTGCGCAATGGCGCCATGGTTTCGGCGGTCGCTTCGCCGGCGACGCCTGCGCCGGGAGTCGACGTGTATCCTGAGATATCGACGATTCGCCTGAGCATTTCGACAAAGGTGCCAGACATTGGCAGGTCCGACCAGCGCATATCGGCGCTGACGTGAAACAGGGTGACCAGGCCCTTGCCGCGATGTTCGCCCGTCACCAGCGGGGTGCCGTCCACCAGCGAGGCCCAGCTCTTGGTAGCCAGCACCGCGTCGGGCTCGGCCAGCACCTGCCGGCTGATGGTGATGTCCTTCGGCACCGGCAGGCCGGCGAACGGCCCGTCGGCCGCGAACGAGGCCAGATGCTGCGGCTTTTCCCAGGTCAGGCTGCCGCCGAGACTACGTCCGCCGCGCCGAAGTTTCACCGGCACGAGGTCGTCATCCGCCTGCGCCAGACGGGGACCTGCGAAACGCACCAGCACGCCGCCTTGTTCAATCCATGCACTGAGGCGTTCGCGAATCTCCGGTGACAACGTGCCGACGTCGGCGAGCACGATCATCGGCAGCTTCTGATCGAGAAACTGGGTGATCGCCTGCTGCGCCGCGCCCTTGTCGCCGAGCCGCACGTCGGCGAACGGGGCCAGCGCCCGGGTGAGATAGAATGTCGAGGCCAGCAAGGGCTGCGCGGTGTCGTTGGTCGATCCTGAGACGATGCCGATGGCGCGGCGGCGCCAGCGCTTGTCGAGCAGTTGCACCGCGCCGGCGGAGCGCTCGCCCGCGATCTCGAGCCGTGCGATATCGTTGCGCAATTCCACCGGCAGGTCGAACGCGGCTTCGGTCTCGCGATCCTGCGGCGCGAACGTATAGCGGGCCTCGCCGATCGGCGAGCCTTTCTGGTCGAGACCGCGCACGATACCGGTATCGATGGCGATGCTGCCATTGGCGCGGAGCACCTTCACCGTCATTTTCACGGCCGCGTTTTCAGCTGCGACCAGGGCATGTGCTGGTGGTGCGCCCTCGTAGATCGTCAGCGTGCGATCCCCGATCGTTTTGCTCAACCCCTCCAGGAATTCCGCTCCGCGCCCGGTATCGACGCCATCGGATAGCCAGGCGATCTCGCCGTCGCCGGTGGCCTTGAGGAAACGTTCGATGGCGGGCAGGGTTTCCACCCGCTCGATGGAGTAAGGTTTTGGCGCAAACTGGCGCAATGCGACGCGCGCGGTACCGCCCGGCATGATTGTAATGTCGCGCGCCGGGTCCGACAACGGAACAAGTGCGACGCCGCGACGGTCGTTGTCGGCGTTGGCGATCAGTTCGTCCGCGGCCTTGATCCGCGCATCCCAACTGGCGGCGGCGCTCCAGCCATCGTCGAGCAGGATCACCAGCGGCGCATTGCTGCCGGCCACACCGGTCTGCGGATTCCAGATCGGCCCGGCGGCAGCCAGGATCACCAGCGCCGCCGCCGTCAGGCGCAGCAGCGTTAGCCACCATGGCGTGCGCGACGGGGTCTCTTCCTTCGGCGCGATGTCGAACAACAGCCGCGTCGGCGGAAACTCGATGCGCCGCGGGCGTGGCGGCATCACCCGCAGCAGCCACCACAGCACCGGCAGGCTGAGCAGGCCCAGCAGCAGCGCGGGTTGGGCAAAGGAGAGAGGAAGTCCGAAAATCATGCCGTTCGCCCCGCTTTGACGCCGGCGGTGCGCACGCTGCCCTTGTTGACCATCATGCCGCTATGCAGGAACAGCAGCAGTTCGGCGGCCGAACGGCTGGTGGTGTGGGTCGAGAACATCCAGTCGAGCTTGTTGGTCTCGGCGCGGATTTCGTCGCGGTGCCGTGCCACGCGCGCAACGTAGTCGCCGGTCCATTTTTCCGCGCGGCCGGCGGTGATCGCGCCGCCGCCTTCGGGCTCGATGAATTCGACGCGTCCCGAATAGGGAAAGCTTTCTTCCGCAGGATCGACGATCTGCACCAGCACGCCGTGGGCGCCGGATGCCGACAATCCGCCGAGCATGGTCTTGATCTCCGATATCGGCGACCAGAAATCGGATAGCACCACGATTTCGGCCAGTGCGGACGGCACGAACGACGGTGGCAAGCTAGAGCGGGTGGCTTCATCGTGCAGCATCGCCTGCGCCATCTTGTCGATCACGGTGCGGCTCGCGGTCGGCGTCATCAGGCCGGGAATGCCGACGCGTTCGCCGCCGGAGACCAGCAGTTCGGCGAGCGCGAAGGTCACGATCAGCCCGCGCTCCAATTTGCTGTCGCGCGCCTGTTTCGACGCGAACACCATCGACGGCGAGCGGTCCGGCCACAGCCACACCGTATGCGCGGCTTCCCATTCCTGCTCGCGGACATAGAGATGATCGTCGCGCGCGGAACGCCGCCAGTCGACGTTCTGCGACGGCTCGCCCGACACGAAGCGGCGGTACTGCCAGAAGCTCTCGCCTGAGCCGGCGCGCCGGCGGCCGTGCAACCCGTGAATCACGTTGGCGGCGATGCGGCGGGCTTCGAGCACCAGGCGCGGCAGCGACGCGGCGAGCGTTCGGCTTTCGCCATCGGCGCGCCGGACTGCTGTGATTTCCTGTTTCGCGTGCTCTGCCGCCAGTGCCATCAACCGATCCGTGTCTTCAATTGCCGGATCACGTCGGGAATGGTGCGGCCTTCGGCGCGCGCCGAGAACGTCAGCGCCATGCGGTGCTTGAGGATCGGCTCGGCAAGATCGAGCACGTCGTCGATCGACGGCGCGAGGCGCCCGTCGAGTAGCGCGCGGGCGCGAACCGCGAGCATCAGCGATTGGCTGGCGCGCGGACCCGGTCCCCACGCGATCAGCTTGCCGGCCTCGCCGCCTTCCGGGCCCGGACGCGCGGAGCGCACCAGCGACAGGATCGCTTCCACCACCGAATCGCCTACCGGCAGCCGCCGCACCAGCCGCTGCGCGGTGATGAGCACGTCCGCCGACATCGCGGTCTTGGCGAGGGTTTCCTCCGCGCCGGTGGTCTCGAACAGGATGCGCCGCTCGGCGTCGCGGTCGGGATAATCGACGTCGATCTCCATCAGGAAGCGGTCGAGCTGCGCCTCCGGCAGCGGGTAAGTACCCTCCTGTTCCAGCGGGTTCTGCGTCGCCAGCACATGGAACGGTTTCGGCAGATCGTGCCGCGCACCGGCCACGGTAATGTGCTGCTCCTGCATCGCCTGCAGCAGCGCCGACTGGGTGCGCGGGCTGGCGCGGTTGATTTCGTCGGCCATCAGGAGCTGCGCGAACACCGGGCCGGAGATGAAGCGGAATGAGCGTTTGCCGGAACTGCTCTCGTCGAGCACCTCGGCGCCCAGAATGTCCGAGGGCATCAGGTCAGGTGTGAACTGGATGCGCTTGGCATCGAGCCCGAGCGTGATGCCTAGGGTTTCCACCAGCTTGGTCTTGGCGAGGCCGGGCACGCCGATCAGAAGTGCGTGACCGCCGGACAGGATGGTCACCAGGGTGTTCTCGATCACCCGGTCCTGACCGAAGATGACGGTGGAGATCGCGTCTTTCGCCGCGCGAATCTGCCCCGCGACCTGCTCGGCGGAGCGGACGATCACGTCTTCAAGTTTCTCGACACTGTCTGCGCCAGCCATCCGTCACTCCTTCTCGAAACGCCGCCAATTCCGTCGTCATGTCACGACCCTCATGCTAAACTTAAGCGAAGGCCATGTATTTGTTGAATTAAACTATCCCCACCTTATCGGCATTCGGGGCCAGGAACGGCATCACGATATGGCGATTGATGTGGAATCGTACCTTACGGAAGACTTGCACCAATCGTGCCAAATCGAGGCGATCAAACTCAGGGTAAACCATGGCGAAGCAAGGGCAAAACGCGAACCAAAACCTTGATGGGCTCACTACGGCCGCGCGAGATGCCGCCGCCGGCAAGGGATTGCCGCCGGTGCACTTGTGGAATCCGCCATTTTGCGGCGATCTCGACATGCGAATCGCCGGCGACGGCACCTGGTTCTATCAGGGTACCCCGATCGGCCGGCCGGCGCTGGTCCGGTTGTTCTCGACGATCCTCAAACGCGAGGACGGCAAGCACTTTCTCGTGACCCCGGTGGAGAAGGTCGGCATTCGCGTCGACGACGCGCCATTCCTGGCGGTGGAAATGCTGAAGGAAGACGAGGCGCGCGGACGGATGCTGCGCTTCCGGACCAATGTGGACGATTGGGTCGACTGCGATGCCGCGCACCGCCTGCGATTCGAGGCGGCCGCCGATGGTGGGCTGACACCCTATCTTCACGTCCGTGCCGATCTCTGGGCCAAGGTCACCCGGGCGCTCTATTACGATCTGGTTGACATGGGCGAGGAGCGAGTGGTCGATGGGCGCGCGATGTTTGGCGTTGCGTCCGCGGGCGAATTCTTCGCGATGGCGGATGCGGCGCAGGCGAGGGAAGCGCGTTGAACGAACCCATGCTGAAGACAGATCCCCGCGCGGCGGACATCGGCTCGGCGGAATTTTTCGACCGCGCGCGCGCGCGGCTGCGTTTCGAGATTCCGCCCGGCCTCAACGACGCAAGCATTATTCCGATAAGTGGCGATCCGGGCAACGACCGCATGCTGCAGATCATCGCCCAGGAACGGCCGATCCGCCCCGCGGCGGTGCTGATTCCGATTGTGGACCACCCGCAGCCGACCGTGCTGCTGACGCAGCGTGCCGCGCATCTCAACGATCACGCCGGCCAGATCTCGTTCCCCGGCGGCAAGATCGATGCGACCGATGCGTCGCCGCTCGATGCCGCATTGCGCGAGGCCGAGGAAGAGATCGGCCTTACCCGCGAATTCGTCGATCCGATCGGCTATCTCGACTTGTATGCGACCGGTTTCGGCTTTCGCATCCTGCCGACGCTGGCGCGGGTGAAGCCGGGCTTCAAATTGCGCATCAACGAAACCGAAGTGGACGACGCGTTCGAGGTGCCGCTGGCGTTCCTGATGGATCCGGCCAACCATCAACTGCACAGCAAGGAATTCCGCGGCATGGAGCGCTCCTATTATGCGATGCCGTTCGCCGAGCGATATATCTGGGGCGCGACCGCGGGAATCCTGCGCGTGCTGTACGAGCGGATCTATCTGCCATGATCCGTCCGGTTTTGACTGAGATCGGAATTTTCCTGATCCCGTTCGCGGTCTATGCGTTGTTTCTGGTCGCAACCCGCTCCGGCGTGATGCTTCAAACCTCGTGGCCGTTGCATGTGATCGCCAAGCTGGTGCTGGGCTCGCTGCTGCTGGTCATCGTCAGCTTCATCCTGCTCGCGCATTTTTCCGGAGCGCCGCCGAATTCGACCTACATTCCCGCCCACATCGAAAACGGCAAGTTCGTTCCCGGGGTGGAGAAATGAGCGGTGGCCGCGTGTTGCGCGATGCGCCGTGGCTCAGCTCCGGTCCTGCCGCGCGCGTGCTCGAGCTGCTCAATGGCGACGGCGAGGAAGCGCGCGTGATCGGCGGCGCGGTCCGCAACGCGCTGCTGAACATCCCGATCGGCGATATCGATATCGCGACCACCGCGTTGCCCGACCAAGTGATCCGCCGCGCCAGGGCCGCCGGCATCAAGAGCGTGCCGACCGGCATCACGCATGGCACGGTGACGCTCGTCGTCGAAAGCCAGCCATTCGAGGTCACGACATTGCGCGAGGACATCGAAACCTTTGGCCGCAAGGCGAAGGTCGCGTTCGGCCGCGACTGGGTTCGCGATGCGCAGCGGCGCGATTTTACGATCAACGGTCTGTCCGTCGGCGCCGATGGCGAGGTTCACGACCACGTCGGCGGCCTGGAGGATATCGCGGCAAAGCGCGTGCGCTTTATCGGCGATCCGGATCAGCGTATTGCCGAGGATTACTTACGCATTCTGCGCTTCTTCCGCATGCATGCCGCGTTCGGCGCGGGCGAGCCCGATCGCGATGGAGTTCTCGCCTGCATTCGCGGACGCCCGGGCCTTGCCGGCCTTTCCGCCGAGCGGGTGCGGATGGAAATGCTGAAGCTTTTGGTCGCCGACGGCGCCGCCAGAGCAGTTGTCGCGATGCAGGATGGCGGGCTGCTGCTGGCGCTGTTCGGCGGCGTGACCTATCGCGGGCCGTTGATAGCCATGATCGCGGCGGAGCGCATGCTTGGGCTCAAGGCGGACCCGATCCGCAGGCTTGGCGCGCTCGGCGTCGCCGTCACCGAGGACGCTAAACGCCTTGCGATCCGCTTGCGGCTAACCAACGGCGAAACCAAGGCGCTGGATTCCATGGGCCATCGCTGGTGGCGGCTTGCCGGGATGGACGAGGCGACCGCAAGGCGGCGATTGTACCGCCTCGGCGAGGCGCGCTACCGCGACCGGCTGCTGCTGGCATGGGCGCGGGCGGGCGGCAATACCGATCCAGCGCCGTGGCACGGCCTTGCGACCCTGCCGGAGCGCTGGAGTGCGCCGAATTTTCCCCTCAAGGCGGCCGATTTCAAGGCGCGCGGCATCGCGGAAGGTCCCGCGCTCGGGCACGTGCTCGCGCTCGCCGAAGACGCCTGGCTCGCGGCGGATTTTCCGTTGGAAAAATCCGCGCTGGCCGCCATCGCCGATCAAAGCGCGGCGCGGTTTGCCCGCGACCACCGGCTGTGAATATCATCTCCGGCTTTGCCGACATCTCGTTGTTGCAGCTGCTGCTGGTTGCTGGCGTCGCCTTGCTCGCCGCCGTGGTCGGCGGCCTCGCGGGCTACGGCACCGGCGCGCTGATGCCGCTGGTACTGGTGCCGCTGATCGGCGCCGAGCCGGTGGTGCCGATCATCGCCATCTCGTCGATCTTCACCAATCTCAGCCGCTGTGCCGCCTATCTTCGCTACGTCGACCACCGCCGCGCGCTGATCGTGATTTCCGCGGCGGCGGTGACGACGGCACTGGGCGCCTACGGGTACACGCGGCTGACCGGTGCCGGCGCCGCGCTGGTGATCGGCGCCATGTTGATCCTGAGCGTCCCGCTGCGGCGACTGCTCAAGCGCCGCGAGTTAAGGATCGGCGACGCGGGATTGGGCGTCGGCGCGGCCGGCTATGGCGTGGTGGTCGGCGGCACCTCGGGCTCAGGGGTAATTCTGCTGTCGCTGCTGATGGCGGCGGGCCTCGAAGGCGCGGCCGTCATCGCAACCGACGCCGTGGTTTCGGTGGCGACCAGCATCATCAAGATTTCGGTGTTCGGCCTCGCCGGTGTCGTCACCGCGCAGGTGCTGGCGTTCGCTCTGCTGATCGGCGCGGTGGCGCTGCCCGGCACTTTTCTGGCGCGAGCCTTCGTCGAGCGCATGCCGGTGCATATCCACACGGGAATCCTCGATGTCGCCGTCATTGCGGGCGGCACAGTGATGATTTCATCGGCCGCGCGGCATTTATTTTGATTTCGCTTGCCCGAGCAGGCTGGCGAGGTCGGGACCAAGGCCGACGCTATCAAGCGCAGGCGGCGCAGATGCACGCCGATCTGTGCGCGCCGCCGCCGCAATGGCCGCGCGTGTGCCGGCCTCGACCGAGCACAGCAAGGGAATCGGCACCGACGGTTGAATCCGCGCGGCAAGACCGGCCAGCGCGGCGCCGCCGAGGATCACCACATCCGCGCCGTCTTCCGCAGCACAGGCCGTGCAGGCCGCGGCGAGCTGGGCGAGCGCGGCCTCGGGATCACGCGCGATCCGGTCGCCGGTCGGCGCAATGGTGCGAACCGCAGCGAGCCGCTCCGCCAGCCCCAGCCACGCGACGAACTCCGTCAGCATCGGCCCCCACAACGCGCCGCCGGTGACGATGGCGAAGCGGCGTCCGCGATTGCAGGCTTCAAGGCAGGAGGCTTCGGCCATGCCGATCACCGGCACCGGCGAGATTTCCCGCAACGCCGCCAGGCCGGGATCGCCGAAGCAGGCCAGATACACCGCGTCGCAGCCGCCGACATGCTGCGCCAGCGCATCGAGCGCGGCATGGCCGGCGATCGCGGCCGCGGCGCGGCTCGAAATGTATTTGGCGCCGAAGCGGCCGGTCACAGGAACGAACATCGCTGCGTCGCCTGCGATGGCGCCTGCGTGGTCCGCCACGAGGGCGGTGACGGATTCGGTGGTGTTCGGATTGATCAGCAGGATGCGCAAAATTGTCGGCCTCTCGCAAACGGGGCCGCTACGGCCACTTCACCTCGGGCGGCATCGACGACAGGATCGAATCGACATTGCCGCCGGTCTTCAGCCCGAAGATGGTGCCGCGGTCGTACAGCAGGTTGAACTCCACATAGCGCCCGCGCCGGATCAACTGTTCCTCGCGGTCTTCCGCGCTCCACGGCGTATCAAAGTTGCGCCGGACGATCTCGGGATAGATTTTCAGCAGCGCGCGGCCGACGTCCTGCGTAAACGCGAGGTCGGCGTCCCAGTCGCCGCTGTCGTGCCAGTCATAGAAGATGCCGCCGATGCCGCGCGCTTCCTGGCGGTGCGGCAGGTAAAAGTACTCGTCGCACCATGTCTTGTACTTGTCATAGGGCGCGATCGCGGCGTGGGCGTCGCAGGCGGCCTTCAGCGCGGCATGAAACGCAACCGTATCGGCGTCCTCCTGGGTCTTCCTGCGGCCCAGCACCGGCGTCAAGTCGGCGCCGCCGCCGAACCACGCCTTTGTGGTGACGACGAAGCGGGTGTTCATGTGCACCGCCGGCACGTTCGGATTGCGCATATGCGCGATCAGCGAGACGCCCGACGCCCAGAAATGCGGATCGTCGGCCGCGCCGGGAATCTGCGCGCGGAATTCCGGCGCGAACTCGCCGTGCACGGTCGAGCAGTGCACGCCGACCTTCTCGAACAGCCTTCCGCGCAGCACGCTCATCACGCCGCCGCCGCCGGGCTGGCCGGTGTGATCGGTGCGGTCCCAGGGCGTGCGCTCGAAGCGTCCGGCGTCGCCGGGATAGAGCCCGGCCGGCGCCTCGTCTTCGAGTTTTTCGAATGCGGCGCAGATGTCGTCGCGCAGGTATTCGAACCACGCCCGCGCGCGCGCCTTTTGATCGTCAATCGTCATTGCGCGCGCATTCCGTTCTCCCGCGATGCAGTCTGCCTCAGCGCCTCGCCGAGCGCCATCGCCGCGGCCATCGCGACGTTGAGCGAGCGCAGGCCCGGCTCGATCGGGATCACCAGCCGCGCATCGGCGGCGACGACCACGTCGTCGGGCACGCCGGCGGATTCCCTTCCAAACAACAAGATGTCATCGGCCTCATAGCGATAGTCGAGATAGGGCAGGGCGCCCTTGGTAGAGAACAGGATCACCCGAAAACCCTTTTCGCGCCGCCATTGCTCGAATTTCGTCCAGGAGTCGTGACGCTGGATGATCACCTGATCGACATAATCCATGCCCGCCCGGCGGAAGTGCCGGTCGGACACCGGAAATCCGGCGGGTTCGATAATATGGGCCTCGACATTCAGGCAGGCGCAGAGCCGCAGAATCGTGCCGGTGTTCTGTGGGATGTCGGGCTGGAAAAGCGCAATACGCATCCCTCACGACGCCGCTTCGATTACCCGGTCCTTCGCTTCCTCCAGGAATGCGATGACGTGTTCTCGCGTTACCGAGGGAAACCCGTCGAGAAACTCATCGATTGTTTCTCCTGCCTCCAGGTAGTCAAGCCGGGTTTGCACAGGAATTCTCGTACCGTGAAACACGGCGGTGCCGCCCATGACATCGAGGGTTCCTGATACAATTGGCTGCTTCATCGTCATCGACCGTCCGGCTTGAGCAACGCGCCGATCTCGTCTGCCGATACAAACTCGCCGCGCTTTGCCTGGGCCAGCCCTTCTTCAATCGCAGCCAATTCGTCGTCGTCGGGGCGATAAAACTCACCCTCCTGCGCCTCCAGCGCGAGTAACAATTGCGCGGCATCTTCCTGGCGCTCGAGCGGCCACGTCAAAGCGCGGTCGAGAACCTCTTTTACCTGATCTTTGGTCATGGTCGATCATATGCCAGAAGGCTCTTTGCGTATAGACAGGCGCGCCATGGCCGGCCCGGTCAGGACGCCCGAATTCTGCGGGATGCCGGGCTGAAAAAGCGCGGGTCCGCATTCGGCAATGGCCCTTCCGGTCGCCATGAAATCTAAGAATAATTCGACGCGCTGCGCGGATTTAGTGCATTGCACGCAAGTCTGCCGCTCCCGGGCTTGCGCTCTTCCGGCAAGGGTGCCAATAGAACGATTCTGGACCGTGTGTTCCGCCCGTTTGGCCGGGACAAGTGGTCGTTCTGCCGCCGCGGGGTCGCGGGCGCCGGCAGCCTCTCCGGGCCGTTCGCTATCCATGCGCTGCCAGGGGCGGTTCCACCGGCTGCAGATGAGAAAGGGCTTGGAATCGTGACGACAGCGTCTTCGGCGGATGATCATCCCACGCGCCGTGATTTCCTCTTCGTTGCCACTGGAGCCGCGGCTGTTGTTGGCGGTGCGGCGGCCCTCTGGCCGCTGATTGCCCAGATGAACCCGGATGCATCGACCATTGCCGCGGGTGCGCCGATCGAAGTCGACCTGACGCCGATCGCGGAAGGTCAGGACATCAAGGTGTTCTGGCGCGGCAAGCCGATCTACATCATGAACCGCACCAAGAAGCAGATCGAGGAAGCCCAGAAGGTCAACGTCGCCAGCCTGCCCGACCCGCAGCCGGATTCGGCAAGGGTCAAGGAAGGCCACGACCAGTGGCTGGTGGTGATCGGGATCTGCACCCATCTCGGCTGCATTCCGATTGCCCATGATGGCAATTACGACGGCTTCTTCTGCCCCTGCCATGGCTCGCAATACGATTCCTCGGGCCGCATTCGTCAGGGGCCGGCGCCGTCCAATTTGGCCGTTCCTCCCTACGCTTTTCTCTCCGACAGCAAGATCAAGATCGGCTGAGGCCGCAAGGCCAGGGCTGACCGCGTCGCTTCATCTCCTCAGGATCGCATCATGAGCGGACCATCCACCTACCAGCCGCAAAACGCCGTCATCGCATGGATCGAGCGGCGGCTGCCGATCTTCGGCCTGATCCACTCATCCTTCATAGCCTATCCGACGCCGCGCAACCTGAATTACTGGTGGACGTTCGGCGGCATCCTCTCCTTCATGCTGGCGGTGCAGATCGTGACCGGCGTC
>NZ_DASYMN010000307.1:0-41963 GCF_036009065.1 Bradyrhizobium sp. | reverse complement strand
GGGGCCGCACTGAAGCGCTCCCGGAATGACGGAGGATGCAATGGATGGCGAACTACGCGACCGCCTTGCGATTCGCGACCTGATCGAGACCTGGGTGGTGTGGCGCGACGCCGGTGACTGGGAGCGGTTTCGCTCGGTGTGGTTCGACGACGGCCGGATGATGGCGACCTGGACCCAGGGCACCGCCGATGAATTCATCGAGATGAGCAAAGCGGGCTGGGCCAAGGGCGTCTCGATCCTGCATTTTCTCGGCGGCCAATCGATCGATCTTGCCGGACACCGCGCGGTCTCGCAGACCAAGATGACCATCTCGCAACGGGCATCGGTGCATGAGGTTGTCGTCGACGTGGTCTGCACCGGCAGGTTCTACGATTTCCTCGAAAAGCGCGGTGGGCGCTGGGGTTTGGTGCTGCGCCAGCCGATCTACGAAAAGGACCGCATGGATCCGGTCGAGCCGGCGGCGTCGCTGACGCTCGACGCAAAACTGCTGGCGAGCTTTCCGGAAGGCTATCGTCATCTCGCCTACCTGCAGAGCCAGATCGGCTACAGGATAAAGCCTGACATGCCCGGCTTGAAAGGCGAGGCGGTAGAGCGGCTTTACGCCAGCGGCGCGAAGTGGCTCAAGGGTGAGAAGCTGGATCGGTAGTGACTTTCTTACCCTCCCCTGGAGGGGGAGGGTCGGCGCGCATGCGCAATGCGCAATGCGCGACCGGGGTGGGGTGAAGCCGCGGATGAACGCTTCACCCCACCCCGATACGCGTTTCACGCGTGTCGACCCTCCCCTTCCAGGGGAGGGTAAGACTAAAACCGGGAGAGAAACCATGCCGGATTTCATCGCGCTCGATGCGCTGGTTGGACAGACCGCGGTCGACGCGCCGGATCGCGTCGCGGTGATCGACGGCGAGCGCCAACTGAGCTATGGGGGCCTGGACGATCTGGTCGACCGCGCCGCGGCGGCAATGCAGGCCGACGGACTGCAGCCGCGCGACGTTATCTCGATCTGCGCGCTGAGCTCGATCGAATATGCCGCGACCTTTCTCGGCGCGCTGCGGGCGGGCGTCGCGGTGGCGCCTTTGGCGCCGTCCTCGACCCCGCGTGATTTCGCGGCGATGGTAAAGGACTCCGGCGCAAAGATCCTATTCATGGACGAAGCCACCGCGGCGGCGATGGGATCGGCCGCGGCCGCGCCGTTGCGGGTCTCGCTCGACGACGGCGGGTGGGGACGGCCGTTCAGCGCGTGGTGCGCGCAGGCAGGGACAAAGCCAAAGCCGGTGACGGTCGATCCCGACTGGACCTTCAACATCATCTATTCCTCCGGCACCACCGGCGCGCCGAAAGGCATCGTGCATTCGCATTATTTGCGCTGGCGCCAATATGGCCAGCTCGATTCGCTCGACCTCGGTCCCGATGCGGTGATGGTGCTCTCGACGCCGCTTTATTCCAACACCACGCTGGTCTGTTTCAATCCCACTTTTGCCGGCGGCGGAACCGTGGTGCTGATGAAGAAATTCGACGCGCGCGGTTTCCTTGAACTGAGCGAAAAGCATCGCGCCACCCACGCCATGCTGGTGCCGGTACAGTATCGCCGCATCATGGCGCTGCCCGACTTCGGGCGTTTCGATCTGTCGTCGTATCGGATGAAATTCTGCACCTCGGCGCCGTTCGCCGCGAATTTGAAGGCCGATATTCTGAAGCGCTGGCCCGGCGGCTTGACGGAATTTTACGGCATGACCGAGGGCGGCGGCTCCTGCGTGCTGCTGGCGCACGAGCATCCAGACAAGCTGCACACCGTGGGCCAGCCAATGCCCGATCACGAAATGCGGCTGATCGACGACGACGGCAGGCCGGTCGCGGTGGGCGAAATCGGTGAAATCGTCGGCCATTCGTCGGCGGTCATGCAGGGCTATCTCAACCAGCCGGGCAAGACCGTCGAAACCTTCTGGCACGATGAAACCGGAAAACGCTTCGTCCGCACCGGCGATATCGGGCGCTTTGACGCCGACGGCTTTCTCACGCTGATGGACCGCAAGAAAGATATGATCATTTCCGGCGGCTTTAACATCTATCCGAGCGACCTCGAGGCGGAATTGACCACACACGGCGATGTCATGGAGGCCGCCGTGGTCGGCATGCCCTCGGAGCAATGGGGCGAGACGCCGGTGGCGTTCGTGGTGCTGAAATCGCAGGCGTCGGTCGACGCGGCTGCACTGAAATCGTGGACCAACGGCCGCGTCGGCAAGACCCAGCGGCTCGCCGATGTCGCGATCGTGGACATCTTGCCGCGCAGCGCCATCGGCAAGGTGCTGAAGCGCGAGCTCAGGGACCGGAGATTGGCGCAGCAAACTTCGCTTGCCACAAACCAGCCGTCATCCTGAGGAGCCGCACGTTCGCGCGGCGTCTCGAAGGACGGCCGCGAGCGCTTGTTGTCCATCCTTCGAGGCTCGCCCAAGAGGGCGAGCACCTCAGGATGACGGCGGTGATTGTGGCGGGCATTTCAGCCCGCTCCGCTCTCAATAATGCGGCGGCAGTTCGTTTGCCGCACCGGGCGCATTCGCTTCAGCCTCGCGAAGCCGTTCGCTCAAGGCCTCGACCTGCCGCGTCAGCGCGTCGATCTGTTGCCATTGCGCGGTGATGGTCTTGTTCAGCGTCTCGATGGTCTCGTCCTGGAACGTCAGCCGGGTCTCCAGCAGGTCGATGCGCTCGCTGAGTGTTTTTGTGTCACTCATCGGATGCAGTTTCCGTTTCCCGCTCGCGCAGGCCATGGCCGAGCGCGATGCGCTCGTCGAATACAAAACATTCGCCGCGCCAACGGCTCTGGCTCTCCGGCACGGCTTCCAGATATTTCAGGATGCCGCCCTTGAGGTGATAGACTTCAGCAAAGCCGCGCGACAACAGGTATGCGCTGGCCTTTTCGCAGCGGATGCCGCCGGTGCAGAACATCGCGATCTTCCGATGTTTTTGCGGATCGAGCGTTCGCGCTACGAACTGCTTGAACTGCCCAAAACTCCTGATGCCGGGATCGACCGCACCGGCAAAACTGCCCATCGCCACTTCGAAGGCGTTGCGGGTGTCGATCACCAGCGTATCGGGCGCCGCAATCAGCTTGTTCCAGTTGGCGGCGTCGACATAGATGCCGGCCGCTCTGGTCGGATCGGTCTCGCTGTCGCCGAGGGTGACGATTTCCTTCTTCAGCCGGATTTTCAGCCGCGCAAACGGCACCGCGGACGCGCGGGAGAATTTCAGCTCGAGATTGTCGAGCCGGCCTCCGAACAGCGCGCCATCGCGCAATTGCGCGAGCATCGCGCCGATCGCATCGTGACTGCCGGCCAGCGTGCCGTTGATGCCCTCATGCGCCAGCAGCACGCTGCCTTTCAACGACAGGTCGGCGCATATCGCGCGCAACGGCTCGCGCAGCTCCCGGAAATCCGGCAGCGCGGCGAACTGGTAGAAGGCGGCGACGGTGATCGGCATGCCGGTGGTTTATCCCAAGGGCACGCGCGGGAAAAGCCTGTAGCCCGGATGGAGCGGAAGCGCAATCCGGGGACCTCGTCGCGGCTACATCCCCGGATTGCGCTTCGCTCATCCGGGCTACGCGACGTCGCATAGGCGCCAGCCATCCCCAAGCATTGCCCTCGCGCGGCTGAAATGTCATGTAGACGCGCGCCGCGCGGCGGCGGCTGACGCCACCAACAACCAATAAAGTGAGCCATCTTACATGAGGAATTTCCATCTCCCCGGCCGGTCCACCGTGCACGCCCAGAACGCGATGGTGGCAACGTCGCATCCGCTGGCGGCGCTCACCGCGATCGAGGTCATGAAATCCGGCGGCACCGCCGCGGACGCCGCGGTGGCGGCCTGCGCGCTGCTCGGGGTGATCGAGCCGCAGTCCACCGGCATCGGCGGTGATTGTTTTGCGCTGATCCAGCCGAGGGGCGAGGGCAAGATCGTCTCCTATAACGGCTCGGGCCGTGCGCCAAAGGCGGCAACGGCAGAGTGGTACATCGAGCACAAGATGCTCGCGATCCCGACCACCGGCGCGCATTCGGTCACCGTGCCCGGCGCGATCGACGCCTGGGAAACCATTTTACGCGATCACGGCAAGCTCGGCCTCGCCATCCTGCTGCAGCCGGCAATCAGGGCCGCCGAGGAAGGCTACATCGTCGCACCCCGCATCGCGTTCGACTGGAACAATGCCCTGGAGAAACTGCGCGGCGGCACCAACACCCCGCGTTATCTGCTGCCGCACGGCAACGCGCCGGTCGCCGGCGACGTGATCAAGCAGCCGGAGCTGGGCCAGACCTTGCGCACGATCGCAAAGCAGGGCCGCGATGGCTTCTACAAGGGCGCGGTCGCCGAAGACATCGTCGAAACGCTGCGCGGCCTCGGCGGCTTGCACACGCTGGAAGACTTTGCCGCGCACACGACCGAGACCACCACGCCGATCGGCACCCTGTACAAAGGCCACGACGTCTGGCAGTGCCCGCCGAACGGCCCAGGCATCACCATGCTGGTGATGCTGAATATCCTGTCGAATTTCGATTTGACGAAATATCCGCCTGTCAGCATCGAGCGGTTTCATCTTGAGGCCGAAGCCGCGCGCATCGCCTACCTGATGCGCGAGCAGGATATCGGCGACCCCGCCTATGTCGATGTCGACGTCAAGCGCATCCTGTCGAAGGAGTTCGCCGAAGGATACGCGAAGAAAATCCGGATGGACCGGCTGCTCGAATTGCCAAAGGTGTCGCCGCCGATCAATCCGTCGACGGTATACATCACGGTGATCGACAGGGACCGCAACGTCTGCTCCTTCATCAACTCGATCGCGCACTCGTTCGGCTCGGCGGTGGTCTCCAACAAGAGCGGCGTGCTGCTGCAGAACCGGGGCGCCGGCTTCCGGGTGCAGCCCGGCCATCCCAACTGCATTCAGCCTGGCAAGCGGCCGCTGCACACGATCATTCCGAGCCTCACCACCATCAATGGCCGCGCGAACATGTCGTTCGGGGTGATGGGCGGACAGTACCAGCCGGTCGGCCAGACCCGGCTGCTCACCAACATGCTCGATTACGGTCTCGACGTGCAGGAAGCGATGGATCAGCCGCGCGGCCTGCATTACGAAGGCGTGTATCAGCTCGAGGACGGCGTGCCGAAAGACATTGTCGAGGGCCTGAAGAAGATCGGCCACCAGACCACCGGCATTGTCGCACCCCTCGGCGGCGCCCAGGCGATCTGGATCGACTGGGACAAGGGCACGCTCACCGGCGGCTCCGAACCGCGCAAGGACGGCTGCGCGCTGGGGTATTGAGGCGAGTTCCGTAACTGGCAATCGAGTTGGTCATGGCCGGGCTTGACCCGGCCATCCACGTCTTGCCAGCGGCGATGTTGTAAAGACGTGGATGCCCGGCACTAGGCCGGGCATGATGTGGAGGGGCCCATGAACATCTCCATCCTCGACGATTATTTCGACACGCTGCGCACGCTCGACTGCTTTGCCAAGCTGAATGGACACGAGGTCACGATCCATAACGATCATGTTCAGGACGTCGACGCGCTGGCGGAGCGATTGCACGACACCGAGGCGCTGGTGCTGATCCGCGAGCGCACCCAGATTCGCGCGCCGCTGCTGGAACGCCTGCCGAACCTGAAACTGATCAGCCAGCGCAGCGTCTATCCGCATATCGACATCGAGGCTTGCACGCGGCTCGGCATCATCGTCTCGTCGAGCCAGCATGCGGGGACGCCGTCCTACGCCGCGGCCGAACTGACCTGGGGACTGGTGCTGGCTGCGATGCGGCAAATTCCGCAGCAGATGGCGGCGCTGAAAGCGGGCCGCTGGCAGCTCGGCGTCGGCCATACCCTGCGCGACAAGACGCTCGGCATCTACGGCTACGGCCGGATCGGCGTCGTCGTCGCCGGATATGGCAAGGCGTTCGGCATGAACGTGCTGGTATGGGCGCGCGAGACGGCATTGGCGCGGGCGCGTGCCGACGGCTACGAGGCCGCCGCCAGCAAGCAGGAATTCTTCGAACGGTGCGACGTGCTGTCGTTGCACATGCGCCTGGTCGAGGCGACACGCGGCATCGTCACGGCGGATGATCTGGCGCGGATGAAGCCGACGGCGCTGCTGGTCAACACCAGCCGCGCGCCGCTGATCGCGGCGGGCGCGCTGGTCGATGCATTGCGCGCGGGACGGCCGGGCATGGCCGCGGTAGACGTCTACGAGAAGGAGCCGCTGCGCGACACCGACGACCCGCTGCTGACCATGGCCAACGTGGTCTGCACCCCGCACATCGGCTACGTAACGCGAGACGAGTACGAAATCCAGTTCACCGATATTTTCGACCAGATCGTTGCATATGCGGCGGGCACGCCGAGCAACGTGGTCAATGCGGATGCGATCGACTCCGCAAGGCAGCGCGAGAAGCGCCAGCCTTGAGCCTGATGAATTTAGGTTGAAGTGGCTCTTCTCACCTCTTCCCGGAGGGGAGAGGTCGAAGCCGGAGCGCAGCGCAGGCTTCGGGTGAGGGGACTCTCCACGCAACTGGGACTCGCGGAAAATCCCCTCACCCGACGCGCATCTGACGATGCGCGTCGACCTCTCCCCTGCGGGGAGAGGTGAGCTGAGCGTCGTGGCGATTTGACTTGGAACCGGTTGCGCCCAGCCTTGAGCCGGCTTGCAGGCGGCCCCTGTCAAGCATTTAGGATGCTTGCGGAAGCTTTCGTCGCCGCCGGGCGCCCCTGCCGGCTGATGGCGGCCGGGTTTTGTCGGACGTTTGCGCAGCGGCGGCGAGACGTTCCAGAACGACCAAGAGAGCCTGTTCGACTTTCGGATCCGCAATCTGGAGAAGAGCCGTCACCATACGAAGGTGACGGCGGATCTTTACAGAGTCGCCGTCCAGGTAGAGAAACGGCAGCTCGGAAGTTTTTTTGGTCATGGGACTGGGCATGGTGACTCCTATTCGTGACAGACAGCACCGTCGTGTAATGACGAAAAATTCAGAATTTGCTTGGCGCATGCGGCGGGCTGCAGCATCCCGAGCATTTGATAGGGCGTGTTCATGTGCGACACATGCACGGACCTGACGTTCTGGCGAAGCGCCGCCTCCTGTTCGGCGGAGGCGATGTTGCCGCCGCTTGGGTACAGCGCGAGCACGGGTGCTGCTATCCGTTCGAGATAGGGCCGCGCGTCGACCGCGGCGGCAAAGTTGACCATTGCCGCGACAACCTCGACATCGGCCTTGCCGACTTCGCTGGCGTACCATTCCATGAAGGCGGGATCGAAATCGGCGGGAAAGCGGGCGAGGCTGTTCGACTTGCGCGCCCAGCCTTCGACGCCCAGCGTTCGGATCGCCGCCTCCCAGCTCGGAAATCCCACCGCATAGGCCTTGCGTATCCATTCGTTGGCCCATACGGCGGGCGCGATGACGGAGAGCGTGCGCACGCGATCCGGCCGCTCCGCCGCGAAGATCAGGGTGATTGCGCCCCCGATCGATTCCCCGACGAGGTGAAACGTCTTCGCGCCGGCATGGTCCGCAACGCTCTCCAGATCGCCGATATACGCAGCCATGGAAATGGACGCGGCCGGATCGGCCAACGGCACCGATCTGCCCAGTCCCCGCAGATCGGGACAGATCACGCGATAAAACCGCGAAAGATACGGAACAATGTTGAACCAAAACTCGCCGGAGCGTGCGAAGCCGTGAACCAGCATGATGATGTCGGCGCTGCGCCAGCGATCGGTGTAGTCGTGCACCGTGTAGTGTAACGTGGCGCCATCAACCGAGCTGACGAACGGCATGCGGGCTCCGGATCAATTTTGCTTCAATTGAAGCTGCTTTGCGAGGCGCTCCATTTGGGCGTATTCGTCTCGCACATATTTGGCCGCCTCATCCGGGCTTATGTTCCATATCTCTTCGCCGCGCCTCTCCGCGATCGTTTTGAATTCCGGATTCATGGCGGCATCGGAGAAGGCGGCGCGCAACTTTTCGAGCCGATCCGCCGGTATGTCACGCGGCGCGATGATGCCGCGCCATAACAGGGTCTGCGCCCGTGACAGATCGATGTCCGCCAGGCTCTGAACGTCGGGCAACGCTGCGTATCTTCGCGCCGAGGTTACCAGCAGGCACTTCGCCTTTCCCTCCACGACGAAGGGCAGGATCGTGGCGATAGCGCCGCCGTAGATGTCGATGGTGCCGGATATGAAGGCGGTTACCGTCTGGTCCGCTCCCGAATAGGGAATGAGGCGCTGACGCACGCCGGCGGCCTCGAAAATCCGTGCGGTTGCGAACTGGACGAAACCGCCCACGCCGTCGGATCCATAGGTGTATTTGTCGGGGTTGTTCCGCAGTTCTGTCAGAAACTCGGCGGCGTTTTTCGCAGGGAAACCGGGTTGGACGCATAACACGCCCGGCGCTTCCGTGGTCATGGTGACGATCTGATAGTCGGCCGGCGTATAGCTCGGCGTGGCCACATGGGGCGCCATGGTGATCGGCCCGCTCCACACCCCGCCGATGGTGTAGCCGTCATTGGAGGCGCGAGCCACGCTGCCGACGCCGATGGTGCCGCTGGCGCCGGGCCTGTTGAGGATAACGATGGGCTGGCCCAGCAGGGGGGCTGCGAACTTGGCCAGCGCGCGCATGATGGTGTCGGTGCTACTGCCTGGCCCGGCGGGAATCACCATTTGAATCGGCCGCTCGGGGTAGGTCTCGGCATGCGCCGATGCCAGGGGCCCCATCATCAGAACAAAAGCTGCAGCCGCTGCGGTCGTAAAAAAGCCATTGAATTTGCTAAAGATTGTTGCCCTGAAGCCCGACGACATCTGGTATCTTCTCCCCCGCGGCATACGAAATGCTGCAAAATCGGCTACCGTTTATTTTGGCCGATAGCAACGCAGGGTTTCGTCGGCGGTAAATAGTGATCTGCAATAGACATTTCTGTCTAATGAGTTATTGGAAATCCAGTATAAGATTTCCAAATGACCGACCTTCCGCAGCCCCAGGCTTTGCGCTGCTTCGTCACGGTGGCCCGTGAGGGCAGCGTTTCGCGCGCGGCAACGTCATTGCATCTCAGCCAGCCGGCGGTCAGCCTGCAACTGAAAGGCCTCGAAGAAAGCGCGGGGCTTTTGCTGTTCAACCGCACGCCCGGCGGTCTCACATTGACCGAAGCCGGCACCGCTCTGCTGCCTCACGCCCAAAATGCGCTTTCGGGTCTGTCGGGTTTTAGGGCCGCCGCGGCGTCCCTCAAGGACGTTTTGCGCGAAACACTTCGCGTCGGCACCGTTGTCGACCCCGAATTCACCCGCCTCGGGATTTTTATCAAGGAACTGACGGCTTCGTCGCCGCGGGTCGAAGTCTTTCTTCGCCACGGCATGACCGACGAAGTGCTGGCGCAGATCGGCAGGGGCGAACTCGATGTCGGATTCTACATCGACGCGGCACCTGAGCGATCTATATCCGCCCAAATCTTGCCTGAGCGCGAAAGCGAGTCCGGCAAATTCACATTCGCGCCGTTGATGTGCTTTACCTATCATGTCATCGCTCCTCTTGCATGGAACGAGAAGGTCATGGGCAAAGGTTGGCGCGACCTCGTCAACCTGCCGTGGCTGGCGACGCCTTCTCCTTCGGCGCATCGGCGTATGCTCGATGATATTTTCCGTCCTTTCGGGATCATGCCGAAACGCGTTGCACAGACCGATCAGGAGGAGACGATGATCGACTTCGTTGAATCCGGCATAGGCTTGAGCCTTGCACGCAAGTCCACTCTGAACCGCAGGGATCGCAAGCGCAATTTCGTTATTGCCGATAGCGTGTCGATTACCTGCGATCTCAGTCTGGCCTGTCTGGCGTCGCGACGCCACGAGCCCATCATCGTCCGTGCTTTTTCTGCCATGAAGCGGGCATGGCATGATCTTGAGCCGCCCCTTCCGTCACGCCCTGCTCAATAATTATCCCCGCTATTCAGCGGTGGAACCCAATCGCATTGCGTCGCAAAAAAGACCGGCCGCGAGGGGCCGGTCTCTCGACGTCGATACGATCGATCTCGATCGATCAAAGCTTCTTGTTGGCCGCGGCGGCAGCCTTGTTGACGGCGTCCTTGGTGGCTTCCTTGGCGTCGCCGAGGACTTGCTGGCCCTTGCCCTTCACTTCCTGGACGGCGCCTTCGCCCTGCAGCCGGTCGGAACCGACGGCTTCGCCGACGCCCTGCTTGGCCTTGCCCATGGCTTCATTGGTGGCGCCTTTAATTTTGTCTGCCGTGCTACCCATGGAACTCTCCTTGTCCGGTGATTAAGCTTCGACGGGACAAGTCCCCGTCGGGTCAAATGTTCCTCGGCTGTCTGGTTTGTGACCCCGGTTTTCTGTACCTTTCGCCGGCAACGATTTCCGAAAAGGCACATCATGACCGGCACGCACGATCACGCACACGACCGCTGGAAGCATGACGGCGTGCGCGTCATTCCCGGCGACCAGCTCGATCCCAACGTGCCCTCGACGCCGGGCATGGACCGCAAGGCCGCGATCAATTTCGCCCGCGCCGGCGCGCAGAAATTGTGGGCCGGCACCGTGACCATCAAGCCCGACGCCAAGACCGGCGCACATCACCACGGCCATCTCGAAAGCATCATCTATGTGGTGAAGGGCAAGGCGCGAATGCGCTGGGGCGAGCATCTGCAATTCACCGCCGAAGCCAACCCCGGCGATTTCATCTTCATTCCGCCTTACGTGCCGCATCAGGAAATCAACGCCAGCCCTGACGAAGTGCTGGAATGCGTGCTGGTGCGCAGCGACGGCCAGGCGGTCGCGATCAATCTCGACATCGAGCCGGTGGAAAAGCCGGAGACCGTGCCGTGGGTCGACCCGGTGCATCCGGCGCCGAAATAGCCCGGACGCAACGCAGCGCGAAGCTCTTCGCGGCGTGGTGCGCAAAGCCGGAGGTCACTTCACGCTCGGACTACCGATAGACCGTAACCCCTCGCCCGACTCGCATCTGACGATGCGAGTCGACCTCTCCCTGCGGGAGAGGTGAAGGTTCACGCAAACATCGAATGATCGACGCTTCCGTTCGGCACCACATAGCCATAACGTGTGTTCGACGGCTCCGGTCCCGCCTTCTCGTACTCCGCCTTCATCAGGGCGAAGCGGTCGCCCTTCAGTTCCAGCATCGCGCGCTTGGGCTGAATGTTGTAGAGCCGCGCATTGTTGTCGCCGAAGATCGCGGTCTTGACCGGCCCGTCGGCGGCGCCCAGTGGGGCATAGCCGTATTTCTTTTGCATCGCTTCCGGGATTTCCAGCCGGCGCAGGCCTTCGATTTGCCATTGCGGCGCGCGCCGGTCCACAGCGCGTCGGTGCCCCAGCAGACGTGATCGGCGCCTAGCCCCTTGATCAGCGTGCCCATCAGGGCCGCGCAGACATTCGGTTCGGCCACCAGCGTGGTCGCGAACAGCTGCCCGACGTCACCATAGACATTGCTGACGCCGTATTGCGCGGGGATGTCGGCGAGATCGCTGACCCAGGAGATGCGCCCGGTGCGTTCGAATTCAGCCAGCGCCTGTTTCGGATCGCCGCCGACATGGCGATAGGCCGAGTGATAGACGACAAAATTGAGCTGCGGCCAGTCCTTGGCCGCCTGCCCCACGTCGGCGACGTCGGCAAAACCGCGGAGGTTGGGATACTGCTTTTCGATTCCCGGCGCGAACAGGCCCTTGTGGACGCAGACATTCTTGATGCCGGCCGCGACCATCTTCTCATAGCCTTTGTAAGCCACCTTCTCGTCATCCATCCGCCAGGGATAGCGGCTGATGTCCTTGTGAGTGTTGTCGCCGACGGTGTAGCCCTTGCAGGATTCAGGTTTGAGCGCGAGCCCGGCGTCGAGTTTCTCCAGCCATCCCGGTTGCCCCGGCGTGAAGATCATGTGCGAAAACACCCGGCGCGAACCTGCTTCGTCGTTAATGCTCTTGCGCGCGGCTGCCATCTGCTCGTTGGTCAGGAACCAGTCCTGCTCGATGTCTGACGGCGCCGACGAGATCAGCGAGATCTTGGTGTCGCTGTCCAGGAACATCTCTTTTTTGTAGTTGTTGAATTTCAGATCCTCGATGGTCTGCTCGCGGCTGCCGAGCTCCTTGTTCCAGCCGGCCTTGCCCACGGCGGTACGCATATTGACGAAAGTCATGATGCGGGTGTCGTCGCGCAGGAAATGCGTATGCATATCCATGATGAACTGGTCTTTCAGCGCGCTGGCGCGCTCCTGCGCCATCGCGGGCGTGGCGGCTTCCGCCTTGCTCACGTCGAACAGCGGCCCATAAACCTCATTCATCGCCACAAAGGATGCGGCCATGCCGGCGGCGGTCTGGAAGAATTTGCGGCGGTCCATGCCCTGCTTAGCCCCGAGATCGTCGGCCATCGCCAGCAGCCGGTTCTCGACTTCTCGTTGTCTTTCGTTCTGCGGATCGGGATAGAATTCGTCCGACGCCACGATCTGGGTCGGGATCGGGGTCTGGTACTGGCAGAGTTCGGACGGCATCAGTGCGGCAAGTTCTTCGTCGGTCAGTTGGCTGCTCATGATGGGTTCCTCCCTGGCGTCGCCGGATTTTTTCCGGTCGGCTGGCTGGTGCCGCCAAGACTAGACCCGCGGTTGTCCGGAGTCAGCGGTCCTTTTTCGAAAAGCGTGCTTCCCCGTCAAGAGAAGCCGGCAATCAGACGACGCGTCCACGCACCCGTCGTGCGACGTTGTTGCAATAGCCGATCGGATTTCCGGCGCGGCTCCGCGAGGTCAGCGGCTGCTCGCTATCCTGGTCATGGGCGCGGACAATGATTTCAACCGGTCCCGGCGCCAGTTCGGCAAATTCGATGTCAAAGCGCCGCCAGGCGAACCGGCCGGCCGGCGCTTCGCCGAGGACAGCCTCACGCCATGAAGCGCCGCCGTCGACCGAAACGCCTACCTTTCCTATTCCCGATCGTCCGCTCCAGGCATAACCGCCGACGCCGAGCGGTTGTCCGGTCCGGGTTGCGAAGCCATTGGCCGGCCGCGTGATCACGCAATTCACCGGCATCTCCTCGATTACCTCGCCGTCGATGCGGTATTCCTCCATCAGCCGGCCGTCGTGCACCCGGTCGCGAATCTCGATGCGGTCGATCCACTTCTGCCAGGCCGAACCCGGATATCCCGGCGCCACCAGCCGCAGCGGGCCGCCATGAATGGCTGGAATGTCCTCGCCGTTCATGGCCCACGCCACCAGCGTGTCGGGATGCAAGGCCTTGGCGATGGGCAGGCCTCGCGACAACGCCGGGCTCGTGCCGCCAAGTGCAAGGTCGGCGCTGTGGTGGCCGGTATAGACAGCGCCGGCCTTGACCCCGCTTCGTTGCAGCAGTGCGGCGAGCGGCACACCGGTCCATTCGATGCAGCCGACCGCGCCGTCCGCCCACATCACCGTGCCGGCAAACCACGGCCACTTCTTCCACCGCGGCCGAAAGCTGCGCGCGAATTGATACGGTTTTGCGAACGGGATGCGCGAGATCATGCCGTCGAGCGCCATCGCCTTTGCGTCGAGAAAATTGATCAACCGGTTGCAGGGGAAATAGGCTCTGCCGTTGCCGGCGCATTCCAGCACCGCAATGACATTGCGCGAACCGACCGCTTTCAATTCATCGATGGTCCAGCGTTGCGGCCGCTCGACCTCGCCGTCGATGGTCAAGGTCCAGTTCTCGATTTCGGCCCTCGAAAACGCCGGCATCCTTCCGGTGTTGCGCACGAACAGCAGATCGATCGGTGTGATGCGTTGGTCGAGCAGTTCTGCGGGAGTTTCGGAATTGAGTTCCCGCGTAGGAAGAACGCGTAAATTCGCCTTGATCTCTCGCGAAAGGGAAAATTGCTCCCGCCATCCCATCTGGTCGTCTGCTGCCATGGCATCCAGTTAATTGCGCAGCGCTGCCGCCGTCAACGCCCGGCCCATCGTCTCGCAATCGGGATGCCGGTCTGCTACGCTTGTCGCGAGCAACAATCTGCAATCGAGGAGAGGAAAATGACCCATCTCGATCACAAACTCGCCCGGCGTACGCTGCTCAAAGGTGCAAGCCTTGGTGTCGGCGCCGGCGTTGTCGCAGCGTTGGGTGCGGGCTCGGGGCAAGCCGCCCCCGCGCAGCCTTCGGAAGGCGGTGAAATCTGGAGCAGCGAATACTGGGCCAAGAAAGGCGACGTGCCGTTGTGGATGTATCGCAAGCGGCTCAGCGCGCCGGTGATGGGCGAGCCGCCGCTGCCGGTGCTGTTCTTCGTGCACGGCTCGTCGGTGACCTCGCGGGTGTTCGATCTCGACGTCCCCGACCATGGCGAATATTCGGTCATGAACGAGTTCGCCCGCCATGGGTTTGATTGCTGGACCATGGACCACGAAAATTACGGCAAGTCGGGACGCACCTCCGGCAATTCCGACATCGCCAGCGGCGTCGAGGACCTGAAAGCCGCCGCCGAGATCGTTACCCGCGAGACCGGCCAGCAGAAATTCCATTTCCTCGGTGAATCCTCCGGCGCGTTGCGTGCCGGCGCCTATGCCATGGTGGCGCCGGAGCGCTGCGACCGGCTGGTATTCGCGGCGTTCACTTACAAGGGCGAGGGCTCGCCGACATTGACAAAACGCGCCGAGCAGCTCGCCTATTTCCGCTCGCACAACATGCGCAAGCGCGACCGCGAGATGATCCGTTCCATCGCGACGCGCGACAAACCGGGCACCAGCAACCCCGCCGCGGTCGAAGCGCTGGCCGATGCCGAGATGCAGTTCGGCGACCAGATTCCGACCGGCACTTATCTCGACATGACCGCCAATTTGCCGGTGGTGCATCCGGAAAAAGTGCTGTCCCCGGTGCTGCTGGTGCGCGGCGAATATGACGGCATCGCCACCGTCGCCGATCTCGAGGAATTTTATAACGCGCTGCCCAACGGCGACCGCCAGTTCGTCATCCTGCCCGGCACCGCGCACTCGCTGGCGCTCGCGACCAACCGGCATCTGTTCTGGCACGTCACCCGCGCCTTCCTCACCATGCCGCCGCCGATCGCGACGTGATGGTCTGAACCAGACTTCGTCATGCCCGGCCTTGTGCCGGGCATCCACGTCTTAGGGCCTCGCAGCATGAAGACGTGGATGGCCGGGACGAGCCCTACTGGATTCACACATCTGCCGCCAAGCAACCCCGCCGTCATCCTGAGGCGCTCGCCGTCTTCGGCGAGCCTCGAAGGATGGCCACAAGTGCCTGCGGCCATCCTTCGAGACGCCGCGCAAGCGCGCGGCTCCTCAGGATGACGGTGAAATGTGTGTGGTTTCGGAAAAAGACTCGTCTTTCTGGCGTGGACCTGCGGGTCAAATCGATCCTTGCAAAGATGTGTGCATACAGTAGGGACGAGCCTGACCATGCGGCGTAAAAAAATCATCAACCGGAATGTCGGAACCGCAACGTGCCGTTCGATGATGCAGATGGTCAAGCTCGATATCGCCACTTTGAAGAAAGCCTATGAAGGCAAATCGGCCGCGTGATGTCGGTTGCCGACTGGCAGGCAAGCGGCGTGAATAATCGAAAAATTCCACTCCTGATTGTGCCACCACCGGTAATTGAAAATACATTCAAAGCAGCTTAGTCTGAATCGCCAGAGAGTTTGCCCGTCGCTGCACCTGCACCGACCGATCGATCAAACGGCGCTCGGCGGAGGAGACTTGATGCAGCGACGTTGGTTGGTCCTCGCAATCCTGTTCCTTGCGCGGATGTGTTTGGCGTACCAGTTTCAGACCATTGCGGCGATCACGCCGGTGCTGCGAACCGAGCTTGGCCTCGACCTAGGCGATGCCGGATTGCTGATCGGCCTCTATGCGCTGCCGGGGGTGATCCTGCCCTTGGCCGGGGGCGCGATCGGTCACGTCGCCGGCGACAGGTTCGCGGTGACGCTCGGTTTCATTCTCGCCATCGTCGGCGGACTGGTCCCGATACTGATTCCCGGCTGGACTGCGCTGATCGCCGGCCGGCTGCTGGCCGGCGCCGGCGGTGTCATCGTCAGCGTCATCATGACCAAGATGGTGGCGGACTGGTTTGCCGATGCCGAGATCGCCGGCGCGATGGCGGTCTTTGTCAATTGCTGGCCGGCGGGCATCATCCTCGCGCTGTTTACGTTGCCGACGGTGGCGGCGACATGGGGCGGCCATGCCGCCCTCATCGTCTCGGCCGCCGTCGTCGCCTGCGGCCTAGCGCTGTTCCTCGGGTTCTACGGCGCGATGCAGACCGATGCCGCTGCCGCGAACGGCGCGGCAAGACCGCGCGTGACCATGCCGCGTAGCGTTATTGTTTCGCTGGTTGCTGCGGGGCTGACCTGGGGGTTCTACAACGTCGCGTCCACCATCACATTTTCGTTTGGCGTCACGCTGCTCACCGAGCGCAGCTATTCGGCAGCGTCCGCCGCTTCGACCGTCACGCTGGTGCTGTTCCTGTCGATGGTGTCGGTGCCCTTGGGCGGATTTCTCGCCGACCGGCTCGGCAGCGCCAATCTCATCCTCACGCTGGGCTCGGCGGTGTTCGCCGCCTTGCTGGTCGCCGCCGGCCATTTTATGGAAAGCGCGCTGATCTTCGCGGCGATCGGCCTGATCGGCGGCATCCCCGCCGGCGTGATCATGAAGCTGCCGGCGCGGGTCTTGCTCCCCGAGCAGCGCGCCATCGGCATGGGAATTTTCTACACCATCCATTATGGCGGGCTGGTGCTGGGAACGGCCGTCGGCGGCGAACTCGCGGACCGCTGGGGCACTTCGAGCGCCGCGTTCTATTTCGCCGCCGTGCTGGTAGCGGCGTGTCCGCTGCTGGTGCTGGCGGTAAGGCAGAGCCCTGTCAGTACGCCGCCGCGTGCATAGGCTCGCCTTGGTGACGGTCCAGTCTAAGCCGGGGCGCGGCCCAGAATCGCGTTGGCGCGGGCGCCGAGGGTGACGGGCTTGCCCTGATCCGCGCCGAGCTGCGTGCGAACGCTTTCTTTCAGATGTTCGAGCTGGTCCGGCGGCATCGTTGCGACGGTTGCCTTGATGCTTGCCCCGAGCAGCGCCGCGCCCCAGAAGTCGTCGAAATCGGCAAACGTCCGTTGCACGGTGATCTCGCGCGTCTCGATGCGCTCGAGGCCCGCGCCGCTCCACAGCGTGCGCAGGTTTTCCATGCGCGAGGCAGCGGCGCTCGGCGGCCGGATCGGCGGAAGTCCCATGGCGCGCATCTCGGCGAGCAGCGGCTCGTTCGGAAATCCGCCGTTCTCGATGTCCCAGGCATAGCTTGCGATCAGTCCGCCAGGGCGAACCACGCGCGCCATCTCGGCGACGCCGGCCGGCGGCTCGGGAACGAAGAAGATCACCAGCGCCATCACGGCCGCATCGAAACTGCGGTCGTCAAACGGAAGCGCCATCGCGTTGCCCTGGCGGAACCGCGCGATATCAGCGCTGTGACGCGAGCGTGCAAAGGCAAGCTGCGCCTCGGATGGATCGACGCCCTGGATTTCCGCCGGCGCGCAGCGCTCGGCCAGCAGTTCGGTGAATGCGCCGTTGCCGCAACCGACGTCGACCCAGCGCAAGCCGGAGGGCGGCTTCAGCCAGTCGAGGAACACCTCGCCCGCGAGCCGGCTCCATTTGCCCATCATCCGCTCGTAGCCGGCGCCATCGTCGAAGCGGATTTGCGGGTCAGCCATGGAGTGTCTTTCGTTTGCGGAATGCGGCTCTGCGCAATCTGTATGACGGTGTCGCGGCGAAAATTGCTAACAGCACATGCCAATAGCAACATCCAGAAGTCAAATCGGGAAGCACACTGATGCCGATCACCGCCGCAACCGCCGCAACGTCAGCGAAATCCGCGCTCGAAACCTCCACCATCCGCGCGATCTCCTGGCGGCTCATTCCGTTTCTGATGCTGGCGTATTTCTTTTCGTACCTCGACCGCGTCAATCTCGGCTTTGCGGCGCTGACCATGAATGCGGAGCTGAAATTTTCGCCGATCGTGTTCGCCTGGGGCGCGGGGATCTTCTTCATCGGCTATTTCATCTTCGAGGTGCCGAGCAACCTGGCGCTGGAGAAATTCGGCGCCAGCCGCTGGATCGCGCGCATCATGGTGACCTGGGGCATTATCTCCGCGCTGATGGCGACGGTGTCGGGCGAATGGAGTTTTTATATCCTGCGCTTCCTGCTCGGCGTCGCGGAGGCCGGATTCTTTCCCGGGATCATCCTGTATCTGACCTACTGGTATCCGGCCGAATATCGCGCGCGCTTTATCGCCGCCTTTGCCATCGCCGTTCCCATCTCCACCGTGATCGGCGCGCCGATCTCGGGGCTGCTGCTCGGGCTCGACGGCATGATGGGCCTGAAAGGCTGGCAGTGGCTGTTCATCATCGAGGGCGTCCCTTCCGTGGCTCTCGGCATCGTCACCTGGTTCTATCTCACCGACCGGCCGGAGAAGGCGGACTGGCTCTCGGCCGGGCAGAAGGCCTGGCTATCGTCGCGTCTTGCCGCTGAGAACGCCGCCAAGCAGAAAGCGGTGCACCTGACGCTGGGGCAGGCGCTAACCTCGCCGAAAGTCATCACGCTGAGCCTGATCTATTTCGGCTTCGTCGGCGCGCTCTACGGCATGCAGTTCTGGCTGCCGCAAATCGTCAAGGCCTTTGGCTTCTCCAACGTGCAGACCGGGTTCGTCACCGCGATCCCGTATCTGTTCGGAACGGTTGCGATGATGCTGTGGGCGCGGCATTCCGATGCCACGCGCGAACGGGTCTGGCATGTCGCGCTCGGGCTGTTCGTCACCGCGATCGGTCTCGGCATCTCCGGCCTCGTGACCGATCCGACCGTGACGATGATCGCGCTCATCGTCGCGGCGATCGGCATCTTCTGCACCTTCGGCACGTTCTGGACGCTGCCGACCGCGTGGCTGTCCGGCACCGCGGCCGCTGGCGCCATCGCGCTGATCAATTCGATCGGCAATCTCGCCGGGTTCGGCGGACCATACCTGATCGGCTGGGTCAAGGAAGCCACGGGAAACACCTCGACGGGGTTGCTGGTGCTGGCGGTGCTGCCGCTGATCGGCGGGCTGCTGGTGTTTTTGGGCGGGCACGCGACCAAGGCTGAATTTGCGGGGCAGGCGACGAAGTAGCCCCGTCATTCCGGGGCGCGCGTTTTCGCGCGAACCCGGAATCCAGAATCAGGCGCTGTGGCTGGTTTCCGGGTTCGCGGCCCACGGCGCACGCCCGAAATTACAAACTGTTCACAAAATCCTGATCACTGACGAATGTTGACAATCGTCAGTAAATAATCCACAGTCTCCCTCAGGTTCATCGAGGGAAGCCCATCATGTTCGCCCATTCGATTTTTTCTAATTATTACAAGCTCCTAACCGGTGCGAGTATCGCGCTGCTGGCGGTTGCGCTGGTTGGCTGCAATGAAAAGGTGGCCGAGAAATCGGCGCCCGGCCGGCCGGTTCTGGTCGCCACCGTCCATTATGAGGCCGAATCTCCCGAGCGCAGTTTCGTCGGCACCATCAGGCCCCGGATCGAAACCGACATGGGCTTTCGGGTGCCCGGCAAGGTTGCAAAGCGCCTGGTCGAGGTCGGCCAGACCGTCGATGTCGGCCAGCCGCTGGCGACCCTGGATGAAGTCGATCTGAAGCTGCAGGCCGAGCAGGCCGACGCCGAATTTTCCGCCGCCACCGGCGTGCTGGCGCAGGCCGCTGCCTCCGAGACGCGCGCCAGGGACTTGCGTGTCAAAGGCTGGACCACCGACGCGCAGATGGACCAGGCGAGGGCCGCCGCCGATGAAGCCCGCGCGCGGCTCAATCGCGCCGAACGCTCGGTTGGCCTGACCAAGAACAGCTTGTCCTACGCCACGCTGGTCGCCGATACCCGCGGCGTCGTCACCTCTACCCTGATCGATGCCGGACAAGTGGTCGCGTCCGGGCAGACCGCCATCCGCGTCGCGCGCTTCGCCGAGAAAGAGGCCGTGGTCGCGATACCCGAAACTCTGGTCGGACGCGCGAAGGACGGTACGGCCTCGGTGACGCTGTGGTCCGAGCCGAACAGGAAATACCCCGCAAAACTGCGCGAGATCGCGCCCACTGCCGACCCCGCGACGCGCACTTATCTCGCAAAATTCTCGCTGCCCGATGCCGGCGACAAGGTGTCGCTCGGCATGACGGCGACCCTGACGCTGGCCGATCCGGCCACCGAGCGCGTCGCGCGGGTACCGCTGTCGGCGCTGTTTTCACAAGGCGGCCATCCCTCGCTCTATATCGTCGATGCATCGGGCGACGTGACGCTAAAGCCGGTCGCCGTGAAATCCTATGAGAGCAACGACGTCGTCATATCCGGCGGCGTTAACGAGGGCGCAAAGGTCGTCGTGCTCGGCGTGCAGAAACTCGATCCGGCCCAGAAGGTGCGGGTCGTGTCGTCGCTTTCATTTTGAAATTACTCCGTCGTTGCGAGCCAGCGGGTCGCGCAAATGCGCGCCCGATGTGTGAAGCAATCCAGAGGCCGGGTACGGACTGGATTGCTTCGTCGCAAGAGCTCCTCGCAATGACGAAAACAAGGGTAGGAGAGTTACGATGAAACGCTTCAATCTTTCCGCCTGGGCGGTCAGCCATCCTGCGTTGATCCTGTTCCTGGTTGTTGCGCTCGGCGCCGCCGGTTTCTTCTCCTACCAGCGGCTCGGCCGCGCCGAGGATCCGTTCTTCACTGTCAAGGTCGTCAACGTCTCGGCGATCTGGCCGGGTGCGACGGCGTCCGAAATGCAGACCCAGGTCGCCGATCCGATTGAGAAGAAACTGCAGGAGCTGCCAGGCTTCGAGAAGGTGCAGACCTATTCGAAACCGGCCTTCACGGCGATGCAGGTCACCTTCAGGGATTCGACCTCGCCGAAAGACGTGCCGTATCTTTTTTATCTGTTGCGTAAAAAGCTCGCCGACGTGCAGGGCCAGTTGCCGGCAGGCCTGCTCGGCCCCGTCGTCAACGATGAATTCTCCGACGTCGATTCGATCCTCTATATGATGACCGGCGACGGCGCCGATTACGCGCAGTTGAAAAAGACCGCCGAAGGCCTGCGCCAAAAACTGCTGAAAGTGCCTGGAGTCACCAAGGTCGACCTCTACGGCGCCCAGGACGAACGCATCTTCGTCGAGTTCTCGCATGCAAAACTGGCGACCTTGGGCATCACGCCGCAGACGCTGTTCGATTCGCTCGCCAAGCAGAACAATGTCGTGCCGGCCGGCACGGTGGAAACCTCGTCGCAACGCGTGCCGCTGCGCGTCACTGGTGCGCTCGACGGCGCCAAGGCGGTCGCCGAAACACCGGTCGAGAGCAATGGCCGGGTGTTTCGTTTGGGCGATATCGCCACCGTCACGCACGGCTATGTCGATCCGCCGACCTTCAAGGTGCGCCAGGAAGGCAAGCCCGCGCTCGGCGTCGGCGTGGTCACCGCCAAGGGCGTCAACATCATCGAACTCGGCCAGGACGTGCAGAAGGCCACCAATGAATTCATGGCCGCGGTGCCGCAGGGCATCAGCGTCGAGCAGATTGCCGACCAGCCAAAAGTGGTCGAGCACGCCGTCGGCGAATTCGTGCATTCCTTCATCGAAGCGCTGGCGATCGTGCTGTTCGTGTCGTTCGTGGCGTTGGGCTGGCGCACCGGAATCGTGGTGGCGCTGTCGGTGCCGCTGGTGCTGGCGATCGTCTTCATCGTGATGAATGCGATGTCGCTGGACCTGCATCGCATCACGCTCGGTGCATTGATCATCGCGCTCGGGCTGCTGGTCGACGACGCCATCATCGCGGTCGAGATGATGGTGGTGAAGATGGAGCAGGGCTGGGACCGCGCCCGCGCGGCGGCTTTCGCCTGGGAATCCACGGCGTTTCCGATGCTGACCGGCACGCTGGTCACCGCGGCGGGATTTTTGCCGATCGGCTTTGCCAACTCGGCGGTCGGCGAATATGCCGGCGGCATTTTCTGGATCGTCGCGATCGCGCTGGTCGCCTCCTGGTTTGTCGCGGTGATCTTCACGCCCTATATCGGCGTCAAGCTGCTGCCGAACATCACCGTTCACCACAACCACGATCCGCACGCGGTCTACGAGACGCGGGTGTATCGAATCCTGCGCAGCATGATCGCGTGGTGCGTCGAGCATCGCATCAAGGTGGTTGCTGCGACGGTCGGTATCTTCGCGCTCTCCATCGTCGGTTTCGGTCATGTGCAGCAGCAGTTCTTCCCGCTCTCCGAGCGCCCCGAGCTGTTCCTGCAGCTGCGTCTGCCCGAAGGCACCGCCTTCAACGTCACCGAAAAGGCCGTGAAGAAGGCGGAAGCCTTGCTCAAGGACGACGGCGACCTTGTGACCTACACCGCCTATGTCGGTCAGGGCTCGCCGCGGTTCTGGCTCGGCCTCAATCCGCAACTGCCGAACGAGGCCTTCGCCGAGATCGTCATCGTTGCGAAGAACGTCGAAGCGCGCGAGCGCATCAAGGCGCGGATCGAAAACGCGGTCGATGACGGAAGCTTAAGCGAAGCGCGCGTCCGCGTCGATCGCTTCAATTTCGGCCCGCCGGTCGGCTTCCCGCTCCAGTTCCGCGTGATCGGCCCGGACCCCAACACCGTGCGCGAGATCGCCTATAAGGTCCGCGACGTGGTTCGGCAAAACCCGAACGTCAAGGATCCGCAGCTCGACTGGAACGAACAGTCGCCGTATCTGAAGCTGGTGGTCGATCAGGACCGCGCCCGCGCGCTCGGCCTCACCCCGCAGGACGTCTCGCAAGCCTTGAGCATGCTGATATCAGGCGCGCCCGTGACGACCGTGCGCGACGGCATCGAGAAGGTCGGCGTGGTCGCCCGCGCGGTGCCTTCCGAGCGGCTTGATCTCGGCCGCGTCGGCGATCTCACCGTCACCTCGCGCAACGGCGTCGCGGTGCCGCTGACCCAGATCGCCAAAATCGAATACGCCCACGAGGAACCGATCCTGTGGCGGCGCAACCGCGACATGGCGATCACCGTCCGCAGCGACGTGGTCGACGGCGTGCAGCCGCCTGATGTCACCAACCAGATCTGGCCGAAACTGCAGGAAATCCGCGCCAGCCTGCAGCCGGCCTATCGCATCGAGGCCGGCGGCGCGTTCGAGGAATCCGCCAAGGGCAACGCCTCGATCTTCGTGCTGTTTCCGTTGATGGTCATCGTCATGCTGACGCTGCTGATGATGCAGCTGCAAAGTTTTTCACGATTGCTGCTGGTGTTCCTGACGGCGCCGCTCGGCATCATCGGCGCGTCGCTGGCCCTGAACGTCGCCAACCAGCCGTTCGGTTTCGTGGCGCTGCTCGGCCTGATCGCGCTGGCCGGCATGATCATGCGCAACGCGGTGATCCTGGTGGACCAGATCGAGACCGACGTGGCCGCCGGCCTGACCCGCAAGGAGGCGATCGTGGAAGCGACCGTCCGCCGCGCCCGCCCGGTAGTGCTCACCGCGCTGGCGGCGATCCTGGCGATGATTCCGCTGTCGCGCTCGGCGTTCTGGGGTCCGATGGCGATCACCATCATGGGCGGGCTGTTCGTCGCGACCTTCCTGACCCTGCTGTATCTGCCGGGCCTCTATGCGCTCTGGTTCCGCAAAAGCCTTGAAGAAACCGGCGGCCGTAAACATGTTGACCTTGCGCCGCAGCATCATGGCGAATCGCAACAGCCTGCATTTCCGCTTGCCGAGGCAGCGGAATAATTGAACAGTAAGTACTGACATGACGATGGTCGCCGACAATAACGAAGCTGGCACGCGAGCGCGGATTCTCGTGGTGGCGGAGCGTTTGTTCCGCGAAATCGGCTACCAGAAGACCACCGTCGCCGACATCGCCAAAGTGCTGCGGATGAGCCCGGCCAACGTCTATCGCTTCTTCGATTCCAAGAAGGCGATCCATGAAGGCGTGGCGCGCGGCCTGATGGGCGAAGTCGAGGACGCGGCGCAGGCGATTGCGTCGGGGCCTGGGCCGGCGGCGGACCGTTTGCGCGAACTCATGACCACGATCCATCGCATGAATTCCGAGCGCTATGTCGGCAATTCCAAGCTGCACGAGATGGTCGAAATCGCGATGCAGGAAAGCTGGCAGGTCTGCGTCGCGCATATGGAGCAGATCACCGGCACCATTGCCGAAGTGATTGCTTCGGGCGCGGCGTCCGGTGAATTCGAAGCGCCCGACGTGCCGCTGGCGGCGATGTGCGCCTGCACCGCGATGATGCGGTTCTTCCATCCGCAGATGATCGCGCAATGCGTCGACAAGCCGGGCCCGTCGATCGACCAGATGATCGATTTTATCCTCGCCGGTCTGGCGCCGAAGAATAAGTAGTTCGTCATTGCGAGCGCAGCGAAGCAATCCAGAGGGCCACAAGCAAGACTGGATTGCTTCGTCGCTTCGCTCCTCGCAATGACGCAAATCAAGAAGGACAAACCGCGTGGACGCCTCAAGCCCGAAGGACCTGCATTTTTACGAGCCGAAAAACGGCCATGGCCTGCGGCACGATCCCTTCAACGCAATCATCGCACCGCGGCCGATAGGCTGGATTTCCTCGCGCGATGCCAAGGGCCATGTCAATCTCGCGCCCTACAGCTTCTTCAACGGTTTCAACTATCATCCGCCGATCATCGGCTTTTCCTCGACCTCCTGGAAGGACAGCGTCGTCAACGTCCAGGAGACCGGCGAGTTCGTCTGGAATCTCGCGACCATGGATCTCGCGCAGCAGATGAACGCCACCGCCGCCCATGTCCCGCACGATGTCAGCGAGTTCACCATCGCCGGCCTCACCGCGGTGCCGGGCAGGCTGGTCAATGTGCCGCGCGTCGCGGAAAGCCCGGTCTCGTTCGAATGCAAGCTGACCCAGATCATCCAGCTGCAAGGCGCCGACGGCAACAAGGCGCAGGCCTGGCTGACGCTGGGCGAGGTGGTCGCCGTCCATATCGACAAGGCTTTTATCAAGGACGGCGTCTACCAGACCGCGCTGGCTCGCCCGATCGTGCGCGGCGGCCGCAAGGGCGATTATTTCGTGATCAATCCGGACGCCATGTTCGAGATGGTGCGGCCGGATTAATTCCCCACTCGTCATTGCCGGGCTTGACCCGGCAATCCATCTTCTTCGAAATGATTGTTACGAAGATTGATGGATGCGCGGGTCAAGCCCGCGCATGAAAGCATAGAACGTATCGCGCGCGGCCGGCGCGCGCAGATGAGGCTTGAGCGCGTCCCGGTCAATCACGTCAACGGGACCGTTGAACAGGCTGGCGATGAATTCTTTCGGCCGCACATATTCGTAGATCGTCCCTTCGGCGCCGGGCTCGAATTCCACCAGAATATCGATGTCGCTGTCGGAGCGATCATCGCCCCGCGCGATCGAACCGAACACCGCCGCGCGGCGGATTCCCCGCCCGCAAGGCGGGCTCGGCTGCCTTCAGTTTGGCTATATCAAAAATCGGCATTGCATTCCAGCATCGGCGTTTTGCCCCCGTCCCGTGGCGAGGTGCGCCGCATTGATACTGCCTG
Organism: Bradyrhizobium sp.; assembly: GCF_036009065.1. Lineage (GTDB taxonomy): Bacteria > Pseudomonadota > Alphaproteobacteria > Rhizobiales > Xanthobacteraceae > Bradyrhizobium. The sequence goes on along the minus strand of NZ_DASYMN010000307.1, from coordinate 16,436 downwards.
GCGAGTCAACCGGGAGTCTGGTTTCTTCGGCAGGCAAGTCTAACTCGTCGGATCTGATGGTTAACCAGGACCAATCTGCCTCGTTGACCTTCCCGCCGAACCGCAGCACCATATGGCCCGTTTTGCGTGAGGTGCCGCCATGCCGGGCTTGAGCCATCGCCAATCCGAGATTCTCAACCTCGCCCGCGCCTTCGGCCGGGTTATGGTCGAGGATCTTGCAAAGCGGTTCGAGGTGTCGGCGCAGACCATCCGCAAGGACCTCAACGACCTCGTCGACCATCGTTCGCTGACGCGGATTCACGGCGGCGCCATCATCGCGTCCGGGGTGGAAAACCTCGCTTACGAGGCCCGCCGCTTCGTCGCCGCCGACGAGAAGAAGGCGATCGGGGCCGCCGCGGCGGCGCAGATTCCCAATGGCTGCTCGCTGTTCATCAATATCGGCACCACCACCGAAGAGGTCGCCGGCGCGCTGACCTCGCATGAAGACCTGCTGGTCATCACCAACAACCTCAACGTCGCGATGCTGCTGTACCGGCATCCGCGCATCGAGGTGATCGTCGCCGGCGGCACCGTGCGCCGCGCCGATGGCGCCCTGATCGGCTCCACCGCGGTCAGCCTGATCGGCCAGTTCAAGGTCGATTACGCCATCATCGGCGCCTCGGCGATCGACGAGGAAGGCGCGCTCCTGGACTTCGATTACCGCGAAGTGCAGGCGGCGCAGGCCATCATCGCCAATGCCCGCAGCGTCATGCTGGTCGCCGATTCCACCAAGATGCGGCGGACCGCCCCGGTCCGCATCGCCCACATGAGTCAGATCCAGACCTTCGTCACCGACGCGCCCTTGCCGGCGGGGCTGGCGAACATCTGCCACACCCGCGGCATCGCGGTGATCGAAGCCATGCCCAAGGCCGACGAGACCGACGAAGCAGACGCAGAATCGACCGTCACCCCGCTCCGGGCCCGATAGTCTGCCCTCGTGTCCCGGGCGCGATGCAGCGTTCTTCACGCTGCTTCGCAGAACCGGGACCCCACCCACAAATCCCCGCCTTTGGGCCCCGGCTCTGCAGCGCACCGCTTCGCAAGAGCTACTGCGTCCGGGGCACGAAAGCGATCTCCTGCTGTTCCACCCTTTAGATTGCTTTCGCTTTTGGTTGTGCTTTAATCCAAAAACGAAAGCTAGTCGCTGAATCTGAAGATCAGTGAGCAGCCGCGAGCTTCCTGCCGGGATTGTGCGCGACAAAAAGCATGAGGGGGAGCGTCCTTGGGTCAGGTTTTCGACCTCGCGATCATTGGCGGCGGCGTCAATGGCTGCGGCATCGCCCGCGATGCGGCCGGCCGGGGAAGCTCTGTTTTCCTTTGTGAAATGAATGACTTAGCGAGCGGCACCTCGTCGTGGTCGACCAAGCTCGTGCACGGCGGCCTGCGCTATCTCGAATATTACGAGTTCCGGCTGGTCCGCGAGGCGCTGATCGAGCGCGAAATTCTCTGGCAGATCGCACCGCACATCATCCGGCCGCTGCGATTCGTGCTGCCGCACCATGCGGGGTTGCGGCCGGCATGGCTGCTGCGGCTGGGTCTGGCCATGTACGACTATATCGGTGGCCGAAAGCTGCTGCCGCCGACGCGCACGCTCGATCTGGTCCGCGATGAGGTCGGGCAGCCGCTGGTCCCCGGCCGCTACACCAAGGGTTTTGAATATTCCGACTGTTTTGTCGACGATGCCCGGCTTGTTGTGCTGACCGCGCGCGACGCCGCCAATCGCGGCGCCGTCATCCGCACCCGCACCCGCGCGGTTCAGATCCGCCAGGCCGACGGAATTTGGCACGTCACGGTCGAGGACAAATCAAGCGGCGAGCGCTCGACCATCTCGGCCCGCGCCCTGGTCAACGCCGGCGGGCCGTGGGTTGAGCAGGTGCTGTCGTTCGGCGCGGGCGTCAACCCCCGGGCAAAGGTGCGGCTGGTGCAGGGCTCCCACATCGTGGTGCGAAAACTCTACGACCACGACCGCGCCTACATGTTCCAGAACAGCGACGGCCGCATCGTGTTCGTGATTCCGTATCAGGACGATTTTACGCTGATCGGCACCACCGACCGCGACTATGACGGCGATCCTGCGCAAGTGAAGGCAACGCCCGAGGAAATAAAATACTTGTGCGATTCCGTCAGCGAATATCTCGCAAAACCCGTGAAGCCCGCGGACGTGGTGTGGACCTATGCCGGCGTGCGTCCGCTCTATGACGACGGCGCCAGCGAAGCCAAGGCCGCCACGCGCGATTATGTATTCGAGCTCGACACCGCCGGCGGCGCGCCGCTGCTGTCGATCTATGGCGGCAAGATCACCACCTATCGCCGCCTCGCCGAGGAGGCGCTGGAACGGCTGTCGCCGTACTTATGCAGCGCCAGGGAAAACGAAAAGGCCCGCGAAGGCTGGACCGCCAAATCGCCGTTGCCCGGCGGCGATCTCGACGTCTCGGCGATCGCGGCGCTGACCGCTGAACTGCGGCGGCAATATCCATTCCTTGTCCCGGCGCATGCACGCCGTCTCGCGCACGCCTACGGCACCCGAGCCAGCAAGGTTTTGGGCAATGCGAAATCGTTTGCGGATCTCGGCCAATCCTTCGGCGCGACATTGACGGAGAGCGAAGTCAGGTACCTGATGGCCAACGAATGGGCCTGCACGGCCGATGACATCGTGTGGCGGCGGTCCAAACTGGGACTGCGGCTATCGGCCGCCGAAATCGCTGCTATCGACGACTGGATATCGGCGCATCATGACCCCACCGAACGTCCCTTAAGGGAAGCGGGAGGGCGGACATGAGCGTGACGCTCGACCATGTCATCCGCGCGGTCGACGGCATCCCGACCATTCGCGACGTCTCCTTGACGCTCGACCGCGGCACGCTGAGCGTGCTGCTGGGGCCGACGCTGTCCGGCAAGACCTCGATCATGCGGCTGCTCGCCGGCCTCGACAAGCCGACATCAGGCCGCGTTGTCGTCGATGGCAAGGATGTCACCGGCGTCGACGTGCGCAAACGCTCGGTGGCGATGGTGTACCAGCAGTTCATCAATTATCCCTCGCTCAGCGTCTATGAAAACATCGCCTCGCCGCTCCGCGTCCAAGGCAAGCCGCGCGCCGAAATCGAGAACCGGGTGCAGGAGGCCGCAAGACTGCTGAAGCTGGAGCCGTATCTGAACCGTACGCCGCTACAATTGTCGGGCGGACAGCAGCAGCGCACCGCGATCGCGCGCGCGCTGGTGAAGGGCGCCGACCTGGTGCTGCTGGACGAGCCGCTCGCCAACCTCGATTACAAGCTGCGCGAGGAACTGCGCACCGAACTGCCGCGCATCTTCGAGGCGTCAGGGGCGATCTTCGTCTATGCCACGACCGAGCCTTCCGAAGCGCTGCTGCTCGGCGGCCGCACCATCTGCATGTGGCAAGGCGAGATACTGCAGGCCGGCGAGACCTCAAAGGTCTATCGCCATCCCGATACGCTGCGCGTGGCGCAGGTGTTTTCCGATCCGCCGCTCAACATCGTTGGAATCCAAAAGAAGAACGGCTCGGTGCAATACGCCGGCGGCGTGCAGGCGCCCGCCAGCGGGCTCTACTCAAGACTTGGCGACGGCGCCTACCGCGTCGGTTTTCGCGCGCACCAACTGGAAGTCGCCAATGGGATCGCCGACCGTCACGCGTTTTCCGCCACCGTGACGGTGACGGAAATCACCGGCTCGGAAAGTTTCGTGCACCTGAAGCGCGACGACCAGAACTGGGTCGCGGTGCTGCAGGGTGTCCATGAATTCGCGCCGGGCGACACACTGGATGCGGTGCTGAACCCGAACGATCTGTTCGTGTTCGACGCGGCCGGCCGCTTGGTCGCCGCGCCCGGTTCGATGTGAGGGAGATGCCGCATGGCCCGCATTGAACTCGTCGATCTCGCGCACTCCTACGGCGGCAATGCCGCCGATCCGGATTGCTGGGCGCTGAAACCGATCTCGATGACCTGGCGGCAGGGTGGCGCCTATGCGCTGCTCGGGCCAAGCGGCTGCGGCAAGACCACGCTGCTCAACCTGATCTCGGGGATCGTGACGCCGTCGCGCGGCAAAATCCTGTTCGACGGCAAGGACATCACACTGCTGTCAACCCAGAAGCGCAATATCGCGCAGGTGTTCCAGTTTCCGGTGATCTACGACACCATGACGGTCGGACAAAACCTCGCGTTCCCGCTGCAGAACCGCGGCGTGCCGAAAGCTGAGATCGATGCGCGGGTCGCGGAGATCGCCCGGCTGCTCGATCTCACCCCGTATCTTAATCGCAAGGCGACGCGGCTGACGGCGGACGCCAAGCAGAAGATCTCGCTCGGCCGCGGCCTGGTGCGGTCCGACGTCGCCGCGGTGCTGTTCGACGAGCCGCTCACCGTGATCGATCCCGAGTTGAAATGGCAGTTGCGTTCCAAGCTCAAGGCGCTGCATCGCGAACTCGACCTCACCATGATCTACGTCACCCATGACCAGACCGAGGCGCTGACCTTCGCCGACACCGTGGTGGTGATGCATGACGGCCGCGTGGTGCAGAGCGGCACGCCGGCGGAACTGTTCGACAAGCCTGCGCACACCTTCGTCGGCTATTTCATCGGCTCGCCCGGCATGAACATCGTGCCGGCGGAAGTGGCGGGACGACAAGCGCGGATCAGCGGCCATCGGATCGCGCTGAACCGCAGCTACGATCGCTTGCCGCCGGGTGCGAAGGTCGAGATCGGCGTGCGCCCGGAATTCGTAACCGTTGAGCCGCCAACGCCAGAGTTGCTGACCGCCAATATCGAGAGGATTGACGACCTCGGCCGTGTGCAATTTGCGCGGGTGCGGATCGGCGACGTCAAATTCAATGCAAGGGTGCCGCCGGGATTTTCGATTCCAGACCGGCAGGCGGGGCTGAGATTCGATCCGTCGCGCGTGCACGTTTATGCCGACAGCCGTCTGGTCGAGGGGGCCGCCTGATGGACAAGACCATCAACCAAAAGGCCTGGTTCCTGGTGCTGCCGGTGTTCTTGATCGTGGCGTTTTCCGCGATCCTGCCGCTGATGACGGTGGTGAACTATTCGATGCAGGACACGTTCGGCAACAACCAGTTCTTTTGGAATGGCGTCGGCTGGTTCAAGGAACTGCTCGATCCTTCCACCGATCTTGGCGGACGGTTTCTCGCCTCGCTGTTGCGGAACCTCGCTTTCTCCGCGATCATTCTGGCGATCGAGGTGCCGCTCGGCATCGTGGTGGCGCTGTCGATGCCCCGCGAGGGCTGGCGCGTCGCGGCCTGCCTGGTGATCCTGGCGCTGCCGCTGCTCATTCCATGGAACGTGGTCGGCACCATCTGGCAGATCTTTGGGCGACCCGATATCGGGCTGATGGGTTATGTGCTGAACGGTCTCGGCATGAACTACAATTACGTCTCCAACGATTTCGACGCCTGGGCCACCGTGGTCGTGATGGACGTCTGGCACTGGACCAGCCTGGTCGCGCTGCTCTGCTACGCGGGCCTCAAGTCGATTCCCGATGCCTATTATCAGGCAGCGCAAATCGACGGCGCGTCGCGCTGGGCGGTATTCCGCGCCATCCAGCTGCCGAAAATGAACCGCGTGCTGCTGATCGCGGTGCTGCTGCGCTTCATGGACTCATTCATGATCTACACCGAGCCGTTCGTGGTGACCGGCGGCGGCCCCGGCAATTCGACGACGTTCGTTTCCATCGAACTGGTCAAGATCGCGCTCGGGCAGTTCGACCTCGGCAAGGCCGCGGCGCTGTCGATCGTCTACAACCTGATCATCATCATCGTGTGCTGGATATTCTACACCGTCATGACCAATGTCGGCGTCGAACGCCCGGAAAAGGCAGCCGCATGATGCATTCAATCCCGGGCCGCCGCGTGATTCTTTCGTTGTTTTTGATCTTCCTGCTGCTGCCGATCTACTGGCTGGTCAACATGAGCTTCAAGACCAACACCGAAATCGTTACCACCATGACGCTGTGGCCGCATCAGCCGACGCTCGCCAACTACGTGCGCATCTTCACCGACGAGAGCTGGTATTCCGGCTACATCAACTCGCTGAAATACGTGCTGATCAATACGGTGATCTCGATCTCCTTCGCGCTGCCCGCGGCCTACGCATTCTCGCGCTATCGTTTCCTCGGCGACAAGCACCTGTTCTTCTGGCTGCTGTCGAACCGGATGGCGCCGCCGGCGGTGTTTGCGCTGCCGTTCTTCAACCTGTATTCGGCGCTCAATTTGTTCGACACGCCGTGGGCGGTCGCATTGGCGCATTGCCTGTTCAACGTGCCGCTGGCGGTATGGATCCTCGAAGGCTTTGTCTCCAGCGTGCCGCGGGAGATCGACGAGACCGCGTTCCTCGACGGCTACTCGTTCCCGAAATTCTTTGTCAAGATACTGGTGCCGCTGATCGCCAGCGGCATCGGCGTCGCGGCGTTCTTCTGCTTCATGTTCTCCTGGGTCGAATTGCTGCTGGCGCGCACGCTGACATCCGTCAACGCCAAACCGATTTCGGCTGTCATGACCCGCACCGTGTCGGCGGCCGGCGTTGACTGGGGCCTGCTGGCGGCCGCCGGCGTGCTCACCATCATCCCCGGCGCGCTGGTGATCTGGTTCGTCCGCAACTACATCGCGCGCGGTTTTGCGCTGGGCCGGGTGTGAGGGAGGGCTTGATGAAAGCAAATCGCTGCTCCGCACTCTGCCTCACCTCTCCCCGTCGGGGAGAGGTCGGATTTGGCGCGAAGCGGCAAATCCGGGTGAGGGGAGACGCGTCTATCGATAGTCCGTACCCCCTCACCCCAACCCTCTCCCAATCAAAGTCGGATCTATCCGACTTTGATCTTAAAAAAATGCCAACTCGGGTAAACCCGAGTTGGATGGAGAGGGGGCGCGCCTCGCATCGTTGCGGCGTGGAGGAATAGCCATGGAAAACATCGCATGGATGGCCTGGACGCTGCCGACCGCGATCTTCTTCGCGCTGCTCGCGATGACGCTCGGCGTCATGACCTGGCTTGCGGTCGCCTATCCCGAAGCGGAGCGCGTCGGAATTTTGCGCATCCCGACCACGCGCGGCGACCGCCTCTTCATTTCGCTGATCACGACGGCCGTGATCCATCTGCTGTGGATCGCCTTTTTTGGCACCGAACCGATCGCGACGCTGCCGATCGGGGAGGGCGTTGAAATTTCGAGCCTGTGGCTCGCAACCCTGATTTCGCTTGCTTCAGCCGTGGCGATTTTTCGCGCCGTCTGACGAGGCGAAAGAGCAGATCCGGGATCAACCCGGGCCTGAGACTTGATTTTTGTCGCTGTAACCGGAGGAACCAAAAATGCGACGCTTGAGGAGAAGTAAGGATAGTCTTCTGACTATGACCAGCGCTGCGGCGCTGATCGCGGCTTCCGTCACACTCACCGCGCCGGCCCGTGCCGACGATGCAACCTCGCAAAGGTGGATCGACAGCGAATTCCAGCCGTCGACCCTTTCCAAGGCCGACCAGTTGAAGGAACTGCAGTGGTTCGAAAAGGCCGCCGCACCCTTCAAGGGCATGGACATCAACATCGTGTCGGAAACCATCACGACACATGAATACGAGTCCAAGACGCTCGCCAAGGCCTTCACCGAAATCACCGGCATCAAGATCAAGCACGACTTGATCCAGGAAGGTGACGTGGTCGAAAAGCTGCAAACCCAGATGCAGTCCGGCAAGAACGTGTATGACGGCTGGATCAACGATAGCGATCTGATCGGCACGCATTCGCGCTATAACCAGACCGTGATCCTGTCGGACTATATGACAGGCGAGGGCAAGGACGTCACCAACCCCGGCCTCGACGTCAACGACTTCATCGGAAAGTCCTTCACCACGGGCCCGGACGGCAAGCTCTATCAGCTTCCCGACCAGCAGTTCGCCAACCTCTATTGGTTCCGCTACGACTGGTTCTCCAATCCGGAGTACAAGGCCAAGTTCAAGGCCAAGTATGGCTACGATCTCGGCGTTCCCGTGAACTGGTCGGCCTATGAGGACATCGCCGAGTTCTTCACCAACGACATCAAGGAGATTGGCGGCGTCCGCGTCTATGGCCACATGGACTATGGCAAGAAGGACCCCTCGCTGGGCTGGCGGTTCACCGACGCGTGGCTGTCGATGGCGGGCAATGGCGACAAGGGCATCCCGAACGGCAAGCCCGTCGACGAATGGGGCATCCGCATGGAGGGCTGCCGGCCGGTCGGCTCATCGGTCGAGCGCGGCGGCGATACCAACGGTCCCGCGGCGGTCTACTCGATCGCCAAATATCTCGACTGGATGAAGAAGTATGCCCCGCCGCAGTCGCAAGGCATGACCTTCTCCGAAGCAGGTCCGGTGCCGGCGCAAGGCGCGATCGCCCAGCAGATCTTCTGGTACACCGCCTTCACCGCCGACATGGTGAAGCCCGGCATTCCGGTGGTGAACGCGGACGGCACGCCGAAATGGCGCATGGCGCCGTCGCCGCACGGATCGTACTGGAAGGAGGGCATGAAGCTCGGCTACCAGGACGCCGGCTCCGCGACGCTGCTGAAATCGACCCCGGCGGACCGCCGCAAGGCGGCCTGGCTCTATCTGCAGTTCATCGTCTCCAAGACGGTGTCGTTGAAGAAGAGCCATGTCGGTCTCACCTTCGTGCGTGAATCCGACATCTGGGACAAGTCGTTCACCGAGCGCGCGCCGAAACTCGGCGGCCTGATCGAGTTCTACCGCTCGCCGGCGCGCGTGCAGTGGACCCCGACCGGCAACAACGTGCCGGATTATCCGAAACTGGCGCAACTGTGGTGGCAGAACATCGGCGATGCGTCGTCCGGTTCGAAGACGCCCCAGGCCGCGATGGACGCACTCGCGGCCGCGCAGGATTCGGTGCTCGAGCGTCTGGAGAAATCCGGCGTGCAGGGCGCCTGCGGTCCAAAGATGAACAAGAAGGAGAAGCCGGAGTACTGGTTCGCCAAGTCGGAGAAGGACGGCAACATCGCGCCGCAGCGCAAGCTGGCGAACGAGAAGCCGAAGGGCGAAACCGTCGACTACGATGCGCTGATCAAGTCGTGGCCGGCCACCCCGCCGAAGCGGGCGTCGAACTGAGGCAGTAGCGCCAACAATAACAAAGGCCGGGAGCGATCCCGGCTTTTTTTATTTCGCGACATGCGACCCCGTCATCCTGAGGAGCGCGCTCTTGCGCGCGTCTCGAAGGATGGGCCGCATGCACATCGCCTCCATCCTTCGAGACGCCGCGCAAGATGCGCGGCTCCTCAGGATGACGACGTCGCTTGTTACTGCGCCGCCTGGAGAGAATCGCCGAGCGCCGGATAATCGGTATATCCCTTGGCGCCGCCGCCGTAGAACGTCGCCTTGTCGGGCGCGTTGAGCGGGGCGCCGCGCTTCAACCTTTCGACCAGATCGGGATTGGCGAGGAACGGCTTTCCGAATGCGATCAGGTCGGCTTCGTTCGCCGCCAGCACCTTGTTCGCCAGATCGAAATCATAACCGTTGTTGGCGATGTAAGTGCCCTTGAACCGCTTGCGCAAGGAGCCGTAGTCGAATGGCGCGATGTCGCGCGGGCCGCCGGTTGCGCCCTCGACGACATGGATGTAGACAAGCTTCAGCGCGCCCAGCTGATCGACGATATAATCGTACAGCGATTGCGGATTGCTGTCGGAGATATCGTTGGCCGGCGTTACCGGTGAAATACGAATGCCGGTCCGCTCAGGTCCTGCTTCCGCCGCCACCGCTTTTGCCACTTCAAGCATCAGCCTTGCGCGGTTCTCGATCGATCCGCCGTAGGCATCGGTGCGTTTGTTGGTGCCGTCCTTGGCGAACTGTTCCAGCAGATAGCCGTTGGCGCCGTGCACTTCGACGCCGTCGAAACCCGCCGCCAGCGCATTGGCCGCGCCCTTCCTGAAACTCTCGATGATGCCGGGAATCTCCTCAAGCGTCAGCGCGCGTGGCTCGGACACGTCGGCAAAGGTGCCGCCGACGAAGGTCTTGCCCTTGGCGCGGATCGCCGATGGCGCGACCGGCGCCTGATTGTTCTCCTGAAGGCTGACATGCGAAATACGCCCCACATGCCAGAGCTGAAGAAAGATGCGGCCGCCGCGCTCATGGACGCGGTCCGTCACCTTGCGCCAGCCCGCAACCTGCTGCTTCGAATAGATGCCGGGCGTATCCTGATAACCCTGGCCCTGTTGTGAAACCTGGGTTGCCTCGCTCACCAACAGGCCTGCGGAGGCGCGCTGGCCGTAATATTCGACCGCCAATGGATTGGGCACCAGGCCGGCCAGCGCGCGGTTGCGGGTCAGCGGCGCCATCACCAGGCGGTTGGGAAGCGTGAGGGGCCCAAGCTTGGTGGGCTCGAACAGTTTGGTCGCAGTGCTCATGTGTTGGTTTTCCGAAATATGGCGGGTGATTTCGAGGTGGGATGTCTGCTCATGAAAGGCAATGCCTCAAGCCATTCGACTTTTGACGACTTGCTCCCGATCGCCGTCAAGAAATTGTGTATCGCGCGGAGACGGATGCAGCCTCACCTCTCCCCGGAGGGGAGAGGTCGCCTCGCATCGTTAGATGCGGGGCGGGTGAGGGGCCTCTCCGCGAGTCCGAATGCGTGGAGACACCCCTCACCCGAAGCCTTCGCTGCGCTCCGGCTTCGACCTCTCCCCTGCGGGGAGAGGTAAGGGAAGCTCCGCGACCTCAACTCACCCCGAGAAAATCCCGCTTCCCGATCTCGACGCCGTTGTGGCGCAGGATGCCGTGGGCGGTGGCGGCATGGAAGTAGAAATTCGGGAATGCGAAATGGCTGATGAACTGCTGGCCCTTCAGAGTCATGGTCTTGTCCGGGCCTGCAGGAAATTTGACGTCGCGGCCTTCCGCGCCGTCGAACTGCGCGGGCTTGAAACCTTTCACATAATCGATGGTCTTGGCCAGCCGCTGCTGCAACTCGGCAAAGGTCTTTTCGGTGTCGGGCGTCGACGGCACTTCGCTGTGCGTCACTCGCGCGCAGCCCTTCGTTGCAAAGTCTGACGCGAGCTGAATCTGCTTGCTCAGCGGCAGCATGTCCGGAAAAAGCCGCGCCGACAGCAGCACCTCGGGCTGGATATTTTTCGCCGCGCAATGCGCCTCGGCCTTGTTGAGAAGACCTGAGAGGCTATTGAGGATCTGCAGGAAAGCCGGAACGGTCGCGTCATAGAACGACATGTGATGCTCTTTTCATGGATGAGAAGCGAACACCCTATGTGGATTGGCGGGCGCCGGCGCGCAACCGGCCGACGACGCCGGCCGGGAAGAAATACACGCTGAAGATAAACAACAGGCCGAGCCACAACAGCCAGCGGTCCGGATGCAGCAGCCCCGGCAGCAGCGGCACTCCGGCCTGGGCGGCCAGCGTGGACGCGACGCTCATCAGCGCCTGCAGATAATTCTCCGCCAGAATGAAGATGGCCGCGCCGATGATCGCGCCGTACATCGTGCCCATGCCGCCGATCACCACCATCAGCAGGATATCCAGCATGATCTCAAAGCTCAGCGAAGTGCCGGGGCCGGCATAGCGCAGCCACAGCGCGTTCAGCGCGCCGGCGCTGGCGGCAACCAGCGCCGCGATGCAATTGGCGTAGGTCAGATGAAACACCGTGCGGTAGCCGAGCGCTTCGGCGCGAAACCTGTTCTCGCGCAGCGCCTGCAGCACCCGGCCGAACGGCGAGTTCACCACCCGCAGCAGGCCAAGGATCATCGCGGCGCATGCGACGAAGATGATGTAATAGGTCAGGATCCGCCCGTTGACGGCGAAACCGAACCAATCCTTCGGGATCAGGATGGTGCCCGGGCGCAGCAGTTCCGGCAGTTGAAAACTGCGGCCATCCTCGCCGCCGGTCAGCCACGACAATTGCGACGCCAGCACCAGAAACGCCGACGCCACCGCCAGCGTGATCATGGCAAAGAAGATCGCCTCGACCCGCAGCGAGAACAGGCCGATGCAAAGCGCCAGCAGCGCCGCCAGCGGCAAACCGATCGCTAAACCGGTGGCGACCGCGGCCCAGGTCGGTCCCATCGAATACAGCGCGATCGCAACGGCGTAGCTGCCGATGCCATAGAACATGGTGTGGGCGAACGACACCGAGCCGGTATAGCCGAGCAACAGATCGTAGGACGCCACCAGTGCCGCGAAGATGCAGATTTTTGTGGCGACATTCATCGCCTTGGCGCCGGGAAACACAAAGGGCGCCACCGCGAGCGCGGCAATGATGATTATCAACAGGATGCCGAGCGCCCGGCTGCGCGGCGGATCGCCGGAAAGGATCATCATCGGCTCGTCACCGCATAAAGCCCGCGCGGCCGCCACATCAGGACCGCGACCATCAGCAGTATGTTGGAGACCAGCGCCAGTTTCGGCACCAGGAAGCCGCCGTAATTCGCCACCATGGCGACCAGCAGCGCGCCGATGAAGCAGCCGCCGATCGAACCGAGCCCGCCGATGATCACGACGATGAACACCAGCACGGTGAGATCGTTGCCCATCGAGGCGTGCACCTGCTCGCGATACAGCGCCCACATGATGCCGCCGAGACCGGCGAGCGCCGAGCCTGTCATGAATACGCCGAGAAACAGCCGGCGGATGCGATAGCCGAGCGCCTCCACCATCTCGCGGTTCTCGACGCCGGCGCGGATCAAGAGGCCGATCTTGGTCCGGTTCAATACCAGCTGAATGCTCAAGAACACGACGAGGCCGACCAGCATCGCCAGCAGGCGGTATTTCGACATCGCGACGTCGCCGAGGATGAAGGAGCCGCGCAGCGACGTCGGCAGCGGCAGCGGGATGATCTGCGGTCCCCACAGCGCATACAGCGCCTGCTCGGCGACGATCAACCCGCCGGTGGTCATCAGGATTTGCTTGAGATGCTGGCCGTAGACGGGAAGGATCAGCACGCGCTCGAACAGAAGCCCGAGCGCGCCGGATACCGCCATTGCGGCGAGCGCCGCGGGCGCCAGCACCGCCAGATTCGTGAGCAGCGAGTCGGCCTGCACCCATGCCGCCAGCGGCAGCAGCACCAGCGTCGCGATATAGGCGCCGACGGCGATGAAGGCGCCGTGGCCGAAATTCAGCACGTCCATCAGGCCGAACACCAGCGTCAGCCCGGACGCCATGATGAAGATCATCATGCCCATCGCAAAACTTGCCACCGTCAGCGTCACCCATGAACTGCCCGACCCGATCAGCGGCGCCATCGCCAGCGCGAGAATCACGGGCAGCAGCACGGGAAGCAGATCCCGCTTCGGTTTCGGCAGCGCGTCCGATGCGGCAAGCTCCGTCACTGATGCGCCTCCAGGCTCAATCCAAGCAGGCGTTCCTGCAAGGCTGTATTGTTCGCCAGCGCCGTCATGTCGCCGCGGTGAATGATTTTTCCGTTGTCCATCACCAGCACCGTATCGCCGATCTGCTCTGCGACATGGAAATTCTGCTCGACCAGCAGGATGGTGGCGCCGCGGCGTTTTATTTCGGCAAAGCATTCGATCAGTGCCACGATGATTGCCGGCGCGAGGCCCTTGGTCGGCTCGTCGATCAGCAGCAGCTTGCGCGGCTCGACCACGGCGCGCGCGATCGACAGCATCTGTTTCTGCCCGCCGGACAACGAGCCCGCGCGCGACAGCCAGAACCGCTTCAGCGCTGGGAAGAATCCAAAGATCCATTCCAGCCTGTTATCGTCGAGCGGCCCATCGCGCGCGGCGAGGATCAGGTTTTCCTTCACCGTGAGGTCGGAGAACACCGCCATGCTTTCCGGCACGTAGCCGACGCCGAGCCGCGCGATATCCGGCGTCGCCTGTTGCTCGATGCGTTGCCCTGCAAGCGTGATCTGTCCCGACGATGCCGGCCACAGTCCCATGATGGTGCGCAGCGTCGTGGTCTTGCCGGCGCCATTGCGCCCGAGCAGCATCGTGGTCTCGCCTTTGGCGACGGCGAAATCGACGCCGTGCAGGATATGATAGCGCCCGATATGGGTGTGTACGCCGGACAGCGTCAGCAGATCGCTCATGCCGCGCTCTTTCCCGGTGCGATGCCCAGATAAGCTTCCTGCACGATCGGCGAGGCGATCACTTCCGCAGGCTTGCCGTCGGCGACAAGTTGGCCGTTGTGCAGCACGATAATGCGGTCGGCGAGCGAGCGCACCACGTCCATCTTGTGCTCGACCAGCAGGATGATCTTGCCGGTGTCCTGCTTCAATTTCGCGATCAGGTCGAGCACCACGGGCACTTCGTCGACGCTCATGCCCGCGGTCGGCTCGTCGAACATGAAGACTTTTGGCTCCAGCGCCATCATCAAGGCGACCTCGAGTTTGCGCTGGTCGCCGTGCGAGAGAACCGTCGCCGCCACATTGCGCCGGCCGCCGAGTGCGACGCTGTCCAGAATGACGTCGGCGCGCGCGATCAGGTCGCGGCGCGTCATCCATGGCCGCAGCATGTCGTAATGCACGCCGCTGGCCGCCTGCACCGCGAGGCGGACGTTTTCTTCCACGCTCAGATTCGGAAACAGATTGGTGAGCTGGAACGCGCGGCCGAGTCCGGCGCGGGTGCGCAGCGGCGCCGATAATTTTGTGATATCGGCGCCGCCGAACAGGATGCTGCCCGCGCTCGGGCGCAACTGTCCGGAGATCAGGTTGAAATAGGTGGTCTTGCCGGCGCCGTTGGGACCGACGATCGCGGTGAGTTCGCCCGGCCGAAACGCGCAAGAGACGCGGTTGACGGCGACATGGCCGCCGAAGCGGATGGTCAGGTCCCGGGTTTCGAGCGAGAGGGTCATGGGTGGCGACCTCGTGTCCCGGACGCGGTGCGGCATTCTTCATGCCGCTCCGCAGAGCCGGGACCCACACTTACTTTCTTTGCAACCATGGGCCCCGGCTCTGCAGCGCACCGCTCCGCAAGAGCTACGCGCTGCGCTGCGTCCGGGGCACGATTTAGACTCACCGCTTGTTGCGGATCGGGATGTTCATGTCCTCGATCTTGATCTCGCGGACCGGCTCGTTCACCGCCCAGGCGAGGTTCGGATCGACCTTGACCTTGAAGTGATACATGCTCTGCAGCGCCTGATGGTCCTCCTTGCGGAAGATCATCTTGCCCTTCGGCGTGTCGAACTCCATGCCTTCCATCGCGGCGATCAGCTTTTCGGTATCGGTGGATTTCGCTTTCGTCACCGCGGTGACTGCCGCCATCGCTGCAGCAAAACCGCCCGCGGTGAAGAAGTCCGGCGGCGCGTTGAAGCGCTTCTGGTGTTCGCTAACGAGCCAGTCGTTCACTGGATTCTTCGGGATGTCGTAATAGTAATAGGTGGCGCCTTCCATGCCGGGCAGCCGCTTGTAGGCGGCAAGCGCGGGCAGGATGTTGCCGCCGGTCGACAGCTCGATGCCGTAGCGCTTCGGATCCATGTCCTGCAGTTTGGTCAGGGGATCGCCGCCGCCGGCCCAGATCACCCAGATGATCTTGCGGCCCGGCTTGTCCTTGAGCGCATCGAACAGCCGCTGGCCGGCCGCGGTGAAGTCGGTGGTGGTGGTCGGCACGTATTCTTCGGCGGCGAGCGTCGCGCCGGTCTTCGCCAGCGCTTCCTTGAAGGCTGCGACGCCGTCGCGGCCGAAGGCATAGTCCTGGCCCAGCGTGGCGATGGTGACGCCCGGCTTGCCGATCGCCACCGCGTTGGAGATCGCGTCCTGCGACGAGTTGCGCCCGGTGCGGAAGATGTAGCGATTCCACTTCTCGCCGGTAATCTGGTCCGCAACCGCGGGTTCGACGATCAGGATTTTCTTGTTTTCCTCGGCTACCGGAAGGTCGGCCAGCGCGGCAGCTGACGACGTGCTGCCGATCGCGATGTCGACCTTGTCATCCTGATAGGCCTCTGCCAGAGCGGCTTTCGACAGGTCCGGCTTGCTCTGGTCGTCCTTGGTGATGACGACGATCTTGCGGCCATCGAGCATCATGGTGCCCTTGGTGGCGTATTCCAGTCCCATCCGCAGCCCGGTTTCGGTCTGCTTGGCATAGGCCTCGAGCGGACCGGTCTTGCCGTAAATCAAGGCAATCTTCAGATCGTCCGCGTTCGCAGCAGTGGCCGTCAGCGCGATGGCGGCGGCAGCAAGGATCGTAGTGTGACGCACGAAAAGTCCCTCCGGGGTTTTGTTGCAAAACCCTAGAGCACTTTTTCCGCTGGGTGGAAAGAGTATTAGCGAGGCACGCTGCGCATCCGATGGTCCAACTCCGTCATTCCGGGGCACGCGTTCGCGTGAACGCGGAATCCAGCAACGGGCTCGGTCACCTCTCCCCGCAGGGGAGAGGTCGAAGCCGTAGCGCAGCGCAGGCTTCGGGTGAGGGGTGTCTCTACGTGCTCGGATTCGTGGGTAGGCCCCACA
>NZ_DASYMN010000306.1:0-25513 GCF_036009065.1 Bradyrhizobium sp. | reverse complement strand
CCAACGGGCACCCCTAGAGGCGGGATTAACGTACCCACCTCGCGCGGCAAGGCACCGCGCGCGCCCAAGGCTAGGCGCAGCGCCTCCCGGCGCTCCACCAACCAGGCCATCGACCGTTCCGGGGCCCCGGTCCGGCCAGCTTTTGCTCTGTCCGCTGAAGGATCGCTTCTAGAAAGCGACCCCTCATCGGACAGGACGGCAGCGATAATAAGCCCGCCTCAGGGGACGGGGATAAGGAATGCAAAAAAAATTTTTACCAGCACTTACAGCATCGTAGGGTGGGCAAAGGCGCGCTTGCGCCTTGCCCACCCTAATCAAGCAACGAGAAGATGGTGGGCACGCCAGCGAGACGCGCATTCGCGCGACGCGCCGGCTTTGCCCACCCTACGATCAGGCCGCAAAAGTTAGGCCCCCAGATACGCCCCGCCGTTGATATGGATCGCCTGCCCGGTGACATAACGCGCGTCGGGACCGCAAAGGAATCGCACCGAAGCGGCGACGTCTTCCGGCTTGCCGCGCTCCCCGGTGATCGTGCCATGGGTGAGATGATGCGCGGGCTCGGGCTTGTCTTTGGGGCGCGGCGTACCGATCAGTCCCGGCACCACGCAATTGACGGTGATGCCGTCGTCGGCGAGATCATGCGCCAGCGCGCGCGTGAAACCGATCAATCCGGCTTTCGCCGTCACCACATGCGCCCGGTTCTTCGCGCCGGTATGTGCGCTCAGGCCGCCGATATTGATCACGGTGCCTGCGCCGCTTTTCCGCAGTGCCGGGAGGCAGGCTTTCACGCAATGAAACGCGCCATCCAGCGTGACGCCCATGATCTCGCGCCATTCGGCGTGGCTCATCTCGGCGAACGGCTTTTCCCGCCGCAGCGCGGCGTTGTTGATCAGGATATCGATGCCGCCAAAACGCTTCACCGCCGCATCCGCCATCGCCTGCACCGCCGCGACATCGGCGACGTCGCCGATCTGCACCAATGCCTTGCCGCCAGCGGCTTCTATCTCATGCGCGACGGCGTCCGCCTCGGCGCGGTTGCCGCGCGCATTCACCACAATGGACGCGCCGGCTTCGGCCAGCGCCAGCGCGATGGCGCGGCCGATATTGCGTCCCGCGCCGGTGACGATGGCGACCTTGCCGGTGAGTTCTTTGTTGCTCATTCCCGCCCTCTCCTCGTCATGCCCGGGCTTGTCCCGGGCATCAACGTCTTACTTTCTTGTGACGCAAAGACGTGGATGGCCGGGACAAGCCCGGCCATGACGAACACTAATTTCGCAATGCGCTCAGATCGAGTCGACTTTCATACAACCCCGCCAGCAGCTTCAGCGCGGCGTCGCTCTGCGCCGTGTTCCAGCCGCCGTGCTGCGCGTTGAGCATGAATTTTTCCGTGACGTCCTGCCGCGTCAGCGGCTCCTGCGCGCCGCCGCGCAAATAGGGCTGCCGTTCCTCGATCACGCTGCCGTCGTTCAGGGTGGCGCGGATGTGGCCGGTGTAGTTGTTCGGATAAGGATTATCCGGATCGATCGTGAATTTTACTTTTGCGGCGAGCGCCAGCACCCAGGGATCGCGGATCGCGCTTTCGGTGAATGCGCCCAGTCCGACCCCGCCATGCACGAATCCCGCCGCCAGCAGGTAGGGCACCGCGAACTTGGCGGCGTAGCCATTGGGCGGGCGCTGTTTGTCGGCGAGCGACTCCCACAGCCGGTGCACCGTGCCCTCCGCCACCTCGCACACGATTTCCCTGATGTCCTCGGCGGCAACACCGCGCGCCGCCAGCCGCCTGGCGCAATCGATGTAAGGCTGCGCCATCGTCCCGCACGGATAGGGCTTGAACGCCAGCGTGTCGACCACCCAGCGCTCACCGAAATCGCCAGTCAGCGCGTTGTAGTTGCCCTCGGTGGTATGCGCAAAGCCGTTGAACAACCCGTGCACGCCTTCGAACACCGTGCGTGGCCCGACAAAGCCTTGATCCGCCAGCAACGCCGCGCGCATCCCCGACTGCGCCGCCCAGCCGGCATGCAGCCGCTTGGTCCAGGCGCCCTCGGCGAGATATTCGATGATGCCACCGGCCATGCTGCCGGCGATGCCGAGCGCATCGACGATCTGTTTTGCATTGAGGCCGAGCGCCGCGCCGACGCCGGCCGCAGCCCCCATCGCGCCGAAAATCGCGGTCGGGTGAAATCCTGCCTTGTGCACCGCCTTCGGCACCACCACGCTCAGCCGGCACAGCACCTCGCAGCCGACGGCGATCCCGATCAAGGCCATGCTGCCATCCGGATTGTGCCGCTCGCACGCGGCCAGCACCGCCGGCACCACCACGGCGCCGGCATGCACGGGACCGCCCTCAAAGGTGTCGTCGAAATCCTCGCCATGCGCCGCGGTGCCGTTGACGAAGGCGGCACCCGATGCGGTCAGCGTGCGCGTGTGGCCGATCGCCGTGCACGGGCCGTCATCGTCCCAGCCGGTCAGCGCGCTGCTCATGTAATCCTCATTGCGCGCGGTGACGCACAACCCGACCACGTCGATCAGCAGATCCTCGCATTTGCGCGCGGTCACCGCCGGCAGGCTGCCGGGCTTCAACGCAACGATTTTACGCGCAAGCGTTTCGGCGACGGAAGTCTGGGGCAATCCGGATGTCATGGGCGCTCGCTGTCGACCGATCAGATGCGGAAGATTTTTGTATAGCGCGCCTTGATCGCGTCGCTCTCTTTTTCCACCGTGGCGGCGTCGTCCTTCATGGTCTTGATGTCCTTGAACGGCTTGCGCCCCGGCTTTTCCTGGGTCTGCGGATGCGCCGAGCGCAGGCCGCCGGCATCGACGATCAACTGCTGGGCGTCGCGGCTGAAGCAGAACGACTGAAACAGTTTTGCCGCGTTCGGATTGGGCGAGGTCTTGAAGATGCCGTTCGGCCCGATGATCAGCGGCGAGCCTTCCGCGGCATAGACCGGCGCCACCGGGCGGCCGGCTTCCTTCATCTGGAAGATGTTGTACTCGTTGCCGTCGGCCATGACCGCCCGTTCGCCGATCTCGAGCTTTTTCGGCGGATCGGCCGAGGACTGCACCTGCATGATATTCTGCTTGGCGAGTTGTTCGAAATAGCCCCAGCCGAGATCGCGCTGCATCTGAAAGGTCGCGGTCATGATGGTGCCGCTATAGCCGGGATGCGCCTTGACGATCTTGCCTTTCCATTTCGGATCCAGCAGGTCGGCAAAACTCTTCGGCGCCTCCTCCGCCTTCACCATGTTGGTATTGTAGGCGATGATGCTGAGCCAGATGCGCCAGCTGGCAAACTGGCCATCCGCGTCCTTGTGCTCGGAGGAGTAGAATTTTGCGACGTCTTCCGGCACATAGGGCGCAAGCATGCCCTCGCGCTTCCACAGGATAAAATGCGCGGCGTCGGAGGAATTCACCACGTCGACCGCGCGGATGTTGCTGGCGTATTCCTGGCCGATGCGCTGGAACACGCGCTCGGCGCCGGTGCGCTCGACCCGCACCGCTACGCCCGGATATTTCGCCTCGAACGCCTTTGCCAGTTTCTCCGCGACCGGCAAATCGGTCGAGGTGTAATGGATCACCTGGCCTTCCTTCTTGGCGGCCTCGATCAGCGCCGGCGTCACCGGCTCCGGCGGCGGCGCCGCGGCAACCACGCGGGTGGAGAACGCTGCGCCCGCGACCAGCGCGCCAGTCCCTGCGAGCAGGTCGCGGCGGGATAATTTTGCGTTCTTCATCGGCGCGTCCTCGTATCTTTTTGTATTTTATTTACCCGGCGTTCTAACCCGCCGCGCGAGATATTGCATCCGACAGCAGCCCGGCAAACAACAACAGTCCCGCATTCCTGTTGGACTTGAAAATGCGCAGGCACAGCTTGGGATCGCCGATCTCGAGACGTTCGATTTGCCAGATCAGATGCACGGCAAACGCCGCAAGCCCGAGCCACGCCATCCATCCCGCACCAGCCAGCGCCAGCGCCACGCCAATCAGCGCCACCGCCAATCCGTAAAACACCATCAGCGCCGGGCGCGTCTTCGCGCCGAACAGCAGCGCGGTCGATTTGATACCGATCAGCGCGTCATCCTCGGCGTCCTGGTGCGCATAGATGGTGTCGTAGCCGATCACCCAGGCGATCGAGCCGGCATACAGCGCAAGCGCCGTGGCATCGATCCGCCCGAAGGTCACCGCAAATCCCATCAGCGCGCCCCAGGAGAACGCGAGGCCAAGCACGATCTGCGGCCAGTACGTGATGCGTTTCATGAAAGGATAGACCGCGACGATGACCAGCGAGGCGATCCCGCACCCCACCGCAAAGCGGTTGAACTGCAGCAGCACCGCCAATCCGACCAGTGCCTGCAGCACCAGAAAGGCCGCCGCCTGCGGCACGCTCACCTGCCCCGCCGGTATCGGCCGCGACCGCGTCCGCTCCACCTGCGCGTCGAGATCGCGGTCGGTGATATCGTTCCATGTGCAGCCGGCGCCGCGCATGGCGAAGGCGCCGATCAGGAACAGCCCGAGGATGAGGGGCAGCCGGCTGAGGTCGTGCGCGACGCCCGCGGCCAGCGCCGCGGACCACCAGCACGGCAGCAACAGCAGCCACGATCCGATCGGGCGGTCGAGCCGGGAGAGCCTTAAATAAGGCCGCGACCACAGCGGCGCGCGGGTATCGACCCAGTTGTCGGTCGCATCAGAGACGCGGGCCGCGGCACCGTTCATCTGCCGTGCGTCATCGCGCGAGCACGTTGCCGTTCAGGGTGTCGAAGGTGCTGCCGCCCTTCTTGGTGGCGGTTGCCTCGGGAAGCGCCGCCGACGAGCCCAGCAGTTCGCTTAAAGAAGGTCCGGCCGGTCCGCGCTGCTGCGCCTGCGCCGCCGTGATGCATTTCTTCAGCGTCGCCTGGGTGCCTTCGTGACTCTTCTTCATCTGCTCGGAGATCTGCGGCGGAATATTGCACTTCGTCGAGTTGAGCTGGACGTATTTCATCATCTTGAACTCGGCCTGCGAGTAGCTCTCGATCAGCTTGCAGGCTTCATCGGCCGGCGCTTTCCGTTCCATGGCGGCCTTGATCACCTTGCCGCGCTTCTCGGCCTCCTCGCGCAGCGGAACGAACCCCTTCATGCACGCCTCGCTCGAGCCGGTCGCCGCCTGTGGCGGCGCACCTATCGGCTGCGTGGGGGCACCGCCGGCAAGCGGCGCGGCGCCGTTCGAAGGAAACGCACTTGGCTGTCCGAACGACGCAGCGGGAGCGGAGCCGTTGACGGAGGGGAACGGCGAGGCATTGGCTGGCGCAGCCTGCTGGCCGGGCAGCGGCGCCGGAAACGCGCCTTGAGCGTTGGCCTGCACGGCGCAGGCGCTGATGGCCACGGTCAGCGGCACGATCAAACGGCGGATGATCAAAGGTGTTCCTCCGGCAAGGTCCATCCCCAAAGCTTCCGACAGAAAGCGATGTCCGATTCAGGGGCATTTTACGATTGGTGCGGCCTCTTAACAACCCGTCGAATTGGGCGATAGCGCGGCGCAAGGTCGCCCTATCGGCTGATAGTTGGGTGAATACGCGCGCCTTTAGGCTAAAAGCCTGGCTGAACGGAACATTGATCATGCCCCTCGCCGATTTTAGCAGTCCGCGGCTGTACGTCGATGCCGACCTTGCGGCTGGCGCCGGCATCCCGCTCGACCGCAACCAGAGCAACTATCTCGGCAATGTGCTGCGCCTTTCGGCCGGCGGCACGATCCTGGTGTTCAATGGACGCGACGGTGAATGGCGGGCCGCCCTCTCGGGCCGCAAGCGTCCCGACCATCTGCAGGTCATTGCCCAAACCCGGCCGCAGGATGGCCTGCCCGACCTGCATTGTGTCTTCGCACCGCTAAAACATGCCAGGCTCGATTATATGGTGCAAAAGGCGGTCGAGATGGGCGCCTCGACCCTGCAGCCGGTGCTGACCCGTTTCACCCAGGTCGCGCGGGTCAATGGGATGCGGATGCGCGCCAATGTCATCGAGGCCGCCGAGCAATGCGGCATCCTGAGCCTCGCCGCCGTGGCGGAACCGGTTCCGCTGGAGCGCTGGCTCGGTCAGCGCGAGGACCGGCGCCTGCTGATCTTCTGCGACGAAGCCGCCGAGACGGCTAGCCCGGTAGCCGCGCTGCAAGCCGAGGCTGCGGCATCCCAAGGGATCGATGTCCTGATCGGCCCCGAAGGCGGGTTTGCCGAGGACGAGCGGGCCCTGTTGCTGCGGCAGCCCAAAACCTTAAGGCTTGCGCTCGGACCGCGGGTCCTGCGGGCCGACACCGCCGCAGTCGCCGCACTGGCGCTGGTACAGGCCGTTTTGGGCGACTGGACCGGCCCCCGGCGGGCGTAATTGGGCTGCCGGCCATTAAGCCCTTTGGCCGATCGTGGTCGAAACCGGCTGGTAGCCGTGCTAAGGGCTGCGCCAAATCCGGCTGCAATGCCGAAACCCCGAGACTTCGAGATGATCGAGACCGCCGCCCCTGCTGCGACCGGATCCGCCGCGTGGGCGGAGGCGCTGCTGTTGTCGTTCGCGCAGGCCGGCTATGTGCAGGCCGATCCGGCAATCCTGCAGCCGGCCGAGCCGTTCCTCGACCTCTCCGGCGAAGACATCCGCAAGAGCCTGTACCTGACCACCGACGCGTCGGGCGAGGAGTTGTGCCTGCGGCCCGACCTCACCATCCCGGTGGCGCGGGATTATCTGGCCTCCGGCCACGCCGGCCAGCCGATGGGGTTTTGCTACCTCGGGCCGGTGTTCCGCTATCGTGGCGGAGCCCCGAGCGAATTTCTGCAGGCCGGCATCGAATCCTTCGGGCGGCAGGATCGCGCGGCTGCCGACGCCGAGATGCTCGCGCTCGGCCTTGAGGCCACCGCGGCGTTCGGGTTGAACGACGTCGAAATCCGCACGGGCGACGTCGCGTTGTTCAACACCCTGCTTGACGCGCTCGACCTTTTTCCGGTCTGGAGACGCCGGCTGATCAAGGATTTCAACCGCAAGATCAGCCTGGAGCAGGATATCGAACATCTCGCTGTGGCCACCGGCTCGGCACATAATGAATATCAGGGGGTTCTCGCGGCACTTGCCGGCTCGGATCGCAAGGCCGCACTGGCGCTGGTGACCGATCTGATGTCGATCGCGGGCGCAACCAATGTCGGCGGCCGTTCGGTTTCGGAAATTGCCGATCGATTTCTTGAGCAATCGACGCTGAAAGGCGGCGGGTTGCCGCGGGAGAAGCGGGAATCGATCCAACGCTTCCTCGCCATATCCGGCGACCCCGACGACGCGCTGGCGCAACTGCGCACATTGGCTGCCGACGCCAGGCTCGACATTTCCGCCGCGATCGATCAGTTCGAGAGCCGCATCGGCTTCATGGCCGCGCGCGGCATCGACACCATCAAGACGCGGTTCTCCACATCGTTCGGCCGCGGCCTCGATTACTACACCGGCTTCGAATTCGAACTGCACGCTAAGGGCAACGGCACAGAGCCGCTGGTGGCGGGCGGCCGCTACGACGGGTTGATGACGCAACTTGGCGCGAATGCGCCGATCCCCGCAGTCGGATTCTCGATCTGGATCGAGGCTCTGACGCAGGTTGGGAGCGCGCCATGACTGCCCCGTTCGTTCTCGCGGTGCCTTCGAAGGGGCGCCTGCAGGAAAATGCCGAGGCGTTCTTCACGCGCGCCGGACTTGCACTGGCCAAGCCGCGCGGCGCGCGTGATTATCGCGGCGCCATCGCAGGCCTCGACAATGTCGAGATCGCGTACCTGTCGGCGAGCGAAATTGCCGCGCAGCTGGCGCGTGGCGCGGTGCATCTCGGTGTCACCGGCGAAGACCTGGTGCGTGAAAGCATTCCGGATGCCGCGCGCCGCGTCTTGCTGATCGAGCCGCTCGGTTTTGGCAGCGCCAATGTGGTTGTCGCGGTGCCGCAGGCCTGGATCGACGTCCGCACCATGGCCGACCTCGACGACGTCACCACCGGATTCCGCGCCCAGCACAATCGCCGGATGCGGGTCGCCACCAAATACATCAACCTGACCCGGGCGTTCTTTGCCTCGCATGGCGTGGTCGATTACCGCATCGTGGAAAGCGCCGGCGCCACCGAAGGCGCGCCGGCGGTAGGCACCGCCGAGATGATCGTCGATATCACCACCACCGGCGCCACGCTCGCTGCCAACGGCCTCAAGGTGCTCGACGACGGCACGATCCTGCGCAGCCAGGCCAACCTCGTCGCCTCGCGCGACGCCGACTGGTCGATCGAGGCCCGCGAAACCGCGCGCGTCATTCTCGACCACATCGCCGCCCGCGCCCGCGCCAGCAAATACCGCGAAGTGCGCACCCGTTTTGCCGGCTGCGACGCCGCACTACTGGCCGAGGCGCATAACCGGTTCGGCGTGGTTTCGCCGTTCGGCGGCCCGACCTCGTCGGGAATGGTCACGCTGCACTGCCCGCCCGCGCAGCTCTACACGCTCGCCAGCTTTTTGCGCGCGCATGGCGCGGACACCGTGTCGGTGGCATCGCTGGACTATGTGCTGGACCGCGACAATCCGCTGTTTGCCAGGCTCGAAGCCTTCTTGCGGCCTTGACAGGTTGAATTTCCGTTCATCGTGGCGACAGCTTGGGTCAGTTACCATATGTTGTTTCGGTCGGTTGCCGTATGCTGTCTTAGGAAGGTTGGGACCTGATCGATGACGCTGGGTAGTGACGTATCTCGCTTGTCCACCACCGCGGCCGCGCAGGGGCTGTCGATCGTCGTGCCGCTTTACAACGAGGCGGCCGGCCTCGCATTGCTGCATGAGCGGCTCAGCGCACTGGCGACCGCGCTCAGGCAGCGCTACGGCCTCGCCTGCGAAGTGGTCTACGTCGATGACGGCAGCGCCGACGCTACGCTCAGCATCGCGCAAGGCCTTATCGCAGCCGCGCTCGATGTCCAGGTGGTGTCGCTGTCGCGCAATTTCGGCAAGGAAGCAGCGCTGATGGCGGGGCTGGATCACGCCCGGCGCGGCGCCGTCATGTTCATGGACGGCGACGGCCAGCATCCGCCCGATCTGGTCGAGAAACTGGTCGGGCACTGGATCGATGACGGCTACGACGTGGTCTATACCGCGAAGGCGCATCGCGACAACGAATCGGCGTTGCGCCGCCTTGCGGTGCACGGCTTCTACGCGCTGATCAACTGGGGCGCACGGCAGAAAATCCCCGAAGACGCCGGCGACTTCCGGCTGCTGTCGCCGCGCGCCGCGGCGGCGTTGCGGCAGCTTCCGGAACGCAACCGCTTCTTCAAGGGGCTCGCGAGCTGGATCGGCTTCCGCCAGATCCGCGTCGATTACGAACCCGCGGCGCGCGCGCACGGCATCACCACCTTCAGCCCGGGCCGTTTGATCGGCCTGTCGATCGAGGGATTGACCTCGTTTTCCGTGGCGCCGCTGCGGTTTGCCAGCCTGTTCGGCGTGCTGCTGGCCACGGTGGCCTTCCTGTTCGGCCTTTCCATCCTGTGGGAGACCTGGGTGGTGGGCAAATCCGTGCCGGGTTATCCGTCGCTGGTGGTCGGCCTGATGACCATCGGCGGCGTGCAGCTGATCATGATCGGCATTGTCGGCGAATACATCGGCAAGATCCTGTCGGAGCTGAAGGCGCGCCCGATCTATTTCGTGGCCGAGCACAGCGAGAAACGCGCCGACATTGCGGCAAACGCTGGCGAAGGCGAACGGACCGCCGCCGAATGAACGGCGACGCGCCGCCGCGCCACCTCTGGCTCTGCGCCGACGATTACGGTCTCAGTCCCGGCGTCAACCGCGCGATCCGCGACCTGATCGAACGCGGCCGTCTTAACGCGGCCTCGGTGATGGTGGTCGGCCCCGCGATCGGCCGCGACGAAGTCAGCGCCCTCAACGATGCGGCGGCGAAGGGTCCGCACTGTGCCGTCGGCCTGCATGCCACGCTGACCGCGCCATTCCATCCGCTGACGCTGCACTTCAAGCCGCTCGAAGGTGGGCTGTTCCTGCCGTTCCCCAGAATGTTGCGCGCGGGCCTGCTGCGGCGGCTCGATCCTGAAATCATCCGCGCGGAATTGACCGCGCAGCTCGCGGCTTTCATGGAGAAGTTCGGCCGCGCGCCGGATTTTGTCGATGGCCACCAGCATGTGCAGCTGTTTCCGCAGGTGCGCGACGCGTTTCTGGCGGCCGTGAAGGAAGCCGCGCCAAATGCCTGGGTGCGCCAGGGCGGACGCCATCAACCGCTGGCACGGCGGCTCGGGATGCCAAAGGCGTTGCTGCTCGACATCCTGAGCGCGCAGTTCCGGCGTTCCGCTTCGCGCGCGAACATCGCGTTCAACCCGGCATTCGCCGGCGCCTATGATTTTTCGCAAGCGCCGGATTTTGGCGAACTGATGCGGCAGTTTCTTGACGGCCTGCCGGACGGCGGCCTCGTGATGTGCCACCCCGGCTTTATCGATGACATCCTGATCAGCCTCGATCCGCTGACGGATCAGCGCGAGCGCGAATACGAATTTCTCGCCGGCGAGGCCTTTCCGCGGCTGCTGGCTGCGAACAATGTTACGTTGGCGTAATTCATCGGTCGTTTTGTCGCATCCGCGAAAATTAATTTCGAGCGGCACTACTTGCGACCCAAAGCGTTCCTACATCTCCCCCGCGCTCGGCCCCTGAGCGAAGTGGAGAACGCTATGACCCCGCAAGAACGTCAACTGGTTGACGACCTTTTCGATCGGCTCTCGAAGCTGGAGAGCGCGCCCCGCGATCCGGATGCCACTGCCGCCATCTCGCAGGTCCTGCGCCGGGCGCCGAACGCGATCTATGCGCTGGTGCAGACCACATTGCTGCAGGACGAGGCGCTCAAGCGCGCCAATGCCCGCATTCAGGAACTGGAGGGCGGCGAGCCCGAACAGCATCAATCCGGCGGGTTCCTCGATTCCATGCGCGATGCGATCTTCGGGCCGACCCCGTCACGCGGTTCGGTGCCGAATGTCCGCCCACCCGAGGTGGGCAGCCGCCCTGCCTGGAATACCGGCCAGGTGTTACAGCAGGGACAAAGTCCTGGACAAACCAACCAGGGGCAATACGGCCAGCCCCAATACGGCCAGCCCCATGGCGGCCCGCAGGCGCCGATGGGCGGCGGTGGCGGCTCGTTTCTGGGCACGGCGGCCGCGGCCGCTGCCGGCGTCGTCGGCGGCGGGCTGCTGATGAACAGCATCCGTGGAATGATGGGCGGCGGCCATCAAAGCGGCTTCGGCGACTCTGCCGGTCTTGGCGGCGGCGGTAGCCGTACGCCGTGGAGTTCGGATCAATCCAGCAGCGATCTCGCACGCGACGCCGGCATCAACGATATCGGCTCGGGCGGTCACCGCGCCGATGACAGTTCGCGCGCAGGCTTTTTTGACCAAGCGTCGAACGACGATCTGAGCGATCAAGACGACATGGATATGGATTCGGACGATTTTGACGGCGGCGACAGCGATACGGTCTGACACGCGTTCCCGCTGACATCAAAGCAACGGCCGCTTCGTCGAAGCGGCCGTTTCGGTTTTCAATCACAGGTGGGCATCGAAGCCGTCACCGCATAAGCCGTGGCCAGTGCATGTAGTCTATATGGACCGCGAGATGTTGGGCTCGTCTTTATCCGTCTCGTCCGGCTGCAAGCGGGCGATTTCCTGGCGAGCGGCATCTCGGACGGATTGAATTCTGCTCGTGGCCGTCTTCCAGATGATTTCGGCATCGATCTCGTCGTAGCCATGCCGAACGATGTTCGAAAGGCCACGAACATCGGGCCACGAAACGTCCGGATAAAGTCTCTCCATCAGTCCGCCTTCGCCGAGACGTTTCTCTTGCCTGTCCAGTCGGATGGCGGCTTCGCCGATGGTCTGCAGCGAATAAAGGACGGCATTGTATGTCTTGCGGTCCTGTTCGAATTGATCTTGCGTGAATCCAGCCGCGAATTCTTCGACCTGATCGCAGTATTTGACGATGTCGCGCAGGCTGTCGATCCGACGCCGCTCAATAGGCACGGACAGCATCCCGGTCGATTTCGGCGTCCATCCCGGGGCTGCGCGGCCGGCCCTTCCGCGCGATGTCCACGGGCCGTCCTACCAGATCTTGAAGTCTCCGTTGCACCCTGCTGTAGGCAAAAAGGTCGTCGACGAGTTTGGGATCGAGATCGACTAGGATATCGACATCGCTGTCGGGAGTATCTTCCCCGCGAGCGACCGAACCGAATATCTCCGCATGCCGGATTCCGGCTTTTTCCAGATCTATCCTGTTCTGACGGAGCAGTTGCAGGACCCGCGCCAAGACGGGGCGCGAGTTTGACCTTTGCGCAAGATCACTCATTACGAGCCCCTCCAGATAAGCTGTGACGCTCTTCCTCTCGGCTGCTGCCTTGGCGCGCATGGCTCCCGCTGCTTGGTTCTCCAAGCGGAAAGATAAGACTTCGCGCATTTTAGGCCCGTATACGGATGTATACGACAAAGCATAGCCGTCTTTCGGTGTCGAGTCCAGTTTCCTTCGATGGGGGAGAGGCCGCGCCCCCCTTGGTCGTTAAGGTTGTTTGGACGGAACGTTAACGCCAGGACCTCTGCGGCCGGCGGGGGATGTCCGGCGTTGCGATCAGAGCACGACGACCTTGGCGCCGACATTGACGCGGCCGTAGAGGTCGATGACGTCCTCATTGCGCATTCGGATGCAGCCTGAGGATACGTTGGTGCCGATGGTCCACGGTTCGTTGGAGCCGTGGATGCGATACAGCGATGAGCCGAGATACATGGCGCGGGCGCCCAGCGGATTTTGCGGACCGCCTTCCATGTGCCGCGGCAGATCCGGACGGCGCGCCAGCATTTCCGGCGGCGGCGTCCAGGCCGGCCATTCCTTCTTGGCGGAAATCGTCTTGACGCCCGACCAGGTGAAGCCGGGACGGCCGACGCCGATGCCGTAGCGCAGCGCCCTGCCGTCGCCCTGCACCAGGAACAGGAACTTGTTGGGGGTGTCGATCACGATGGTGCCGGCGCCCTCCTTGCCGTGATACTCGACCGCCTGCTTTGCATATTTCGGATCGAAAGCAGGACGCGCCACCTCGTTGGCATCTTCCTGGCGCATCGATTGCTGCGGATCCATCGGCGGCAGCAGCGCGCGGCGCGGCTCGTAGGAAGGCTGCGGCTGGTAACGCCGGCCCGACTGGCCATCGCTGAACAGAAACTCGATGAAGCCGCCGCCCATGGCCGAACGGTCGGCAGAGGCGGTTCGCACCGGCGTCGGCCGCTGCAGCATCTGGTCGGCATAGACCACGGGGGGTTCGGTCGCTTCGATCGCGGCGGCTGGATGAAGAACGGCGAGATAGGATGCGCTGGCAAGCAGCGCGATGGAGATTTTCTTGGACATCGACGTACTCTGCACTGTTTCGTCGTGGGTGCGCCCTAAGAGAGCGCGGCGGTTACACGCCATTAAGTAAAATCAAAACCTAATCGGTTTGGTAAACAAAACCGGCGTTTCGATTCACCATGTCGCGCGTCGCCGCTGTTCTCGTTGTTAACGTTGATAATCGGTGAATCGGCGGCGCGCATGGTTAACCAACGGTGTGTGCCGGCCCGGGCGGCTTTCACGCAATCCCCGCGTGAACCCGGTGTTAAAACACCCCGGTCTACAACGCTTGCATCGAGGGTTGGGGGTTTTCCAGATGCCGGTCCATCGCAAGCGTTTTCGTATCGAAGAATCCTTTTTCGGCACCGTGCCGATATCGGCTGACGCCGATGGCGATGCAATGCCGATGCACCGCGAAATCATGAACGAGTTGCGGGCCCTTCGCGAGCAGATGGCTGCCCCGCACCGCGGCGCGGCAACGCAAGCCGGCATCGATCCGACGCCGCAGCAATCGAGCGATTCGCAGATCTTGCTGCAGACCTACCGCGCCCAGATCGAGCAATGCGAAAAGCTCAAAGTCGAACTCGATCTCATTCACGACGCCATCACCCGTACCAAGCAGGAAATCGCGATGCTGCATGGCAAGAGTTTCGACGGCGCGGAAATGGCCAAGATGACCGGCGAACTCGGCGCCGTGGTCGGCGGCACCGAAGAGGCGACGCAGCAAATCCTGGAAGCCACCGAGGCGATCGATCAGGCCGCGACTGCGCTTGCCAAGGTCACCTCACCGGACCAGCAGCGGCTGCTCAGCGAGGAAATCCAGGAGCGCGTGGTTTCGATCTTCGAGGCGTGCAATTTCCAGGATCTCACCGGCCAGCGCATCAGCAAGGTGATGGCGACGATGAAATTCATCGAGCATCACATCATCGTCATGATGGATATCTGGGGCGGCATCGATGCCATCAAGGCGCACGCGCCCGGCGCTGTCGATCACCGCGTCGGCGACGCCCGCCTGCTGAACGGGCCGAAACTCGCCGGCGACGCCGGCCACGCCTCGCAGGACGACATCGACGCGATGTTCAACTGACGCGTGGCCGCGTCGTGTCCCGGACGCGGTGCGGCATTCTTCATGCCGCTCCGCAGAGCCGGGACCCACGTCTCCACGCTCCATGCACTTGAATGGGCCCGGGCTCTGCAGCGCACCGCCATAGCGCGTCGAAGACGCGCGTGAACGCGCTTATGGCGAAGAGCTACGCGCTGCGCCGCGTCCGGGGCACGTGACCCGGCGGCCTGATCGCCAGAAAACATCCGAGCGCGAGCAGCGCGCCGACGATGCCCATTTCGAGCACGGTGCGGTCGGAGAGCCGCTCGACGGCGGACGCCACCACGAACGGCGCCAGCGCCTGCACGAACAGCGCCGGCCGCGCAATGCGGCCGATCACCCGGCCATAGCCGATGGGGCCGTACATCAGCAGCGGCAGCGCTCCGCGCGCGATGGTCATCACGCCGTTGGCTGCGCCGAATGCGACGGCGAACAATGCGGCCACCGGCGGCGATGCTCCAACGACCGACAGCATGAAAAAGGCAAAGGCCATCAATGCGACCGCGCCCCGCGCGATCCAGAGCGGATGAGTCCGGCCTGCCAGCATGAAATCGGCCAGCCGCGAGGCTACCTGCGCCGGCCCGAACAGCGCCCCGACCGCAACCACGGTGGCGGCATCCATTCCGCCACGCTGCAGCATCGCCAGCAGGTTCGACGTCACGCCCGAGAGAATGAACGCATGCAGCGCAAATGCCGCGGTAAGCAAGATAAAGGGCCATCCTTCCGGCCGCATCGGCGCCACCGGCAAGGCCGTCGAACTCGACGCGGCGGGTAGTGGCGCGACGGCAACCGTGCGCGGCAGCGCAAAGGCGTGCAGCGGGGCGACGACGAAGGCCAGCACGGCGGCAAATGTCAGATAGGCGCCGCGCCAGCCGAAATGCTCCAGCAGGACCTGCGTCGCCGGCCAGCCCACCGTGGACGCGAACCCGCCTGCGAAAGTCACGAAAGTGATCTGGCGGCGTGCCGAGGTTCCGAAGATCCGCGTCAGCGTGGTAAACGCCGGATCGTACAGCGTCGAGGACATCGCGGCGCCGATCAACAGCCAGCACGCCAGATAGGCCGGACGCTGGTCCGCCACCGTCAGCAGCGCGAGACCGAGCGCGCCAGCCAGCGCCCCCAGCGACATCACGATATTGCCGCCGTGGCGATCGATCAGGCCGCAGACCGTCGGCGACAGGATTCCGGAGGTGACGAGCCCGATCGAAAATCCCGCCATGCCAAAGGCCAGCGACCAGCCATGGTCGGCGGCCAGATGGGGCAGGATCAGCACCGGGGGATAGATCAGGATGCCCCAGGCGAGGATTTCCGTCAGCGACAGCACGGCGACGGCGCGGCCCGGTCCGAAAACAAGGTCGCGCAGTTTATGCATCAGCTTACGGCTTTACGGGCGGGAATTACGATCGGTTGATATCATGCGCGGGGAGCGCAGCGGACATAGACCATGTTGCCGTAGCGGACGGCGGCATCCTTGTCGACAAACCGCGTCACCAGGATGCGGCCGT
The DNA here is from genome assembly GCF_036009065.1 of Bradyrhizobium sp. Classification (GTDB taxonomy): domain Bacteria; phylum Pseudomonadota; class Alphaproteobacteria; order Rhizobiales; family Xanthobacteraceae; genus Bradyrhizobium. The sequence goes on along the minus strand of NZ_DASYMN010000306.1, from coordinate 9,554 downwards.
CGAAGGAAACGATTTCGCGATCCTGCTCGCCGGGGACCGGTCCGGGCGGACCGATATAGTTCTTGCCGCTCGGGCTGCCCTTCAGCCGCAGTTCCTGCGGGGTCGCCTGATCGGCCAGATGCATCATCACGCCGCCCGTCGGTCCCACGGTGATGACATAAGGCTGCTTGCATTGCCCCTGCGCCGCCTTCTCGGTGCGCAGCCGGTCATTGGGATTCTGGTAGGAGGCAAGGCCCCAGCGGCCGGCGATCTCATCGGCGCGGATCGTCGCCGGCATGTCCGGCGCAACCGCGGGCTCCGGTGGCGCGCTCGGCCCTGACGAAAACGACGGCAGGCTCATGCTTCCGCACGCCCCAAGGAACACGGCCAGCGCCGAGGCGATCGCCAAATTGACGACCGCGCGCGTGCTGCTTGAACTGATCATGGCATCCCCCCAGCGAAAATCGTTGACCACCGTTCCGCAGCCAAGCGCAAAACTCCTGTTGGAGCAACGACCTCCAGCTACATTACGCTGGCGCTCCGATTTGGTTTCCGCCAGCATCCTATATCGGTCTCACCAAGGACTTAAGGCCTTGCTCGAGGGATCTGCGTCCAAGTCATATTCACGGAGCACATTTAGCACTCCGGGAGATCGATTGCTAACGATACAGACCCCGCTGGCTTAGGGGGAAATTTCGTCCATCGGATGACCGTCGAAGGCCGCCGCCGGGCGCGGCCTTCTTTTTGGCGGTTTGTGGGTGGGTTTGCTAGAACGTCCCGATTCTCGTCAGGAAAACTGCACATGCGCGCGTTGCACCTTTGTCTGATCGGCCTGACCGCCGCCTCAAGTCCGGCCCTCGCTCAAATGAAGCTCTCGCCAAAGGCCTCGCCGGGAACCAGCGAGACCCGTTATTTCACCTCGATCGACGGCCTGATGGACGGCAATGCCGATGTCATCCTTAAAGAGAGCCGCCAGGGCAAGACCGTGACCGCGGCGGTGCTCGACGTCTGCTATCCCGCCGAAAAGGGCTCCGAACGCAAGGACCGCTTCGTCGCCAATCTTGCGGTCAACGGACAGACTCTAACGGGCGCCACGCAGAGCCTCGGCGACAAACTGCCGGTTACGGTAAAGCTCGTCCGCAAGCCGACCGGCGACAGCTTCGAGTTCAAGGGCCAGATCAGCGTCGGCCAGACCGTGACCGAGGTCTCATCGAGCGACAATTCCGATCTCAGCGAGCAGGAATTCAAGAATAACCAGTCGAGCGATGACGGCATCGCCGCCGCGCCAAAAGATTTTACGGAAGTTTCCCCGGAATCCGTTGCAGTGCGGGTGAAGCTGGACGCGGCGCTGGAATTTCTCAAGGGGTTGAAGGGACAAAACGTCGAGGTGTCGCTGAGCAGCCTGACCGTCACCTGCGATGCGTTGCGTGCCGGCGAGCAGACCGTCACCATCAGCGTCGATCCGGATCGCGCCGCGGCATTGATCGCGAAAGCGAAGTCGTCGCCCGGCGTGGTCGCCGCCGGCTGGACCGCCGGCGTGGTCGACATGGAACGCACGATCCGCTTACCCGCGGCCGAGTGGCGCGACGGCGACAGGCTGAACCGGGACAAGTTCGGGGCGGCGATCGCCGCGGTGATCGCAAAAGCGATGTCGGCGAAACTGCATTCGTCGCAATGGAATGAGGACACCGGAAAGCTGAAACTGACGTTCAAGCGGCCGAGCCGGCTGTTTGCCGCGCTCGAACTCACCGAGACCATCGAAGTCGATGCCCTGGTGTCTTCCGACAGACCGGGCGCGTCCGACCGCCTGATGCTCTGGGTCGGCAACCCGTCCATCACGACCGCGGATGAGGCGGCGGGTGCAAGGCTCAAACTGGCGGATGCCTCCGGCAGCAATGAGGAAGGCGAACAGCCCGACGACCACGGATCCGTCGATGCGCTCGCAATGGAATTCAAGGGCCAGCGCTGGGACGCCGATAAGTCGGCCTGGAAATAACGCGTCGTACAAGAATTGCGTGCCCCCGGACGCAGCGCAGCGCGCCGTTCTTCACGGCGTGATGCGCTGCAGAGCCGGGGCCGTCACAGACGGCGGTGTTTGGTGCGGTCCCGGCTCTGCGGAGCGGCATGAAGAATGCCGCACCGCGTCCGGGACACGGAAACCGCCGATTTGACATGCCGCCGCATAGCGGCAATTAACGGCCTTGATCGAAGGGGCAGGGTTTTGCGGTTAGATGGCGCGCTATGACGTAGTGGTGATCGGCGCGGGCCTCGGGGGCTTGACGGCCGGCGCGATTCTCGCGCGCGCGGGACGCAAGGTTCTCGTCATCGAACGCAGCAACTCGGTCGGCGGCGCGGCATCGAGCTATAAATCGGGCGACCTGTTCGTCGAAGGCTCGCTCCATGAAACCGGCGACCCGAACGATCCCCGCGATCCGAAACATGGCGTGCTGGCCCGCGCGGGCGTGCTGGATGCGGTGAAGTGGATTGCCGGCGGCGGGTTTTACGAAGCGCGCGGCGGTCCGCTCGACCGGCCGTTTGCGATGCCGGACAATTTCGATGCGGCGCGGCGTGCCCTGATGGAACGCTTCCCGCAAGCCCGCGGCGGCATCGACGACGTGCTCGATGCCATGCAGCGCCTCGCTTCGGCCGGCGACATCGATATGATCCCGCAAAACGATCGGTCGTTGTCGCTGTCGCAGAAATTCGAAGATGTTTTCGGCAGCAACGAAGCCGTCAAATGCGCGCTCGCCGCAAACCTCTCCTATTATCATGACGATCCCACGACCCTGTCGTGGCCGTTCTTTGCAATGTCGCAGGGCGGTTTTTTGTTGAGCGGCGGGCGCTATGTGCAGGGCGGCTCGCAGCGGCTCTCCAGCGCGCTGGCGCGCGCCGTCAGGACCGCCGGCGGCGAGGTGGTGATCCGCCGCGTCGTCACCGGCATCGCCTTGAATGCGCAAGGCGGGCCAGGCGGCGTGACCCATGCCGCGAAGGACGGCGGCGATGTCCAGACCGTCGAGAGCCCTGTCGTCGTCAGCAACGCCGCGCCGGAAATACTTGCGTCGCTGATGCCCGACGATGCAGCGCGGAAATTGAACGACAGTTACGCCGAACTGCGGCCTTCCGTCTCACTGTTCGCCCTCACGCTGGGCCTGTCAAAACCGCCGCGCGAATTCGGCGTCAGCGGATATTCGACACAGTTGCTGCCGCCATGGATGACGCGGCTTGACGACTACGCACAAGGCGCATCGCTGATGGCGGACGAGCCGGCCGACCGGATGCCGCCTTTTGCCATCGTCGACTACGCGGCAATCGATTCCGGCGTGCCCGCTCCGCCCTATGTGCTGTCGATCTTCGGGCCGGACCGGCTGTCGAACTGGGACGGTTCGGATCCGGACTTCTATCGCGACAAACGCGCGCGCTGGCAGGATGCGATCGCCCGCTATCTCGATGGATTTTATCCGGGGCTCGCCGACGCGGTCACCTCATCATCGTTCAACACCGCATTGTCGGTGCGGCAATATCTCAATGCGCCGGGGGGTGCGGTCTATGGATTCGCACCGACGCCGCAATCGCCCCCTCGCTCGCCGCGAACGGCGGTGCCGGGAATTTACCTCGCTTCGGCCTATGCCGGATTCGGAGGCTACACCGGGGTCATCCAGTCGGCCGGCGCCTGCGCCGACATGGTTTTGGGCGACAGCTGAATTCAGTTTGTGTTGATCCGGAATCGCAGCAGTTTCGTCCCGATGAACGAGACGAAATCGCCCTGCCGCTTCCAGGTTGCGGCTTCACTCAGCGCCGCGACCAGCTCATCGTCGGCCTGCGCCCGCGCCGGCGGACAGGCGCGATCCTGCAGGGGACCTGCGACAAAAATGACGGTGTTGCCGGCGACCGAGAACTGACCTTTGCCGCCCTTGCACCACAGTTCGAGGATGACCTCGCCGGAGTCGTCGATTTCCAGGGTCGGCACCCGTTTCGAGCCGGGCTGGCGCGCGACATCCAGCGTCATCTCAAGCCCGAATGGAAACCCTTCATCGGCACGTGCCGGCGCGGCCTGCAACGCCGTGCCCAAAGCCAATGCGGCAACCGCCTGCCTTACGACCATGATCGCGGATTTCATCTGTGCCCTCATAAACAATCCCCGCGGCATCGGCCGCGGGGATTTCTTATCGTATCGCCGGCGCGATGTCCTACTTCAAGACCATCTCGGTGAACGGGTAGACGTAGGCCTGCAGCATCACCAGAAGGCCGACAAGGCAGGCCAGCACGATCGAGTGCATGAATACGTAACGCAGGATGGTGCCTTCGTGGCCGTACCAGTTGGTGGCGGTGGAAGCCACCACGATCGACTGCGCGTCGATCATCTTGCCCATCACGCCGCCGGAGGAGTTCGCCGCGCTCATCAGGATCGGCGAGATGCCCAGTTGCTCCGAGGTGATCTTCTGCAGATTTCCGAACAGCACGTTGGAAGCGGTATCCGATCCCGTCAGCGCCACGCCGAGCCAGCCGAGCAGCGTTCCGAAGAAGGGATACAGCACGCCGGTCGCCGCGAATGCGAGGCCAAGCGTCGCGTCGACGCCGGACAGCCGCGTCAGCGTGCCGATCGCCAGCATCGCCGAAATCGTGATCAGCGAAATCGCGCACAGTTTTATGGTGCGGCCATACTCCGCGATCATCCTGGCGGGTGAGAAGCCCATCAGGAACCCGGAGATGATCGCGGCAATCAGCATGCCCGACCCGGTGAATGACAAATAGGTGAATCCGAACACGGCGGCTTCCGGCGTCGGTTTTGCCGCCACCGGCGGTACCTTGTTGATCAGGTTGTGGAGTTCCGGAACCGGGTAATTCCAGACGAAGATCGAGTTGGCCCAGGTCTTGAACGCCCCATTGCCCCAGATCAGCATCACAATGCAGACGATGATCCATGGCAGCAGCGCGCTCCAAAGTTGCGCCGAGGTCAGCTTGGTGGTGTCCATCGGCTTCGCAGGCGTCATCGTGGACGCCGATTCATCCTTGCCGCGCAGCGCCGGCGACAGCCAGAGCTCTTTCGGCTGCCAGACTTTCAGGAACAGGATCAGGCAGCCCATCGAAATCAGCGACGCGCCGATGTCGACGATCCACGGGTTAATGTAATTCGAGATCACGAATTGCGGGATCGCGAACGAAACGCCGGTCACCAGGATCGCCGGCCACACCGCCATCATGCCGCGCCAACCAGCGAACGCCCACACCACCCAGAACGGCACCAGCAGCGAGAAAAACGGCAACTGCCGTCCGACCATCGCACCGAGGATATAGGGATCAAGGCCGGTGACCGAGGCCAGCCCCTGGATCGGCGTGCCGAGTGCGCCATAGGCGACCGGCGCGGTGTTGGCGATCAGCGAGAGGCCGGAAGCTGCGAGCGGCGAAAAGCCGAGGCCGATCAGAACCGCACCGGTGATCGCAACAGGCGTGCCGAACCCTGAAGCACCCTCGAAAAACGCGCCGAAGGCGAATGCGATCAAAAGCAACTGCAAGCGGCGGTCATTGGTGACGCCGCCGATTGCGCGCTTCAGCAGTTCGAAGCGTCCGGTCTCGACCGTGATCCGGTAGAGAAAAATCACGTTGAGGACGATCCAGCCGATCGGGAAGAAGCCGACCACGACGCCGAGCAAGGATGCCCGGATCGACATATCGGCAGGCATCGTATAGACGAAAATCGTGATGATATTGGCGACGATCAGGGCGATGAGGGCCGCGATGTGGGCCTTTACCTTGCCGCTGGCAATCAGCACCAAAAGCGTGACCACGGGAAGCGCGGCGGCGATGGTCGACAACGTCGCATTGCCGAGCGGATTATAGATTTGATTCCACATTGCAAGTCTCCCCCCACGGCATTATTTCGCGCGCGGACCAGCGTGGGCGGTCCATCGCGGCTGGCGTGATTGGCGGGAGCTTCTGTGTATGCATGAGGTGAACGGAGCAGTTCAGCCCTGCCAAACGTCGCTCACAACCTCGCGAATTGGGAAGGCCCCACCCCTCGCCGCTATGTCCATGCTAGGATTAACTTGCAGGTTGCGACAAGCCGCCGCAGGCCAAGAATTCTACAACTTTAGTCTACACCCTCGCGATTCATTCGCTTTTTCAGGGCTTTGGCGCCCTTCTTCCGGAGACAGCCGTCTGTGAACAACATCCGCTCCACGCTCGCGGCCGTATGGCGCATCGCAATTCCTTACTTCCGTTCCGACGACAAATGGGCCGGCCGCGGTCTTCTGGCCGCGGTCATCGCCATCGAGCTCGCAGTGGTCTTTTTGAACGTTCTGTTCAACCGCTGGAACAATGTTTTTTACAACGCGCTTCAGGAGCGCAACCGGGACGTCTTCACCTACCAGATCGGCTACTTCTGCGTCCTCGCGGCGATCTACATCGCGCTCAAGGTCTACCAGCTCTATCTCAACCAGTGGCTGCAGATCCGCTGGCGCCGCTGGATGACCGACCGCTATCTCGGCGGCTGGCTCCATGACGCCAATCACTACCGGATGCAACTGCTCGGCGATGCCGCCGACAATCCGGACCAGCGCATCGCGGAAGACACCCAGCGTTTTGTGGAGCAGACGCTTGCGCTCGGCATCGGCTTGCTGAGCGCGGTCGTCACCCTCGCCTCGTTCATTTTCATTCTCTGGGGCCTGTCCAACGAAGCGCCGCTGCATCTGTTTGGCATGGAGGTCGCAATTCCCGGCTACCTGGTATGGGGCGCTCTGATCTACGCGCTGCTCGGAACGGTCCTGACCCATCTGATCGGCTGGCCGCTGGTCGGCCTCAATTTCCAGCAGCAGCGCTATGAGGCGGATTTCCGTTTCAACCTGGTCCGGGCGCGGGAAAATGGCGAGCAGATCGCGTTGCTGCACGGCGAACCCGCCGAGCGCACGCGGCTGCTGTCGCGATTCGGACATGTGGTCCACAATTGGATGGACATCATGCAGCGCACGAAGAAGCTGACCGCATTCACCGCAACCTACTCGCAAGCCTCCGTCATCTTTCCTTACGTGCTGGTGGCGCCGGCCTATTTTGCCGAAAAGGTTCAGCTCGGCGGCATGATGCAGACGGCTTCCGCCTTCAGCAGCGTCCAGGACTCGCTGTCGTTCTTCATCACCTCGTACCGCACGCTCGCCGAATGGCGCTCCGTGGTGGCGCGTCTCAGCGGATTCGAAGCATCCATTGAAAGTGCAGCCGCGCTGACCACCAAGGAAAACATCATTCATGTCGGCTCCGACGACAAGGCAGCGATCGGCCTTGAGAAACTTCTGGTCAGCCTGCCCAATGGCGTCCCGCTGGTGACGGCGGACGGCCTCAAACTCCGCAACGGCGAGCGCACCTTGCTGACCGGCCCGTCGGGCTCGGGGAAATCGACGCTGTTCCGCGCCATCGCCGGGATCTGGCCATTCGGGACCGGCTCGATTGCGATTCCCCCGCAGGCCACCCTGATGATGTTGCCGCAGCGGCCTTATTTCCCGGTCGGCACACTGAGGGCCGCCATTGCCTACCCGGCGGAAGAAAGCGCATTCACACCGCAACAGGTCGGCGAAACCTTGAGTGCGGTGGGGCTGCCAAAACTCGCGCCGAGGCTCGACGAAGACGCGCACTGGAATCGCACGCTTTCGCTGGGCGAGCAGCAGCGCCTCGGCATCGCCCGCGCGCTACTGCATGCGCCGCAGTACCTGTTTCTCGATGAGGCCACCGCGTCGCTGGATGAACCGTCGGAAGCCGCGCTCTACCGGCTGCTGCAGGAAAGGTTGCCCGCGACCACGATGGTCTCGATCGGACATCGCAGCACGTTGGAGGCGTTCCATCAGCGCGGCGTGACGCTTGCGCGCGACGGTGACCGGTTCGTGTTGCAGGAGACGAGCGCGGGAGCGAAGGCCTCCTGACCGCTATCGAGGCAGTTTCATACCGTGAGTTATAGAAGATGCCTCTATAACTCATATTCGGACCTGTCATGAGCTATAGAACGGGGAGTTGCAGCCTTGGTCCTGAGCAGCATTGACCCGAAACTGAAACGTGCGGCACGCATGCGCCTCCTACAAGCTTGCAACTGCCGATACATTTCACTCGGCTCTTCTCCAGTGTTGACGCCAATGCTGCGGACCGGAAAAAGTCGATGAGTTTCTTCGAGCGCCTAAAGACCGCGGCGTCCGCCGAGTGGAGCGCGTACACCGAGCATCCCTTCACAAACGCCTTGGCAGACGGTTCGCTCGCCGAAACGGCGTTTCGTCACTACCTCATTCAGGACTATCTGTTCCTCATCGAGTTTGCCCGCGCCTACGCGCTCTCGATCTATAAGTCGCCCAAGCTCGCGGACATGCGCGAAGCGGCGGCCGGCCTTTCGGCCATTCTCGACGTCGAGATGGACCTGCATGTGAAACTTTGCACCAGCTGGGGCCTGTCGGCCGGCGATCTTGAACAAACCGCCGCGGCGGTCGAGACGCTGGCCTATACACGTTACGTGCTCGACACGGGAATGCGCGGCGATCTGCTGGCGCTCGAGGTGGCGCTTGCGCCTTGCGTGATCGGCTATGCGGAAATCGCGACGCGGCTCGCTTCGCGGCCCAATGCGCACGTTGCAGCGAACCCTTATCGCGTTTGGATCGCCGAGTATGCCGGTGCTCCCTACCAGCAGGTCGCGGCCAAAGCGCGGGCGCATCTGGAAGGTCTTGCCGACCTCTACGCCACGCCCGCCCGCGAGGCAGAACTGATCGTGATCTTCAAGGAAGCCACCCGGCTCGAAGCCGACTTCTGGGAAATGGGCTGGCGCGCGGGCCAGGCAGGAAAAACTAGAGCCTGATGCATTTAGGTTGAAGCGGCTCCTTCTCACCTCTCCCCGCAGGGGAGAGGTCGGATCGGGTCCTGACCGGCTACATAGGTAACACAATAGACCGGGGACATGGGTAACAGGTCAACTGGTCGGCAAGGAGGACTTGCCGATGGGATGGACGGAGACCTGTGCCGTGGATGAACGGATGCGATTTGTGATTGCTGCCGGGAAGCACGAGGAATCATTTGCTGCGCTGTGCCGGGACTTCGGCGTGAGCCGGAGGGTCGGCTACAAGTGGCTTGCGCGTTATCAGGAGGCAGGCGTTGGCGGCCTGCTCGATCATTCGCGGGCGCCGCTGCATCATCCGCATGCGCTTGCGGATGATGTCGCCGAAGGCTGCCTTGCGGTGCGACGCAAGCATCCGACCTGGGGTCCACGGAAGGTGCGTGCCTGGCTGGAGCGCAAGCCGTCTGCTACGCAGTGGCCTGCGGCGAGCACGATCGGAGCGCTGTTTGATCGCGAAGGGCTGACGGTGAAGCGCAAGCTGCGCCGCCGCGGCCCGCCCTCGAGCGCGCCGTTTGCCGATTGCGCGGCCGCGAACGATGTGTGGTGCATCGACTTCAAGGGCTGGTTCTTGACCGGCGACGGCAAGCGCTGCGAGCCGCTGACCCTCACCGACGCTTGCAGCCGCTATCTGCTGCGCTGTCAGGCGCTGGCGCGCACCGACACCGATCATGTCTGGCCGGTGCTGGATGCGGCGTTCCGCGAGTTCGGGCTTCCCCTCTAT
>NZ_DASYMN010000305.1:0-18991 GCF_036009065.1 Bradyrhizobium sp. | reverse complement strand
GGGTAGCAAGCGTGACGCTTGCTCGTAAAAATCGTCATTGCCGGGCTTGACCCGGCAATCCATCATCGTCGAAAGACTCCTCACGAAGAAGATGGATGCGCGGGTCAAGCCCGCGCATGACGCCGGGGCATGAGCTATTGGGTTTACATTCTCGCCAGCGGTCCCGGCGGAACGCTTTACGTCGGGATGACGAACAATCTCGTTCGCCGCGTTTACGAACATCGGGAAGGGTTTGTCGGCGGCTTTACCAGGAGGTACGGAGTCAAACAGCTCGTCTACTTCGAGGCGCACGATAACGCGATCGGAGCGCTCCAACGCGAGAAGAACATCAAGCACTGGCCGCGCGAATGGAAGATTGATCTTATCGTCAGAGACAATCCCACTTGGCGCGACTTGTACGATGAGATCGTCCATTGACGATGAAGCTTGTCATTGCCGGGCTTGACCCGGCAATCCATCCCCCTTGCAAGACTCCTTGCGAAGATCGATGGATGCGCGGGTCAAGCCCGCGCATGACACCTTCAATATTTTTAGGATCCTCACAGCGTCCGCGCGCGGCGCTCGGCTTCGGTGCGCTGTCCGCGCTTGACGTGATGCCGCCGGGGATCACCTCGATCTGCGACAGTCCACCGCGCGTCATTCCGTGACACGCCTCTTGGCGGAACCCGGAATCCCGTCGTCATCCGCCGCGCGATCAGATGGTATTCCTACCCTGTCCGGTTCCACGTCCCTGCGGCGCGATCAGATGGACGCCTCAGGTGCGGAAGAACACGAACCAGACCGCGCCGAGAATCAGCACCGCGAGGCCGGTCGAGACGGCCAGAAGCGCCAGCACCGACGGGCCGGGTTCGGCGCTGCGGGCCTCGGTCGGGGTTTCGACGATCTGCCCACGTTGTTTTGTTGCCATGGCGCCCTCGATTGGTGAGTGGATCAAATGCCTTGCGGCACGTCCTGTCGAAAGCAACGCATGATGTCGGATGATGTTCCGGGATTTGCGCTCGCGATCTCGGGTCGCGGCGGCGGGCCGGTTGCCGCGGCGGGCGCCACCGCTCGGCTCAGGGCCCAATTCCGGAGCATGCCGGTAACCTATCCCAGCAGCGTCACGCTGTCAAGCATTAAGTCCTAGGTTTTCCATCTTTTTAAAATCCGTCGAAAACGCAATAGGTTGCCCGATGATTCGGTCACTCGTTGCCCATCCAATTACCGCGAATGGACGGCGCACCTGCTGGGTTACGCCCCGCCTCGCTTGCAGCGCGTCGGGCGGCTACTTCAGCGAGTTGTTGACCGAGGTGAATTTGGTATTGAGCTGCGGGCCGATGCCCTGCACCGTGACGACGATGGCGAGCGCGATGAAGCTCGCGATCAGGCAGTATTCGATCGCGGTGGCGCCGGAGTCGTCGCTGAAGAATTTTGCAACCAGCCGCCGCATCACAGCCTCCCCGCCCTTCATGCCGCGGCCAAGCTAGGCCGCAATGGTTGCCGCAAGGTTGAACAACACGCTGAACAGGCGATTAAGACGGCGCGGGAACGCGCTGCGCAGGCCCGCGCATCACCTTCGGCCGTCATCCTGAGGAGCCGCGCGCTTGCGCGGCGTCTCGAAGGATCGACGCTTGCGCCCTGGCCCATCCTTCGAGGCTCGCCGAACACGGCGAGCACCTCAGGATGACGGCGGAGTTGTGGAGAAAGCTTTACCAGGCTGCAAATTCCTGTTCCAATCCTCGGCCAACAACACTGCACAACAAGAAAAACGGGGAGCCCCCATGAAACTCGGCGCGGCGATCGCGGAAATCATGAAGCGCGAGGGGATCGAGATCCTCTGCGGCTATCCGGTCAATCATCTGATCGAATTTGCGGCCGCAGCCGACATCCGCCCGGTGATGGTGCGGCAGGAGCGCATCGGCGTGCACATGGCGGACGCGATCTCGCGGCTCTCCTGCGGGCGCAGCATCGGCGCGTTCTGCATGCAGCACGGCCCCGGCGCGGAGAATGCCATGGGCGGCGTCGCGCAGTGTTTTGGGGAATCGGTGCCGGTGCTGGTGCTGCCGATGGGCTATGCGCGCAGGCTCGCCAATATCGAGCCGAACTTCAATTCCAGCCAGGCGATGAAGGCGTTCGCCAAATCCGCCGAGCCGATCATCCTCGCCAGCGAAGTCTGCAACATTTTTCGACGCGCCTTTACAAAACTGAAGAACGGCCGCGGCGGCCCGGTGATCGTGGAAATCCCGGCCGACATGTGGAACGAGGACGTGCCGGAGCCCCTGAACTACACGCCGGTGCTGCGCACGCGTTATGGCGCCGATCCGGTGCATGTCAGGGAAGCCGCCGCCCTGCTTACTGGCGCCAAACGCCCGGTGATCTATGCCGGCCAGGGCGTGCATTACGCGCAAGCCTGGCCGCAGCTGAAGCGGCTGGCGGAAAGGCTCGCGATCCCGGTCACCACCAGCCTCGGCGGCAAGTCGTCGTTTCCGGAAACCCATCCGCTGTCGCTCGGCTCCGGTGGCCTTGCGGTGCCGCGCGCGGTGCCGAAATTTTTGGGCGAGGCCGACGTGATCTTCGGCATCGGCTGCTCCTTCACCGAGACCTCGTTCGGCATCGCGATGCCCAAGGGCAAGACCATCATCCATTCGACGCTCGACCCCGCGCATCTCAACAAGGACGTCGAGGCGAAGATCGGGCTGGTCGGCGACGCCGGCCTCGTGCTCGACGCGCTGCTGGAGGAAATCAACAGGACCGTCACGTCGGATCGCGACGCGGCCGCGGTCGCCGCCGGGATCGCGGCATCGCACGAGGAGTGGCTGGCAAAGTGGATGCCGAAACTGACCCACAATGACGCGCCACTCAATCCCTATCGCGTGCTGTGGGACCTGCAGCACACCGTCGACATCTCAAACACCATCATCACCCACGACGCCGGCAGCCCCCGCGACCAGCTCTCGCCGTTCTGGAAATCGGTCGAGCCGCTAACCTACATCGGCTGGGGCAAGACCACGCAGCTCGGCTACGGTCTCGGCCTTGCAATGGGTGCAAAACTGGCAAAACCCGACAGGCTGTGCATCAACGTCTGGGGCGACGCCGCGATCGGGTTTACCGGCATGGATTTCGAGACCGCGGTGCGCGAGCGGATTCCTATCATGTCGATTCTTCTGAACAATTTTTCCATGGCGATCGAACTCAAGGTGATGCCGATCTCCACGGAAAAATACCGCTCCACCGACATCTCCGGCGACTATGCCGCCATGGCCCGTGCCTTCGGCGGCTACGGCGAGCGCGTCACCAGGCCGGAAGACATCATCCCCGCGATCCAGCGCGGCATCGCCAAGACCAAAGAAGGCGTGCCGGTGTTGCTGGAGTTCATCACGTCCAAGGAGACCGAGGTGTCGCGGCCGGGAACGTGAAGGAGGCGCAATGCGCCGCTCCAATGGTTCCGTCGTCCCCGCGCAGGCGGGGACCCATAACCCCCGGCGTTTGTGGTTGAACACGATGGTGCAACGTCTTTCCAGAATGGCAACGACACGGCGTCCAGTGCGACAGGCAGAACTGGATTGCTTCGTCGCTTCGCTCCTCGCAATGACATGACGAGGCGGATCACAATCGACGGCCGGACCGTCATCTTGGCGATGTGCGTCGGCCAGCTTGGCAGCCTGCTACCGCATGTGGCGGTACCGTCGGTGCTTGCCGGATTCCTGATCGCGGAGTGGCAGCTGAGCGGCGCGCAGGCTGGGCTGCTGGCCGGCTCGGGTGCGGCGGGTTACATGGTGGCGGTGCCGGTGCTGGCGACGCTGACGGATCGAATCGACGCGCGAAAAATCCTGATCGCGGGCTCGGCGCTGAGCGCGCTCGCAACCCTGCTATTCGGCCTGTTCGCCGACGGGCTGTGGTCCGGGATGTTTTATGCCAGCCTCGCCGGCGTCGGATTCGCGGGCGCCTACATGCCCGGCCTCAAGGCGCTGACCGATCGGCTGGCGCCGGGCGATTCATCGCGCGCGGTCACGCTGTACACGTCGAGCTTTTCGCTCGGCGTCGGCCTGTCATTTCTGGTGTCCCAGCTCGCGGCGGAAGCCTGGGGCTGGCGTGCCGCATTCGTCGTCACCGCCGCCGGCCCGCTTGCGATGCTGCTGGTCTGCTTGCTGTTGCGGCCGGTTCAACCAAAGCCCGCGTCAGGCCGCCTGCTGGATTTCAAGCCGGTCATTCGCAACCGGCCGGCGATGGGTTTTGTGCTTGGATATGGCGCGCATTGCTTCGAGCTTTATGGAATCAGGACGTGGATCGTTGCGTTCTGGACATTTGTGGCGATGAAGAATTCGGAATCGGTGCTGACGCCGATCGTCGTCAGTGTGGTATTTTCCGTGCTCGCCATGCCCGCAAGCATCCTCGGCAACGAACTCGCGCTGAAATTCGGCCGGCATCGCGCAATCTCCACCGTGATGTTCGGTTCCGCATTTGTCGCACTCCTGATCGGGATATTCGCCGACCGATCGCCATGGTTCCTGCTGCCCCTGATCATGATCTACGCGTTCACGGTGCCGGCCGATTCCGGCGCGCTGACATCGGGAATGGCGATGGCGGCAAACCCCGATTATCGCGGGGCAACGATGGCGATGCATTCGACGGTCGGCTTCAGCCTGTCGGCGTTGGGCGCCTGGAGCATCGGCGTCGCGCTGGATGCCGGCGGCGGCCCGCTCAACGCATCGGCCTGGCTTGTCGCGTTTTCCGTGCTGGCGGCGGGAATCTTGCTCGGCCCGCTGGCGCTGTATTGGTCGCGAATGAAAGAGGGCGCCGCCGCCGAGTAGGATGCTCCGTCATTGCGGGCGTAGCGAGGAGACGCACCTGTGCCGGGGATGTGCGCGGTATTCATCCCACAACGTGCAACCGCAAGCCGGCGCGCTTCTGCAGATAGAAGATCACGCTGAACAGATTTTTCGCCTGCGGATTGCCGCGCGGGCCGAACATGCGGATCAGGCTCTTGGGCGGCGCCCCGGTCGCTGCCCCAAGCTTCTCGAATCCGACGGTAGCCTTGATGTAGTCCCGCAGGATGGTCTTGCCGGTGTCCACGTCGCCGCTGAGCAACGCATCGACCCCTTCGCGCAGAAGAGCCTCGGCAAATTTTTTGTCGTGCTTTACATGCTGCTGCACCAGTTCCTTGAAGCTCTTGGTTTTTGCCATTCTCGTCTCCACTCAGCGCCGTCCGCGTTTACCTTGCCTATAGTCCTGCCAATAAGAATGAGCCGCCTCGATATCGCGCTGCTGACGCTTTTTCGTTCCACCGATCAGCAAAACCACCACCGCATCGCCATCACGTCCGAAATCCGCAAACCAATCGGCGAATGGCGCTTGGCCGCCCGCGGCGATGTAATAGCGGATTTCAGCCATGATCGAGGGTAACATAAATGTTACTCCTAGTTCAACCCAAATAGCCGCGCTGGAACGAAACATCGTGTGCCCTTCTGGCACACGTCGCATCGCCTCCGCTCTGCACAGCCGTTTGCGGCGGCGCATGGCACGCCTCACGCCGCGGATCCCGCACGAAACCGTGCAAATCCCGCCCATGCGCGGGCCGCGTTAGCCATATCGCGCACTCGCCTGCCCGGCCTGCGGCCGAGCGGCCGCCGCGGCATGATCGATGCCCATTCGTCTCCATCGTCGCTGCCGCCTTGCCAAAATGGGGCAGAAAAAACCTTGGAGGCTTGCATGCTCGTTTCAAATCAGCCGCGGCTGCTGCCGCATCCGCGCGCGGCCCAGCCCACCGCGAGGCTGGCGGACTACCTGGCGATCGCGCGGCCGGATCACTGGATCAAGCATGTGCTGATCATTCCCGGCGTGGCGTTCGCAATGATCATGTCCGCGGCCGCGCCGGCCGACGCAGCAGCGCTGGTCGGGCGGCTGATGACCTGCCTGTTCGTGGCCATGGCGCTGTCGTCGGCCAACTACACCATCAACGAATGGCTCGATGCGCCGTTCGACGCCATGCACCCGACCAAGCGCGCGCGCCCGGCGGTGCAGACCGCGATGTCTCCTGCAATCGTGTTCGCGCAATATATCATGCTCACCTTCATCGGCATGCTGGCGGCCAATACGCTCGGCGGCAGCTTCAGCCTGGCCGCGGTGGTGTTCGCGATTTTCGGCGTGATCTACAATGTGCGGCCGATCCGCGCCAAGGATCGCGCCTTTCTCGACGTCATCGTCGAATCGCTCAACAATCCCTTGCGCTTCTTGTTCGGCTGGTTCGCGGTGATCCCGCATGTCGCGCCGCCCGTGTCGATCCTGTTCGCCTACTGGTTCGGCGGCGCCTTCCTGATGGCCGCCAAGCGCGTCTCGGAGCATCGCGCCATCGCCGAGGCCGGCGGCACGGCGAACCTTGCCGCGTACCGCCCGTCCTTCGCGGTCTATACACAGTCTAGCCTGGTGACGAGCTGTCTCGTCTACGCGCAGGGGTTCGCGTTCATGATGGCGATCTTCCTGTTAAAATACCGGATCGAATACCTCGTCGTCATTCCGCTCTTCATCGCGCTGTTCGCTTCCTATATGCGGCTCGCCCTGACACCAGATTCAGCCGCCGCCCGCCCCGAGGAGCTGATGCGCCAGCCGGCGATGATGCTCGGCGCCGCGGTGACGATGGCGCTGTTCGGCGTGCTGACCTTCGTCGACCTGCCCTGGCTGAACGGCCTCACCAGTTCCGACCTGATCCCTCTCGGCATCGGACGCTGACATGTCGAGCGCGGCGCCCGTTGAATCTCCAAGAAGCATTGCCGGGATCGTGGCGGCAGCGCTGCTGTTCGCAGCACTGGCGGTGCTGCTCGACGGTCCAGTCTGGCTGGTAAAACTGGTGCCGACCCAGGACGGCCCGGTGCATCTGGCGCAGGCCGACCTGATCGCGCGCTTCGGCTGGGGCGGCGCGCTGACTGAGCCGGCGGCGTCGTTCTACCAGTGGAATCCGCGCATCGAGCCGAACTCGGCGATCTATCTGCTGCTCGCGGGCCTGATCAGGCTGACCGGCGACGCGCTGATGGCCAACACGCTGTTCCTCAGCCTGTACGGATTTTTGTGGATCGCCGCCGCGTTCGCAGCCAGCCGCAGCCAAACCGGACGGCCGATGTTGCCGCTCCTGCTGTTGCTGCCGCTGGCGTTCGGCGTGTTCATCCATTGGGGATTTTACAATTACGCGCTGGGCGTGCCGCTGTTTCTGCTGTTCGCCAGCTTCTGGCGCAAGGCAACAGCGCGCCGCAACGCCGTTACCTTCATTGCCACCGCATTATTCCTGGGTGCGCTTTGCCTGACCCACATCACCGCGGTGGTCGCGGCTTGCCTGCTGCTTGCCGCCGACGGTCTTGCGCGCGCGACCCAGGCGCTGGACCGCCACGGCATCCGCGCCGCGCTTGGGCAGTTGACGGCCGACGGCGCCTGGGCCGCCGCCGCGGCGCTGCCGGTGCTGCTGATCACGCTGAGCTTCCTGAGCGCGTATCAACAACTTCCGGCTGAGGCCGATGGCGCGGGGGGTGGGCTGACGCAGATCCTGCGCCGGATCATGGCCGCGACGTATTTGTTCAGCTTTACCTGGTGGGAAGTCGTTGCGCTCGTACCGTTACTGGCCGCGCTGGTGGTTGCAGGCGTTGCGGCGTTGCGTCGAATCAAGACTGGCGAGCTGACGTGGCCGATCTTTTTCGCCCTCGTCGTCCTGCTGTCGCTGCTCAACCTCAAGACCGGCACCGCCTCGCTCTCCGAACGCCTTGCTCCGTTCACCTGGATTGCCGTCGTGATGGCGATTGCCAGCCGGCAACCCGGTCCCGCGCTGGTGCGCACGCTTTGCGCAGCTGCGCTTGCCGGTTTGACCGGCCAGAGCGCCATCCGCGCACTCGCCTATCAGAGCTGGTCGGCGACGCTGCAAAGCGAACTCGACGCCGGCCGCGACAATCCCGGAAAAACCTTTGCCAGCGCCGACCTGATCGCGCCGCGGGATAGCGCGCTGTTTGCGTGGCGCGTCAGGCCGACGCTGCACGCCGCGCAGACCGCGGCGCTTGCCGCGCACGGCGCCGGACTGTCGTCGCCGCTGCCCTCGACGCGCTATTTCGGTTACTTCCCGCTGCAATATGTCGAAGCCCGCGATTTCATGCGCGCGGCGCCGGATTGGGAATCCGAGCCCGACGCGGCCGCGCTGGCCGCGTTCCAAAAATCCAACCGGGGCGCGCCGCATGTCCTGATCGTGTCGTCCTCCGATGGTTACGGCGCCGCGCTGGCGAGCCGGCTCGGCTACGACGATTGCAAGGCTGGCGCCGGCGGCGCGCGGCAGCTTGCCGTATGCAAGGCCTCGCCTCGCCTGAGTGTCGCGCATGAATGAGATGCTGAGAACCCTGCCCCGGACGCCGCAACCCGGTCGGGAGCTTTCCGGCGACAGCGCCGATGCGCTGTTCGGTCTTCCGGTTTCGATGCCGCTGGTGCTCGATCTCGACGGCACGCTGATCGCAGGCGACCTGCTCTACAAGAGCTTCCTTTCCAACCTGCGCCAAAATCCTTTGGTGGTGTTTCGCTGCGCGGCATGGCTGTTGGGTGGCCGCGCCGCGCTGAAGCGCCAGCTTGCATTACGGGCGCGGATCGACTGGGATCGGCAAAGACTGCATCGGGACGTGCTGGCGCTGGCGATCCGCGAAAAGCGCGCGGGGCGGGAGATCGTCCTTGCGACCGCTGCCGATGCGGTTCTCGCCGGACAACTGGGGTCGCGCCTGACCTTCATCGACCGGGTGCTGGCGTCCGACGGCCGGCAAAATCTCAAGGGTTCCGCGAAAGCCGGGCTGCTGCGCGAGCTGTTTCCGGCCGGCTTCATCTATGCCGGCGACAGCGCCGCCGACCTCAGGGTATGGCGGCACGCACGCGGCATCGTCCTCGTCGGCGCACGCAGCTCCGTCACCGACGCGGCGCGCGCACTGCGCCGGCCGATGCTGGAATTGCCTCGTCACTGCCGGGCTTGACCCGGCAATCCCGCCATAGTCGGCGTCATACGCGGGCTTGACCCGCGTATCCATCATCTTCGCAAGAGTCTTTTCGAAGAGGATGGATTGCCGGGTCAAGCCCGGCAATGACGGCCCCCTCGCCCTCACGGCTTGAAGAAGGCCGGATCGTTGAGCGCCTTGATCATGGTGTCGACCATGTCGGCGGCGCCGTGGTCTTCGCGCGCTTCCAGCAGTTCCCACATCTTGCGCAAATTGGCGCGCATCGGCGCCTTCAGCGACGGATCGCGCTCGATCAGGGTCCGCGCGATACAGAACGCGACGGCCTCGGTGCCCATCCGGGTCTGCTCGATGGTGGGTTTGCTCATGGCCGGTTCCTTGTCGTTTGATGTCGAATGGATTGCCGGGCCGCTGTTAGATGACTTCGAGGCCGATGGATAGCCGCCGTGCTCGCTGCAGGGTCCTGTTCATGCATTGGCCCCCGGATCGGTCCGGCCCTCATTGATCGCGCAGCGTCAGCCCGGTCGCCGCTTCCAACTCGGCGATGGCCTGGCGCGCATCGAGCACTTTGATGGTGGTCATGCCCATCTCGCGCGCGGGCTTCAAATTGACGCCGAGATCGTCCAGATAAACGCAAGCCCTGGGATCCACAGCGAGGGCCTCGACCATCATCCGGTAGATGCGCGGGTCGGGTTTGCGCAGGCCGATCCTGGCCGATTCGATGATATGGTCGAACAGCGCCATCACCTCGGCCACATAGAGCGTGCGGCCGCTGCTGCTGCCGATCGCGTTGGCGGGAAGGTTGTTGGTGATGCAGCCGGTCTTGAATTTTGCCTTCACCCGCCGCAGCGCTTCCACCATCTCCGGCCGCAGCTCGCCCGACAGCAGCGGCAAGACGTCCTTGCCACGAACCTCCGCGCCGAGCATGAGCGATTCCGCCGCGAACAGCCGGTCGAATGCCTCGAGGTCCACCTCGGCGCGCTCGAATTTCGCCCAGGCATTCTCCCGGTGATTGGCCGCATTGGTGCGCCGGATGATGTCGGCGGGCAGCCCGCGCGCCGCCTCGAACCGCGCGAACGCCTCGAAGGGCGAGGTGGTCAGCACCCCGCCAAAATCCCAGATCACCGCCTCGATCATGATGTCCCCCTCGCCCCGCTTCAGCCGTCATCCCGAGAGACCGACTCAAAAGTCCTTTTAGATGAAATCCGACCCCGCCTTTTGCTCGTCATGCCCGGCCTTGTGCCGGACATCCACGTCTTACCTCGTTTCAGGCAAGAAAGACGTGGATAGCCGGGACAAGCCCGGCCATGACGAGGGCTTTTTCAGTCAGGCTCTGAGGAGCCGCGCGCTTGCGCGGCGTCTTGCGCATGATGTTCTCGATACGCCTTGAAAACCGCACCGAGTGCGGCTGCTACGCCCGGCCAACATTGCACCGGTTTTGCGGAACGCAATTGGTTTTGATTCGTTTTTTGAACATGACAGAGACCGCATTCGCCAATTTCGACCTGGAACGAGCCATCGGCCTGCGCTGGGCCCTGCGGGACATCCTTGCCAAGCGGACCAAGCTGACGCCGCTCAAGGACGACGACGTGCAGGCGCTGCTGGAACTGGGTTTCATCGAGATGCAGGACGGCTCGCCGGTCGTGACGCCGGCCGGATTGGCCGCGCTGGATTGAGCGGGCGAAGCAGACTGCGAGCCAAGTTGGTCCTATGACCACCGACCGGTGCTCGGCGCCGATACTCAACTCGATTCACACATCTGCCACCAACCAACACCGTCGTCATCCCGAGAGGATGACGGGTGGATGGGTGGCTCGGAAAAAGACTCGTGTTTTCTGACTTCGACATGCAGCAAATTTTCCCGCTTGTGTCGGCGAGCCGACCGACACCCGGTCCGGATCGCGCCACAATGAAAAAACGCGGGGCGTCGGAGGCGAACATGATTGGAGATCGCAGCGGAATCTATGCGCCGGAGGAACTGCTTCTGTTCCGGCGGGTGTTCGAGAACGCGGTCGGGGCGCTGCCCGCCGTCATGCGCACGCCCGACGCGAGATCGCGCATCGCGCGGAATATCCTCGACTGCGCCGCGACCGGGGAACGCGACCCGGTCGAACTTCGCATCGCCGCGCTGGGCCGTCTTCAGGCATCGGCCGCGTAGCGAGGGAACGAGATCGCATGATCGGAGTTTTCGAATCCGCATCATGCATCCAAGAAGACAGTACTAATGCCGGCAAGAACAGCGGCGAAAGTAAGCCGCACTGCGCTCAGTCGAAGGACGGCCGTACTCCTTCGAACAGACCAGGGGCTCCGTATTCGCGTCCGGAGCCGCTCACCGGTCGACAAAGTTGAAAATTTGGAGCTCTTTCAGGCGCCTCATTTTGGGCTGCCGCGGGACTGAGGCGCACTGCCGAGCGCGCGAGCCCCCGTCGGACGATTTGGCGGCCATGCAACGCGGGTCCGCGGACCAACGCATCAGGAACCAAAACCCGTCCGCCGTGTTTGCAGAGACGATATCGATGAGAACACGCGGCCTGAGAGGACAACCAATGAAAAAATCAATTGCCATTTTCGCCGCGGCGGCGGTTCTGTTGTCGTCGGCCGCGCTTGCGCAGTCGGTCGGAGAAAAAACCGGCGTCAACTCCGCGCTCGGCATCAGCCCGAGCACGGCCGACTTCGTCAAGGAAGCCGCGATTAGCGACATGATGGAAATCGAATCCAGCAAGATCGCGCAGCAGAAGGGCAGCGCCGAGGAAAAGAAGTTCGCCGGGCAGATGATCACCGACCACGGCAAGACCAGTTCGGAGCTGAAGAGCATGGTCGGCAGCGGCGACGTCAAGGCCGAAATACCGGCGGCGCTGGACAGCTCCTCGCAAAGCAAGCTCGACAAGCTGCGCAACGCCAAGCCGGAAGATTTTTCCGGCCAATACGACTCCATGCAGGTAAGCGCTCACAAGGACGCGGTGTCCTTGTTCGAGCGATACGCGAAGGGCGGCGACAATCCGAAACTGAAGGATTGGGCCGGCAAGACCCTCCCGGCGCTGCAACACCACCTCGAAATGGCGCAGCAGATGGAGAAGAACCGGAAATAGCCGGACGGCATGTTTTCTCGTCGTGGCGGGCGGCCATCGACCCCTGCCGCCGGTGGACAGCCGCCATCGAACTCTTTCAGCAGCGAGGTTTTGCGATTTCGGCGGTTGGCGTAGACAAGGCCTGCGATGCATCTGATCGAAATACTTCTGCCCGTCAACGACAATGCCGGACGACCGTTCGACGCCGGCAAGTACGCCGCGGTCCGTCAACATTTGACCGAGCGGTTTGGCGGACTGACGGCGTTCACCCGATCACCCGCGCAGGGTACCACGAGGGACGGCGGCAAGACGGTGCATGACGACATCGTCGTGTTCGAAGTCATGACGGAGAAGCTGGACGTATCATGGTGGCGCAGCTACCGGCCGCAGTTGGAACGCGAGTTCCGGCAGGACGCGATCGTGGCCCGCGCCTCGGCCATGACCCTGCTTTGATGGCAAAAGATCTGGACAGAAGGGTGAAGCTCGCGCTCGACGAGACGCGGCTGCTCATTCTCGGCGTCCAGGTGCTGCTAGGATTTCAGTTCCAGAGTTCTTCCAGGACGGCTTTGTCTCGCTGTCTTCGCTCTCGCAGTGGCTGTGCGTCGCCGGCATCGGGCTGCTCACGGCCTCGGCCGGCCTGTTGATTGCGCCCTCGATGCAGCACCGCCTGGTGGAGGACGGCAGATCCAGCGCCCGTCTGGTGCGGGCGACGAACATTTTTACCGGTTGCGGACTTATCCCGCTGGCGGCGAGCCTCGGTCTGTCAGGCTACGTCGTTGCCGAACGGCATTTTGGACTGGCTCCGGGCCTCGCCATTGGCCTCTCCTTGGCGGCCGCCGCGGCGCTCGCGTGGTTCGGGCTGGAATTCATGGTCGGTTTGCAAAGGGACGACAATTCCATGCAGGTAGCGAGCACCCCGCTGGCGACAAAGGTCGAGCAGTTGCTCACGGAGGCGCGGCTCATCATTCCCGGCGCCCAGGCGCTGCTGGGATTCCAGTTCATCGCCATGCTGACATCCGGGTTCGATCGCCTGCCGCAATCCGTCAAGGCCGTTCATGCGCTGGCGCTGTGCCTTGTCGCCATCAACGTGATCTTGCTGATGACGCCGGCGGCGCTGCACCGGCTCTCGTTCAACGGCGAGGATTCCAGAACATTCCTGCGGATGGGGTCGGCCCTGGTGATCGCCGCACCGTCTTTCCTCGCGGCGGGCATTGCCGCGGAAACGTTCGTGGTACTGCACAAGGTTTCGGCAACTGCAGACTGGGCCTACATCGGCGCCCTCATCAGCTTCGTCGCGCTGACCGGCCTTTGGTACGCCGTCCCGCTCTGGCTGCGCATGAGGCTTGAGCGATGACGGCTGGATTCACATATCCGCCATCAACCGACCCCGCCGTCATCCTGAGGTGCTCGCCGTCTTCGGCGAGCCTCGAAGGATAGGCCACAGCGTCTGCGGCCATCCTTCGAGACGCCGCGCAAGCGCGCGGCTCCTCAGGATGACGGCGGAATGTGGGGCGCAAAATGACCCGTGTCGAAGGACGTTACAGCACGGCTTCGACCAGCCCGAGCTTTTTTGCTTCCTCGGCTTCAAGATACCAGTTCGAGGGCGCGCGTTTCAGCACCTCGTCGAGCGTCACCTTCGAGCCGAGCACGAGATTCTGAAAGCCCTCGTTCTGGATCGCGATCGAGCATTCGATTTCGTTAAGCGTCGCCTGCACCGTGGCGAGGCAGGTCGTCAGCGGCCCGTCGATCACCAGATTCTTTGCCAGCTTGCGCTCGTGGATCATCAGCCGCGTGCCGCGCGTCAGATATCGGTTCTGGCGCGCGAAGAAACCCATGAAGGTGGTGCCGGCGGAATAGATCGCGGCCTTGCCGAGAAACACGAACCGCCGCGCCTGCTCCATGTCGCTGGCAAAGCGCACGTCCTCCCCCATCATCCGCGCCACCTCCGGATCGCCGCCCAGCGTCGACAATTCGATGACCACGAGAGCCTGGTCGGACGCCTTGTCGAACTGGCTGCGGAATTTTTCGTACATCTCGTAATCGACCACGCCGGACAGCGCGATCAACGGCGACTTGAACGCGGACGCAGGAAGCGTCTGGGTGGCGGGGGGAGGCTGCGATGCTGAAGCGGCAGAAGTCTGGGCTGGCATGGTTGTCGCTCGCGAAAATCAGGGTGGAAAGCGCCGCCCGGCAGCGACGTGAGATATGCACGAGCCGCGCCGATGGTTCCAAGGAGGCCCGTCATTGCCGGGCGTCTGTTCCGGCTCGATCGGGCTCACACGCCTCGGCAGCTCCCGCTGGAACCGTCTCAGTGGCTGTGGGTTAACGCCTACGGGGAGGGGTCCATTGGACAAATTTCAAATCGTTCCGCACATTCTTGTTCTCGCTTGCGCCTATGCATTGGCGTTGCCGATCGGCTGGGATCGCGAGAAGGAGGCGCGCAGCGCCGGCTTGCGAACTTTTCCGCTGGTTGCTTTGGCAAGTTGTGGATTTGTCCAGGCGACCGAGGCGCATCTTCTAAACTCCCCCGAAGCAACCGCACGCATTGTCGAGGGCCTCATCACCGGAATCGGCTTCATCGGCGGCGGGGCCATTCTGAAGCAGGGCAGCTCGGTTCACGGCACGGCGACGGCGGCAAGCCTTTGGGCGACCGGCGCGATCGGGACTGCCGTAGGGCTCGGCAGCTTCGATGTCGCCGTTACGATCGCCGCGTTCACCTTTCTGACGCTGAAACTGCTGCCGTGGTTGAAGCAGGAGGGCAACCCTGACGTCACTCCGTCGAACGGGAAGTGAGGCCGGGAACATCGCAGAGGCAAACTTGCGATCGAACATGATGCCTAGAAAATGGAACACACATTGGGCAATCCAAGATGCCAGCGGTGAGGACGAAAGGTTGTAATCCGCTCAGCCCATCCCCTACTCCGCCATCTCCGTCGGCACGCTCGCCGGTCCCGCCAGCGGCCTCTCCTCCATCAGCACCATCAGCAGCGTCGCGCCGGCCATCAGCGCTGCCGCCGCGGCGAATACATAGCGGAATGCAGTGACCATGTCGGCGGGCGCGATCCCCCCCACCACGCTGCGCTGTTCGCCGACCACGGAAACGCCGGCGCCCAGCGCCATCAGCAGTATCGCGGTGAACGCCGCCACCGTGAACGAGGCCGCCAGCGCGCGGAAAAAGTTCAGTGCGCCGGTGACGGTGCCGACTTGCGAGCGATGAACCGAATTCTGGATCGAGACCACGCTGATCGGAAAGGTGGTGCCGAGGCCGAGCGCGAACAGCGACAGCAGCACCAGCAGCACCCATAGCGGCATCGGCGTTGCCGCCGCGAGCACGGCTGCAATCGCTGCCGCGAACGCGGTGCCGATGATGGCGACGCGCTTATAGTGCTTCATCCGCGCCATCGCCTTGCCGGCGATGGCGGCGCCGCCGGTGGAGACGGCGGCCAAGGGAATCAGCGCGAGGCCGGATTCGCTGGCGCTTAAATGATAGACCGCCTCGTAATACAGCGGCATGTGCACGGTCAGGCCCAGCATGGCGCCGAGCGCGCAGCCGCCGGCGGCCATCGCGTAGGGCACCACGGGGCCGCCCATCAGCGGCAGCGGCAAAAACGGCTCGTCGGCGCGGCGCGCGTGCCAGACGAAGCCGAGCGCCAAGGCCACCGCCGAGCCGATCATCGCGGTGATCGCAGGCGATGCCCACGAGTAGCGGTTGCCGCCCCAGGTCAGCACCAGCGTGAATACCACCGCGGAGGCCATCAGCAGCACGCCGCCGAGCCAGTCGATTCTGCGCTTGCGATGGAAGGTCGGGATTCTGCCCATCTTCGGCAGCAGCATCGCCAGCGAAGCGATGCCGAGCGGCACGTTGATCCAGAAGATCATCGACCAGTGCAGATGCTCGGCGAACACCCCGCCGACGACCGGGCCGCCGATCCCGGCCGCGGTCCACACGCCGGAGAAATACGCCTGGTACTGGCCGCGCTCCCGCGGGGTGATGATATCCGAGATCACCGTCTGCACGATGGGAAGGATGCCGCCGCCGCCGAGGCCCTGCAGCCCGCGCGCGACGATCAGCATCGGCATGTTCGGCGCCAGCGCGCACAGCACGGAGCCTGCGATGAACAGCGACATCGCGGCGATGATCATAGCCCGGCGGCCATAGATGTCGCTGAGCGTGCCGAACACCGGCGCCACTGCGGTGGAGGCCAGCAGATACGCCGTGATTACCCAGGACAGACTGGAGACGTCGTGGAACTGGCGGCCGATGGTCGGCAGCGCGGTGGCGACGATGGTCTGGTCCAGCGCCGCAAGGAACATGGTCAGCATCAGGCTGAGCAGGATGGTGCGGACTTCGCCCTGCGTCAGTGGCGCCCGCGGCGCGATCGGCGGCGCGTCGGGAAGGTCGATTATCTCGGCCGGCCCATGCGAAAGATCGCGCGCGGCCGCTTGCGGCAACGGCTGTCGGTCAGCCGCGTCACGGCTCTGGCGGTCGAACTTGTTCATGCAGGCGTTAAGGATCGATGTTGACGCGGCGGACGCGCGGAATATTTGATTCAGGCGTAATATAACTGCTGAATCACCGCCGCGGCAGCGGGCTGCGCGCATGGGTGCATCCCGCCGGGGTCGCATCGGCCGGCAATGACGAAGGTCCCAGCCATCGCCGCATCCTCATCCGGCGCGGCTTCATAAAGCGCATCGGACTCGACGCCTGCAGTTTTTCCGTGCGACATTTTCTGTTTGCAGGGAGGACGGCACGATGGACGAGATATTGATCAACACGGATAAGACGGGCGTTCAGCATCAGCCCGGCGTCGCCGGATTGCGCGGGACCCAGTTTGCCGTTGTCTGGGCGGACCACGCGACCGGCGATATCAAAGGCCGGATGATTGGCGTGAACGGGGCTCCAGCCAGCGACGCGTTCCCTGTCAACTTTCCCGGGACGCCGGGGACCAAGCGTCAATCCCCGGCGATACTCGAAACCGGCGCGGGCTTTGTTGTCGCATGGACCGAGCAACCGCCGGGGCCTCCGAGCACTCCCGCGCAGGTCAAGCTTCGCACCTTCGAGGCGGATACGCTGTCGGGGCCTGAAAGCCAGGTCAGCACCACGGAGGTCGAAAAGGCGATACGGCCGGCGCTGGCGCGCCTGCCGGATGGCGGCTTCATCGTGGTCTGGGCCGACAAGCGGCAGGAGGAGCGCATCCGCGCACAGCGTTATGGTTTTGACGGGACGAAAAGCGGTCCCGAGTTTCGCGCCAATACCGTCCCAGGCTTCCACTGGGTCCCGATGGTCGCCTGCCTGACCAACGGAAATATCGTCATCGCATGGCGGGCGCGCGTGCCCGGGCCTCTGATGATTCACTTGCAGATGTTCGATGCGAACGGGCCGCTGGGCGCCGAACAGACCACGGCGCTGCATGCGACGGAGGCTGCCATGACCGCGCTCGATTCTGGCCGCTTCGTCATCGCGCATATCAGGAATGCGGGCGATAGCGAGCCCGGCTTCGACACCACGGTCGCGCAGGTGAGCGTGTTCGAGGCCAACGGCGCATTCGCCAATATCCGCTTTGCCGCCACCGGCGACAACCGGATCCGGTCCGACTGGCCGACGCTCGCGCCGTTGCCCGGCGGGCGCTTTATGCTGGCCTGGACAGAGGCGAATGTCGACAACCCCGCCGCCGGAACCAATGTCGCGGCCAGAATCTTTTCTGCCCAAGGACCGATCGGCCAACCCGTCCGGATCAACACCTTGACGGGCGGACCACGATTCGACTTGAGGACCGCCGCGACGTTCGGCCCCGAGGGCGAGACTGCCTTCCTCATATGGACCGATGAGAGCAACGCCGGCCCCGACACGTCGGGGCGCGCGGTCGAAGGCAGGGCGATGACCATATCGGCGGCAGGGTTTTAGAGCGCGATCGCCGCTCGCCTGATCGACGACGCCCTGAGGCGCTTCGTCCGCAATGGTGGCGCCGAGTGCGCGCACGCCTTGGCCGTCATCCTCAGGCTTGCTGTCCCGCCGCTTCGAGGATCAGCCGCGCGATTTCGCCCGCATGGGAGATCAGCGACAGATGGCTGGCCTTCACCTCGATGGTCTGGGCTCCCATCCGCCTGGCCATGAAGCGCTCGAGGTCCGGATCGATCGTGCGGTCTTCCGTTGATACCGCGTAGTAGCTCGGCTTCGATCGCCAGGCCGCGTGCGTGGTCTTGCCTGACAGCAGAGCCTTGTGAAATGGTTGCTGTACGGCGTAGAGCATTTTTGCTTTTGCTTCCGGCAGGTCGCCTGCAAAATCGCGCAAAAATGCTTGTTCGCTGAGACGTCCTTCGTCGCCATCGAACACGATGCCGGCGCTCGCTGGCGGCGTCGGATAGGTTTTGGCCAGGGCGGTGTAGTCCTCGCCCGCATCCGGCGCGCGCGCCGCCACATAGACCAGCGCGGAGACGTTCGGATGAACGCCGGCCTCGGTGACGATCATCCCCGAGAAGGAATGACCCACCAGCACCGTCGGGCCATCCTGCCGCGCCAGCACGCGCTCGGCCGAAGCCACCGCCTCAGGCAGCGTGGTCAGTGGATTTTGGACGAAGGTGGCATTGAGCCCCGCCGCCTGCAATCGCGCTATCACCTCTAGCCAGCACGAGCCGTCGGCGAACAACCCGTGCACAAGCACGACGTTGCGCGCCTTCGCTGGAGTTGGATTTGCGGCCATGCCGCGTGTGGAGATCAGCGAAGCTGCGGCGCCGGCGAGCAGGGCGGTCGAAAATGTTCGTCGGTTCATCTTCATAATGTCTCTCCTTTGTTCACGAGGGGGACGTTCAGATCACCTCTCCTCGGACGGGAGAGGTAAGTAATCGTAGCAACCATTAAAGCGACGCCCTTTCGCCCTTGAGCATGACGCCGTGCTCGCGGCCGTCAAGGCGTGGCCTGGAAACGTCGAGCGTGGGGAGAGGCCGGCGCGACGGCCATCCTTGACGGCCACTGCGCGCGGCGTC
>NZ_DASYMN010000304.1:0-1892 GCF_036009065.1 Bradyrhizobium sp. | reverse complement strand
TGGCGCTTCGTCTCGCCGGCTCCTTGTCGGGCGATGCCATAACGGAAGGCAAACCACTCGTCAGTTCCGACACGGAAACAGACGAACGCGTTGACCGCGCTGTACCGCGCCCGGTTCTTTGGACACAAGATAGCTGTTAAGCGGCGGCCCTCATGACGGCCTTGTGCCAGGCGGCTCTGGCGTCTCTGGGACTGCGCAGGCCGTTCTTCTCGATCAGCCACTCGGCATTGTAGCAGGCGACAAAGTCGCGGACGCTGGCACGGACGTCTTCGATGGTTTGGTAGATGCGGCCGTGAACGATCTGCTCCTTCAGCGTGCGAAAGAACCGCTCGATGACGCCATTCGTCTCGGGCTCGCCCACGAACGCATAGCTGGGGGTCATGCCCCAGAAGCGGATCTGGTTTTGGAAATGTTCGGCGAGGAACGCGCTGCCGTGGTCGTGGCGCAGTGCCAGACCGCGGGCGGCGCTGGGGCTGACGTGGCCGAAGACATTCCGGATTGCCATGCCGACAGCCTGGACAGCGGCGTAGCGATCGCCGCGTTTGGCGACGTGCCAGCCCAGCGTCTCGGCGTTCCAGTGCTCGACCACGCCGAACAGCCAGACCTTGCCATTCTGCACGGTGGCGATCTGGGTAGCGTCGGTCGCCCACATCAGGTTCGGCGCTTCGGTAATGATGTGCCGATCGTGTGGCGCGTTGTCGCGCGTGCGGGCACGATGTGGCGACAGGAGCCCGTTCTCGCGCATCAGCCGCAGCACCCGTTTGCGCGCAACCCGGATGCGGTCCATCACCCGCAACCTCGCCCACACTTTGCGATGTCCCTCGCCATGCCAGGGCGAACGGGCGAGATCGGCGCGGATCGCCGCCAGCAGGGCGTCGTCGGACACCGCAGGCTTCGGTCCACGACGCTGCGCCGGGATCGGCGTCCTCGTGGTGTCGGCCCGGCGCCGATCAGCATAGAAGGACGACCGCGGCACGTCCCAGATCCGGCAGACCTCGGCGATGCCGTAGCGGCGGCCGGTGGTCGGGGAGGTCTCTGCCGCCATCACCGCGACCTCCTGCGAACCAAAGGGCCAGCACGCTCGATGCGCGAACGCAGTAGCTCGTTCTCCATGCTCAGTTCACCGATCCGCTGCATCGCGGTGGCGAGCTCCCCGGTCGCCGCATCCATCTCGCGTTCCTTCAACGCGCCATCCAGCGCGGCTTCGGCCTTCTGTCGCCAGTGCTCGAGCTTGTAGAGCGGCACACCGAGCTGGCGCGAGAGATCCTCGGTGGCCTCGCCCCGCAGCAGGCGAAGCACCACGTCACGCTTGCGGTTCACGCTCCAGCGCTGGCCCGGCGTCAGCGACCCACTCCCCGAACACCCGACCCCGGCGCCGTTTTGGCCTGTGGACAGCGCGGACGGGCGCCGCCCGCCCTCGCTCCCCACAAGCCCATCTGCCACATCATTTCGTATGATCCTGCTCATGCTGGACTTCACCATATCTGCCTCCGTTCGGACAAATCGGTGTCCAGAAAAATCGGGGGCAGCTCAGGGCATAACCCAGGCCGGTAAGCACCGCACCTGTCGCGGCCAGCAGCCTGCCGGGCGCGAACCAGATGAGCGCCAGACCAATTGCCTCAATTCCGGCGGACATCAGCGCAACCCGAGCGCCCCCGAGCTTGTCGGGGAGATGGCCAAGGAAGAGACGCGCCACGACCAATGCAGCCGCGAAGGCGCTGAACAAAAGCCAGACGGGGTTCCAGTCGCGCTCGGCGGAAAGCAGTGAGCTGAAAGCAATCAGCCCGCCGAAACCGAAGGTGCTGAGTGCCGAGCCCAGCCCCGGCATCCAGACAGCACGCGCAACCCTGAGAAGGTGCGAACGTGCGCCACGTCGCGGCGGCACGGCAGCC
>NZ_DASYMN010000303.1:0-38656 GCF_036009065.1 Bradyrhizobium sp. | reverse complement strand
TGAGATCGACGAAGTCGTCGTGGACGTGGCCGGTCTTGAAGTTGAGGCTCGCGGTCAGCCGCTCGCTCGCCTCCATCACGGCGCGGGTGGTCTCGGCGCTTGCTTCCTCGAAGCGGTCGAGCAGGTCGCCGCCGCGCTCGCCGAGCGCGAGGATCATGCTGTCGCCGGCGTTGCCGAGCGCCCGCGAAATATGGTCGCCGCGTTCCTGCAGGCCGGTGGTGATGCTTTTTGCCACTTCATCGACGCGGGAGGCGATCGCATCCGATATCAGCGCGATGTCATGGCGCAGATCGATCTGCACGCCGGAAATGGCGCTGCGAACCTGTTCGGCCTGGCCGACCAGGTTGTCGCGCTGATGCGCGATGTCCTGCAACAGGGCGCGGATCCGCACCTCGTTGTCGGAATAGGCGCGCTCGAGCGCCGACACTTCGTTGGCGACCAGGGTTTCCAGTTCGCCCGCGCGTGCGATCGCACGCTCGACGCCATCGCCCATGGCCGCGACCTCGCGGCGGATCGCCTGACCGACGGTCACCATCGAATCGCTCGCCGCGCCCTCGGGCTCGGAGAAGCGGATCGCGACCTCTGCCATCGATTGCGCGATCATTCGCAGCTCCTGGCCGCGCCAGGAAAGGCTCGCCAGGAAATAGAACAGCAGCACGGGTGCGAAAAACAACGCCGCAAGACCGGCCAGCACCAGCGTGCCGCCGCTGCCCTGACCAATGGAGGCCTGCAGCGCGGGAAGGAAGCTGACGGTCAGAAGTCCGGCTCCCAGAATCCAGACGCCGGCAAACAGGGTGGCGAGCGTGTAGACGTTACGGGCGGGGCGGCCCTTCTGAATGGCCTGCAGAATTTGCCCGATGGTTTCGCGATCGTCATTGGCGGCGCGGCGGGGCGGGCGCGGCTCCCCGACCGGCTCGAATGACGGAGGCTCGGGGGCGGCCCGGAAGTCGAACGATGCTTCCTCATAACTCGGCGTCAGGGATGGGTCCGCCGCCGCCGGCGCATCGCTGCGAACCGCGGATCGGCTGGCATCAGCGGGCACATCGCTGATATTCAGGGCTTCCTGAATGGCAGAAAGCGCGACCTCGGTCGGGTCCTTGACCTTCTTTGGGTTGTTCGCCATGCCTAAGCCCTCTTTTTACGCATCCCCTGGGAAGCATGCGATCGTGACCGCGAGCCTCAACCGTCCCACACGCTCTACGCGGCGCCGGCGGGACCACTGGTCCACCCGGCTTGTCCGCCACATCCGCAAACATCCTATTGGCTTGGCGATGCGAATGAAATGGTTGCGATTAATACAATCTTAATCATCGTTAACGGCGGCCCGCCCGCCATCGCCAGGGCTGGCAGATCCGGGAACCTTTTCGCCGAAAAAAGGCGGCGAACTTGCGGCTCGTTCTACAAAGGTTCCGTTAACCACTTCCGTGATTGGCTGGCCAGGTTCCGGGCCCCCGAATCGTCCGGCCTGGGAGGTTGGGCTTTGCCATGCCGCTTCACCCGCAACGGATCAACTGGATGCCATCGCCGCCGCTCGTTCCCGATGACGGTCCCATCGATATCGCGCATCTGCGCCGCATGACGCTTGGCGATGTCGGCCTCGAACGCGAAGTGCTGGCGATGTTCGCTGGGCAGGCGGCGCGCCTGATCGAGGCCCTGGCCGGTCTGCCGGCCGGCGCGGCCGAGCTCGCGCATACGCTGAACGGATCGGCGCGGGCGATCGGCGCGTTCGGTGTCGCGGACGCCAGCGAGGCGCTTGAAGCGGCCATGCGGGACGGCGGCGAGGCATCGCAGGCGATGGCCGCGCTGCGGCACGCCGTGGCCCAGGCGCGCGCCGCCATCGACGCCATGTTGCGGCGTTCGTGACTGGCGCTGACCGGATCGACCCGTTATAGGACAGCCCGAACATCCCTTAAATTCCGGCGAGCTACGGACGATCATGGCCAAGATTCACTTTGTCGACCACACCGGCGAAACCCGCATCATCGAGGTCGAGAACGGCGCGACCGTGATGGAAGCGGCGATCCGCAACGCGGTCCCCGGCATCGAAGCCGAATGCGGCGGCGCCTGCGCCTGCGCGACCTGTCACGTCTATGTCGACGAGGCCTGGCGCGAGAAGACGGGCGCCCCCTCGCCGATGGAGGAGGACATGCTGGATTTCGGCTTTGACGTCAGGCCGAATTCGCGGCTGTCGTGCCAGATCAAGGTCACCGACGCGCTCGATGGCCTGGTGGTGACCACGCCGGAGCGGCAGGCTTAGGCAACATCCTCAAGCCGGCTTGAAGCCGCGCCGCCACCAGGGTTCGAAATTTTGTCTGACCTGCTCGGTCAGCGGCACGGGCCGGCGCGAAATCTCATCGATCAGCACCGAGACCGATTGCGACGACGCCACGCATTTGCCTTCCGAGAACACCACCTGATCGAAGGTCACCGAGGTGCGGCCGAACTTTGAGACGCCGAGCCCCATTTCGATGACGCCGGGCCATTTCAGCTCGGCGCGGAAATGGATGTCGAGCCGCACCATGATCCAGGCCAGCCCCGAAGGCGTCAATCCAAACTTAAGGTCCTTCATCAGCGTGACGCGGCCGGTCTCGAAATAGGTCGCATAGACCGCGTTGTTGACGTGCTGGTTGGGATCGAGATCGGCGAAACGCACATTATCCGTGAGCCGGTAGGGGAAATCCTCCAGAAGCGGATTTGCGTTGAGGTCGGTTGGTGCGTTCACGCGTTGATCTCCTTGAGATGTGCCCCTTACCAGAGCCAAATCCGGTTGGCACGATCAGTTTTTCGTCATGGCCGGGCTTGTCCCGGCCATCCACGTCTATAAAAGCCTCCACAAGAAAGACGTGGATGCCCGGGACAAGCCCGGCCATGACGATTCAGCCAAAACCGCCCCAACCCGAACCAACTAAAGAAAATCGATATGAGCGAAGCGATCAAAACCGATGTGCTGATTATTGGCGCGGGCCCGTGCGGACTGTTCGCCGTGTTCGAACTCGGCCTGCTCGACATGAAGGCGCATCTGGTCGACATCCTCGACAAGATCGGCGGCCAGTGCGCCGAGCTGTATCCGGAAAAGCCGATCTACGACATCCCCGGGATTCCCTACGTCACCGGGCAGGGCATCACCGACGCGCTGCTGGAGCAGATCAAACCGTTCAAGCCGACCTTCCATCTCAACGAGATGGTGGAGAGCATCGAGAAGATCGGCGACCCCGGATTCCGCGTCACCACCGATGCCGGGCAGATATTCGAATGCAAGGTGGTGGTGATCTCCGCCGGCGGCGGATCGTTCCAGCCGAAGCGGCCGCCGGTGCCGGGCATCGAGGCCTATGAAGGCACGTCGGTTTTCTACGCGGTGCGCAAGATGGAGCAATTCCGCGACAAGGAGCTGTTGATCGTCGGCGGCGGCGATAGCGCGCTGGACTGGACGCTGAACCTGCATCCGATCGCCAAGCGCGTCACGCTGCTGCATCGTCGCGACGATTTTCGCGCAGCCCCCCACAGCGTCGAGCAGATGCGCGCGCTGGTGCGCGACAGAAAAATGGATCTGAAGATCGGCCAGGTCACCTCATTGGAAGGCGAAGGAGGAAAACTCACCGCCGCGGTGATGAAGGGCAGCGACAACGCGGTGTCGAAAATCGAATGCGATACGCTGCTGCCGTTCTTCGGTCTCACCATGAAGCTCGGCCCGGTGGCGAACTGGGGCATCGAGCTTCAGAACAACCTGGTGCCGGTGGAAACATCGGCGTTCGAAACCAGCGTGCCCGGCATTTTCGCGATCGGCGACATCAACACCTATCCGGGCAAGCTGAAGCTGATCCTGTCCGGCTTCCACGAGGGCGCGCTGATGGCGCAGAAGGCGCACCGCTACGTCTATCCGGACAAGCGTTTGGTGTTTCAATACACCACGTCGTCGTCGAGCCTGCAGAAGAAACTCGGCGTGAATTGAAGGGGTTTGCGATCTGGATTGAGCGGAAAAGGCCGTAACCAAAAAGGACTTAAGCCCCGTCACAATCAAGGCGCCGCCGACGGCCTGCCGTAGAGCAGACGCGCAAGCTGCCGCGCTATCCCGTGCTCCCCGCGGCGCTGATCGGTCGTCTCGCGGTGGATCGCCGTTACCAGGGCCCCAGCCTCGGTGCGGCGCTGTTGTTCGACGCGATCGCGCGCGCGGTCCGGGCCGATGCTGCGGTGTTCACCCTGATCGTCGATGCCAAGGACGACGCTGCCGCGCGATTCTACCGACATCACGGCTTCACGCATTTTCAGGCAGGGCGGCGCGGCCGTTTCTTCCGGTGGCAATAGCGCGGAGGGTGGTGGAGGGGTGACGGCTAAGCTGCTACGCCCAGCGGTCTTCCTCGCGGCGGTCCTCTTCCGCGTTCAGCCGCTCCGCAACCTCGTCGGCGATTTTCGGGGTACTGGCTTGGGCAATATCCTTGCCGTCCGGCTTGACGATTTTCTTACTCTCGGTGTGAACCGGAAAATCATCCGGCTTCAATTGCTCTTTGTCGGCCATGGCGCGCTCCTGGGTTGGAGGGATAACGCTTGATCGGGGGATATGATCCCGAGCCGGGCCATTCATGCGGGCTACGGCTCGCTGCGCCACCCAACCGCCCGCTGGTCGTTGCCCGAGGACCCACAACTGCCGATTGGTAGCGCCCGTTTGGCGAGTTGATAGCCTCTCGGCAGGTCTCGGGGCAGACGCCGTTGAGGGGGATCAGATGCCGAAGATGTTAGCAATGCCGGGTGAACGCAAATGCCCGGCGTGCAAGGGAACCGGATTGCCGGCAGTAAAGCAGCCCGCGCAAGCGGGCCGCAAAATCTATCCGGCACGGTGCGAGAGGTGCGACGGCAAAGGGTGGGTAGAGGCTGCCAACTGAGGCGGCGCTTGTCCTCGGATATAGTAGCCCGTCTGCGCGAAGCGACATGTGGGGCTGCGATCCCGCATATCGCTGCGCTCATGCGGGCTACGCTTGCTTCACCTCGCCCATATTTGACCGATACCGACAGTCGCCGCTTCATTCGATCACCTCGTCGGCGCGCGCCAGCATTGTCGGCGGTATCGCGATCCCCAGTGCCCTGGCGGTTGTGAGGTTGATGGTGAACACGAACTTGGTGGGAAAGGCGACCGGCAGATCGGCGGGCTTGGCGCCCTTGAGGATTTTGTCGACGTAGACCGCGCTCTCGCGCGCCAGCGCGAAATAATCCGAACCGTATGACATCAGCGCGCCGAGCGCAGGCCCGAGCCGGATCGACGTCACGGCCGGCAAGCGATGCTCGAGCGCCAGATCCAGCATGTCCTTGCGCACGATGCTGCCTTGAATCACCAGTGCGTCCACGTGCTTGTCGGTCAGGGTCCTGAACGCGGGCTCCAGCGGCAGTTCGGGCCGGATCATGACCGGCTCCACCTCCATGCCGGCGCTGCGCGCGGCCTGGCGGATCTGATCGACGTAGGATCTGGCGAAAGGATCGCTGTCGTCGGCGAGCACGCCGAGACGGCGCGCGGCGGGCATGACCTCGCGGATCAGCTCCACACCCTTGCCGGCCACCTCCGCGCCCCCGCTCGACTGTCCCGTGACATTGCCGCCGGGCTTGACGAGGCTCGCGACGAGGCCGCTCTCGACCGGATCTCCCGCGCCGGCCATCACGATCGGAATGTCACGCGTCGCCTGTTTCGCCGCCAGCGCCGCGGGCGTGAAGAAGGTGACGATCAGATCGACCTTGAGGCCGACCAGCTCGACGGCTTTTTCCAGCTGAAGGTCGGGCCTGCCGGCGGCGACGCGTATCTGCAGACGAAGATTGCGGCCCTCGACGTAGCCCGCGTCGCGCAGGCCCTCACGCAGTGCCTGCAGGAGCGGCTCCGGACTGGGATTGGCGAGGCCAAGGACACCGATGGTGACCATCCTCGTTTGCTGTGCACGCGCCGCAAGCGGCCACGCCAGCGCCCCGCCAATAACGCCAAGCACGTCTCGCCGCCGCATGCGCGCCTCGTCGTCGAAAAAGCAGGATCGGTTCGGCTCAGCCCGAGTCTTTGGTAGCATCGAAGGGTCGCATGAGCAAAGCGGTATGCAGGGTCGATGATGGCGCTCCAGCCGTCAGCGGGACTGATCACGCCCCGCCTATCGCCGCGCACGCGGCCACGCTGCTATTCGATCCCGCAAGGTAGTTCTCCCAGCCATCGCGGTCCTTGACTGGAATCTGTGTTTTGAAAAGCTTTCTTCACTTCGGCGCGGAACGCGGCGAAGTCGAGTGTCCAGAAATTAATTTACCGGTTAGCCTCCGGGTACTGGCCGAATCAAGGTCTGTAAGAATTCGATGATGCTCCGTCCAGGACGAGAGCGGCGTGGCTAACCGATCCGCGCGTCATCCGGGGCTGCACTTCGAAAAATATAAAAGTTTTCGTACCCTTCGCGTGGATCGGGGCCGCTGGCGCATCGCCATTCGTGACCTCGGCAACACCATTATGAGCTGCTCGACGTTGATCGCCACGATCGCACGACCGATATTCAGACCAGCATCATCGTCTGCATGGGCAACCGGGCCGCACGAACGCGCGCCCGATGATAAACTCCGCGATATGCGGGGTTGCCCTAAGCAAACCTAAGCAGGCTGATCACGGCGGACCCGCATGTCGCTTCGCTCATGCGGCCTAACTATGCTACCAACCGCCCGCTGGTCGTCGCCACAGCCCACAACCGCCGATTGGTAGCGCCCGGTTATCGAGTTGATAGCCTGTCGGCAGGTCTCGGGTAAGACGTCGTTGAGAGGGATAAAATGCCGAAGCTGTCCGCGAAGCCGGTCGAGTTCAAATGCCCGGCGTGCAAAGGAACCGGATTCCGGGCAGTAAAGCAGCCCGCGCAACCGGGCCGCAAAATCTATCCGGCGCGATGCGAGAGGTGCGAGGGCAAAGGACGGGTAGAGGCCACGAACTGAGGCGATCCTTGTCCTCAAAGCCGGACTGAAAAAAGTATCCAGCATTTCAGGTGTTCGGCTGAAAATGACTGGCTTTTTCGTCATGGCCGGGCTTGTCCCGGCCATCCACGTCGTTCTTGCTCGGGTGAAGCCAAGACGTGGATGTCCGGTAAGCCTGGGCAGGACGAACTTCTGCATCCCGGCCATGACGAACTTCCGCTCAAGGTCCCCATTCACTCATTGGCTGCATTTGGAGGCAGGCTCTCTGCGCGCCTCGGCCAGGTTTCTGCGCCGCAAGCCGCGAAGCTGTTGCGCGTAAGACACATCGGGAAAAATAGCGGAATTGACCGCTGGACGGGCGCGCAGACCAAGCTAGGCTGCAGGCATTGGTGTCAGAAGTAATTTCATGTCGCGGGGCGTAGCGTGAGTTTTCAGATTACGGTCTTGAAGGTTTTGGCCGGCCATCCGGCGGGACGCGCGTCTGTTGCCGACTTGACGCGTCACGTCAGCATCCTGATTTCAAGCGGATCGGAGTGGGCTGACC
This sequence comes from Bradyrhizobium sp., assembly GCF_036009065.1. Classification (GTDB taxonomy): domain Bacteria; phylum Pseudomonadota; class Alphaproteobacteria; order Rhizobiales; family Xanthobacteraceae; genus Bradyrhizobium. The sequence continues at coordinate 31,203 of NZ_DASYMN010000303.1, read as the reverse complement.
GAATCAAAGGCTTGGCTGCCCGCGCCCCGCAACTCGACATTTTTGGCAGTGCATTTGTGCTGCGGGACGATAGCGGCTGGCAAATCACTGATGCTGGTCAGCAGTTTCTAGCTTGGCTCGAAGCGCCGGCCCGCGGTGCAGATTGCCACGAGCAACAGCCTGAAGTTCACGTCGCAGTGGCTCCGGCAGCCCAGACTTCGCCACAGCCCCCGCTGCTTCGACTGGTTGTGGACAACGAGCACGCATCTCGGCCTGATCGTGCACCGGACCCGATGCGCCGGACCGCCTGAGTGAAACGCTCAACCGGCCGCCGGGAACGTGGCTGGAGGACGGAACAAAACAGTTCTTGAAGCTCTTGAGCTCAGGATCGGAACTTGCGCATCGCGGACGCGCTGCAATTGCGTCCCTGATAAAACTCCGCGACATAAGGACCAGGCATGGATGTATTGGCGAGAAACAACGTCCGCGTGAGTGGGCGGGGTGACCGGGGCATGGTGTTCGCCCATGGTTTCGGCTGCGACCAGAACATGTGGCGCTTCGTTGCGCCGGAGTTCGAGAACGACTTCAAGGTTGTGCTCTTCGACCATGTCGGCGCGGGCGGATCGGACTTGGCGGCTTATGACCCGGGCAAATATTCGACGCTTCACGGCTATGCCGAGGACCTGGTGCAGATCGGCCGTGAGCTTAAGTTGAAGGACGCCGTCTTCGTCGGTCATTCCGTCAGCGCAATGATCGGGGTGCTGGCTTCATTGAAAGCTCCGCACCTGTTCGGCCGCATGGTGCTGGTGGGTCCGTCCGCCAGGTACATTGACGATGGCGAATATGTCGGAGGCTTCAGCGAAAAACAGATCGCGGAGCTTCTCGAATTCCTGGAGGACAACCACATGGGCTGGTCCGCCGCGATGGCCCCTTCCATCATGGGCAATCCGGATCGTCCCGAACTCGGCGAGGAACTGACCAACAGCTTCTGCCGGACGGATCCGGAGATCGCCAAGGCGTTCGCGCGTGTCACCTTCACATCCGACAACAGAAGCGACCTTCCCAAGGTCACGGTTCCGACCCTGATCCTTCAATGCAGCGAGGACATCATCGCCTCCGAAGAGGTTGGAAAGTTCGTGCGCAGCAGGATTGCGGGCAGCGAGATCGTCTTCCTCAAGGCCACCGGGCACTGTCCAAACCTCAGCGCGCCCGCAGAGGTCGTCTCGGCAATCCGGGCGTATGTCTGACGCACCCATGGACGAGTACCGGGAGCTGTTCGAGAACGCCCCCTGCGGCTACCTCACGATCGGACCCGACGGGCGCATATCGAAGGTCAACGCCACGCTCGCGGCCTGGACGGGTTTTGCCCCCGACCAATTCATCGGCCGCCGCCTTCATCAGTTCCTGAACATGGCGGGCCGCATCTATTACGAAACCCACATCGCGCCGCTGCTGCGGATGCAGGGTTTCTTCAGCGAGTTCGCGCTGGACTTCGAAACCGCCGCCGGCGAACGGCTGCCGGTGATCGCCAATGCCGCCGAACGCCGCGATGGCGGTGGCGATGTCCTGTTCACGGCGTTAGTGGTCATCAAGGCGGCCGACCGGCGACGCTATGAACGCCAATTGGTGGATTCGAGGTCGGAGCTTCAGAAGGGACTTGCCAGCGAGCGCGAGACCGCGGAATTGCGCGAGCAGTTCATAGCCGTGCTGGGCCATGACCTGCGCAATCCGCTCGCGGCGATCAGCGCCGGCGCCCGCATCCTGCAGCGGTCAGGCACGCTGCACGGCCACAAGGAGCTTCGCGTCCTCGACATGATCAATACGACCGTCACCCGCATGTCGGACCTGATCGACAACGTTCTTGATTTCGCGCGCGGACGGCTCGGCGGAGGCATCACCTTGAGCCGCGACGCCGGCCGGCCACTGGAGCCGGTCCTCGAGCAGGTCGTCGACGAATTGCGCACGGCCTCGCCCCAGCGGGTGATCGAAACCAGCTTTGAGATAACCGATCCCGTCGACTGCGACCGCACGCGGATCGGACAACTGGCGTCGAACCTGATCGGCAATGCTCTCACGCACGGAGCGCCGGACAAGCCGGTGCGCGTGGAAGCGAAAACGGAAGGCGGCGAATTCAAGCTCCGGGTCGCAAATGCCGGTGAGCCTATTCCAGCGGCGGCGATGGAAAAGCTCTTCGAGCCGTTCTTTCGGGGCGACATCCGCGGCAGCCGTCAGGGCCTTGGCCTCGGACTTCATATCGCCTCACAGATCGCGCAGGCGCATGGCGGCAGAATCGACGTGACGTCCGAACCGGATGAAACGCGATTCGTTTTCACGATGCCTCTCACATCGACTTGAGGATTCCGGCCGCAAAAATCGATCCGGCACGGCGCGCGAGGTCCGACGCTGAAGCTTGCGTGAAGGCCGCCCTGAGACGGCCTCTGCATTATCGTGAAGCGGAGCTTGGTTGCGCTTCTTCTAGGTGTCGGCCTTCGGCGAACCGTCTTTCGACATGTCCTTTGCCCTGCCGTCCTTCGACATGCCCTTGGTTTCCATGCCGTCCTTCTGCTGCTTTTCGTTGCCTGGGCAAGCGAGCGGCCGAGGCATCTCAAGCCTAGAGAGTTCCATCGGACCGACACGCTATCCGTAGCGGCTTGATTTTAGTTCGTGGTTTGTTCTAGTCTGGCTTGGCACGGGGAGCGGATCATGGACGCTGCGAAAGAGCGGGAAATCATCAGGCTGTGGAATAGGCTGCGGCTGCTGGAACGGGAAGGGCGGCCGACCGCACTTCTCCGCCGGCAGATCGAAGCGGCGCTGGCGGAGCGCGAGCGTGATGCAGCTTGACACTATCCGCGGCGAAATCGAGCGGCTGCGCGCGCAGGTCGGACGCCAGCGCAAGGAAATTTTGCAGCTGCAGCGCGCCGGGATCGCCATGGGTTCGGCGGAAGCCTTGCTGCAACGGATGCTCGATCGGATCGACGCGCTCTGCATCGAACGCGATGGGCTGAAAAAAGAGTTGCCGCCCGCCACGGGAAAGATTCGACGCGGGGCAAGGCGGTGATGCGCGATGAACCGGCGAAGACAGGCGCCCGGCAATGACGCAGTCGTCACACGGAGCCGTCGACCTGCGCGACCTCGATCCGGTCCTGACCGGCTACATAGGTAACACAATAGACCGGGGACACATGGGTAACAGGTCAACCCATCGGCAAGGAGGACCTTGCCGATGGATGGACGGAGACCTGTGCCGTGGATGAACGGATGCGATTTGTGATTGCTGCCGGGAAGCACGAGGAAGCCCGCCGGAGCGTCGTGGCGATTGGACTTAAAGCCATCACGCTCTAGCCGGGACCTGCGATCTTCAACCGCCTGTTCCGGTCATGCGGCGAACGTTGAACCTGGCGTCAACGGGCGGTCGAATGTTGTTCCGCCGTCAGGAACATTCCCCAGTGCGAATAGCTGGTCCATTCATCATGTTCACTCATGTCATCGCTCCTTGCGTCAAGAAGCTGATGTGGGCCGGCAATCCGCCGACACCATTAAATTCGATGTTAGCTTCGTAGCCCGCATGAGCGCAGCGACATGCGGGATGACCAGCCCGCATATCGCTGCCGCCCGGTCCTGTCGAGCAAGGGCCACAAAGTCCAAAAGAGCGCAGTCACGTTGGTAGAACGGGAAGTCCATTCGAGGAAAGCACGCCATTCACCCAATCGCGGAAGAAGTCGGTGCGAACATAAATACCGCCGGCGCCGCACGGGACATTCGCATCGCGAGTCGCGCGGCTGGTCAGCCCTGCGACGACCAGACCGAAGTCGGTATCGATATAGGCTGGACCTCCGCTGTCGCCGTTGCAGCTATCCTTGCCAAGGCCCTTCCGCCCGGCCACGAATTCGTAGTTCGAGTGAAAGCCGGTCAACGCCTCGAATTGCGTGAGATTATCGGCATTCGAACGTTTTACGGGCCCCATCGGCACGTCCACCTCGCGCTTGACGCCGAATCCCTTTGGAAGCGTCGGGTCGTTGTAACCAAATCCCACCAGATGGATCGTCGCGGCCGCCGCCACTTGGGCCGTCGTCGCAAGCGGTGCAGGAGGAATCGCTGCGGGTGCATCAAGGATCAGCACATTGATATCGTTCTCGTTAAAGGGATGAGGGCGATAGTTCGGATGAATGAAGGCCTGCCGAACCTTCACCACCCGTCCCGTAATGCTCGGCGTGACTTGGTCGCCGATCAAGATACGTGTGATTTCCGCGCCGCAATGTGCCGCAGTGAGAACCACCCTTGGCGCCACCACGACGCCCGTGCAAGACCATTCGGTTGCGCTGCCGATGCAGACGCAGGACGGAATGCCGCCGGCACGAACCCGGTTGCCGCCTACTATACGCTCGAGTTGCGATGGAGGCGGCACGGCAATGGCGCCGCGCGAGATATCGTGCTGCATCACCACGGTTCGGGCAAACACCCGGACGGACTCCTTCAAATGGTCGGGCGCCGCCGCCACCATACGCTCTACGCGTTCGTCTTCCATCGCTTGCGCTCCTGCAGTCGCTTGGGGCGCAGCGGCAATGCTGCGTCCCGCCGATCGTGTCGTATCCGTCGGCGCCGGTGCGGGCTCTTCTCGAGCACGACCTTGCGCCGCCACTATTTCGGTCAAACGCGCGACTTCGCGGCCCAGCGCCGCGACCGCCTCGCGGGCATCGAGACTCACGTCGCCGCAACCGCAGCCGCTGGCGGCATGGATGTTCCAGCCTGCCGCATGCCGGCATAACTCTTGGCGGCGCTCCGCCCGCCGCCTCCGCCCCTCGAAACCCGCAAACCTTGAAGGCGTCGCGAGGACAGTGGTCTGCCATCCCTGTCATTCCACATCTCGGATTGGCGCATTGCGAAGGCCACGACTGACAGATCTTCAGCGCCTGCTTCCGAATCGCGCAGCACAATGACTTTCCAGAAAGCTGCGGGAATTTGCGCCGGACCTGCGGCTGGAATAGCGGAGGTGAGGCGCGGAGGCAGGTCCGTGAGAACGGGGTAATCGAGCACCGCTCCGTCCGCGAAGGCGACGGCGTGCAATGCGTCGGACAAGGTCGGGATAGGCACGACGAAATCGTCGCCGAGAAACTTCGGATCGTAGGGAATGATGAGTTCCGGTCGCGACATGGCCGTTCACCCCTGCAAGTTGATGCCCAGCGTCTGTGCCTGCAGGCGCAGCTTTCCGCAAAATTCCTCGACGGCCCGCTCGACGGTCGTCAGCGGAAGCCGAAGCTGCTGGGCCAGCGTGGACGGCGTCTGAAGCGACGGCCTCGAGCCGGATGCGAAATGGATCTTCTCGATGGTTCGCTGGAATTTCTCGTTCGGGGCGATCGGATAAATCGCCGCGGCGACGACCCGTTCCGCCTCGCTGACGAGGGGTGTCCCGCCGGGCTGCGGCTCGTCAGCTAATCCGGCAGCAATCCGGAACCAGTCGCGCAGGCGGTCATGGCGCAGCGCCGCGGCAACGAAATCGACGCCTTGCTCCGGAGTGAGAATCGCGCTGGTCTTGTCAGCCGGGGGCGCCGTCGTCGCGGACTCGTGCCCTGCAGAAATCCCGCGAATGCCGCGCCGCGCGACGCGCGCGGTGCTGCGCCTGGCAAGGAAGTCCTCCTGTGGAGGCGGGGCTGCCGCCTGCACTGCGGAAGACCCGGCAACGACTTGTTCTGCGCTCCACGCCATCGAAGCGCCGGCAGCGACGAGACCGCTCGAAATCCGATCCGCCAGCGATCCCTTGGGAACGATCCTGTTCGAATTCGCCGCAACCTGGCAAATCGTGCGCCAGCTGGCGAGCAGCATGGGAGGCAACGGAAGCTCCAGCGTGTCGTCGATCGGCTCGTTGCGCAGCAGGTTCAGTCGCAGCCTGAGGGCTTCGAGATCGGGATGCAGCAGGCCCGGCGGTAGCTGAAGCATCGCCGCGAGATTCTGGACCACCTCGGCAAGCGTGTCGATTTCGCCGGCATTGCTGCCGCGCAGCAGGTAGCCGGCATAGAAACCAAACATCGGGTTCTCGAACTTGCGGCGCAACAGGCTGCCGAATGCCTGGCCGCTCAAGGTTCGTCCGCCGACAAGCGAGGCTATGGCGTTCGCCTCCAGATCGCGCTGGTTGAAACTGGAATGGAAAGAGCCGCCGGCGCTGCACATGCGCAGCTGGGCGGTGCTGAAGTCGCAACGGCATTCGTCGCCGTACCATCTGGAGCGGCATGTTATCCGGATGCGCCAGCCCGGGCAGACCACAATCGGGGTCTCGAAGACCTGATCCCTGATCCCGGTCTCCAGCCGCACCCGGTAGTAGCCGGGAGCGACATCGAATTCCAGATCGGTGCTGTTTGAGCGGACCGACGACTGCCCCGGCGCTGCCGGCGCGCCGTCCTGCGTGAGCAATGAAAGACCGGCGATTCGATTGGACGCCGACGCCGGTTCATCAAGCGGATCGTGAACGCGCACGGTCAGCGAGGCCAGGTCCCGCGAAGCCGCGTCTTCAGCGGCATCCTCTACATCGACCGCCGACAGTGGCCGCGCCGTGGCAGTCACCACGACGGGGCTGGCCTGCTCGGGCGAAAGAACGACCAGCTTCTGCTCGACCGATTTTCCATCGCGAAATCCGACCTGGTAGACGCCGCGCGCCAACTCGATTTCGATTTCGCCGGAGTTGGTTGCCAGCGGAATTTTGCGAAATCGGCTGTCCGTCAGGAAAATCTCGGTGAGCGGCGTCGCCGGCTTGATTCGCAGCCGTAACTTCTCTTCAGAGTTCGACACTGATGGCCTCCCCCAGCACGGATACCGGCTTGGCTTCCCGGCCCGGGACGCGGAACGCGTAAAGGCTTGGCTTGAGAAACACCCTGAACGTAGCGGCCGCGACGGTCTCCACGGGAGGATTGAGCGCCGCAAGCGTTTCGCCGTCGAGCGTTTCGAAGACGGTGGCACCTCCAGACAGGGTGATGTTGACCGGGGTCAGACCTGCCGGCGGCGGGGCAACGGCGGGTTGCGCGGGCGCGACGGAACGGCGGAGACGTCCACCGCCCCGCGTCCGCGGGAGCGCGCGCTCCAATGCGGCAGCCGGTTCTGCTCCGGCCACTGCCGGAGGCGGGCCGCCCGGAGGGGGCGGCGGTGATGCGACGCGTCCGGCAACCGGCGCCGCCGACGGCCTGGACTTGAATACGATCAGGTTGTCCTCATCCAGGAAAAACTCCGGCGGCGTGTTGTTGTCCGGCGGAAGCAGACGCATGACGTGTTCCTTGACAATGCGCTTCAGCGATAGCGACGTGATCTGTCCGTCGTCGTCGAAAGCCGACCTGAGGCCCTGCAGCAACGCATACGAGAATACGCTTTGCCAGAGCTTTGGTTTGTTTTTCGGATCGGTTGGATGCGGAAGCTCCTGTTCCAGCGCCTTCTTGTCCCACTTCACGGCAAGGCCGTGTAGATACGTGGATTTCTTGTTCAGCGTCTCACCCGGCGGCGGCAGGTTGCAATAAACGCTGGCATTGACGCCCACGTCGCGGCAACAGGCCATGAAAAGCACCACCTCCTGAAACATCGGCTGCTTGCGGATGCGATCCGCCGCCATCCTGCCGCTCAGCACGCGCAGGGAATTGAGAAAGGAATTCGCCGCGATCAGGCTGCAGTCGTCGCCGTCGGCGGGGGCGACCCCATGGCCGGCCATGAACAGGTACAGCCTGCGGCCAACCGGGCGCACGCCCTCATCCCTCTTCTGATAGAAGGTCTGGAGGATCTGGTCTTCGATGACGTCCCGGCTCGGGGCGAAGGAACCATCCTCGGGCGAGGTGAACAGCGCGACGTGCGCCGGATCAAGACCGCCGCCATCGGGGTCGATCAGCCACTCGCGAAACAGCACGGCATCGTTCACCGCCCCGTTGAGCTGCCCTATACCCTGGTCGCTGCGGTAGCGATTGATGCCGACGACAACCGCATAATCATCGGGAGCCGGAAAAATCGCCGCCTGGTTTGTCGCCATGAGCGTCACATCACATGCAATGGATTGACCCAAAAAACTGGCATATCCGACCCGAAGTTCCAATTCGATAAAGCCAAACCGTTAGGCAAAAAAAGCGGCTGATGAAAATCCGAACGACAATATATCAGGAAATGACCGGTACCTCGGAGTGACTGCGCCCTGTTGCCCAGCCGATCGACATTCCGTGCTTTTCCGTCCATTGCCGGGCCCGTTTATTTGCTTCCAGATAGGCCTGCGCCGTCGAAGGCACCAGATAACCCATGACGAAGCCGAGGATCCCGAAACCGAAAATGCTGAGCGCGTAGACGTACCATTTGAGGTCTGGCGACGACATCTTGAACCAATCCAGCAGCGCGAGGAAGCCGAACACGAAGATGACCATCAGCGATGTCATGACCACGGCGAGGGTAATGCCGTCGAGCAGACGGCCCGTGCCATAGTCCAGCGACGCGCTGCGCAGCCGCACGTCGAGCAGAATGCTGAGAACGACGGTATTGACAAGGAAAACTCCGGCAAACAGCGAACTGGTAGCCAACGGATGACTGTGCGCCGGCCAGCCGGGACCAAGGTCAAGCGTGCTATAGGTCAAATACAGCCCTGCATTTCCGACCAGGTAGGAGACCAGGCCGAAAAATACGTAGGAGGGCCAGGGCAACGCGAACAGCGAGGGCCGGGCGAAGTTGGTCGATGCCTTCGGGAATACGGCAAGCAGCACCGACAGCGTAAGTCCGATGCCATGCGCCAGCGCAGCCTGCGTTGCAGTCCACGTACTCACCTTGAAGTGCGGGTCGGTGTTGGGCATGAAAAAGATCGGTACGACGGAGGTTGCGACGTCAACGGCAAAGATCACGACAAGCGGCCAAAGCGGCAAGGGACTGAGGAGGTCGATTTTATATCCGAAGTTCGCGATCAATTCGGTTCGGGCGCTGCGGCTGTTTACTCCCGATATGGCTGCTTCCGCCAGCAGCCGCTGGTATTTCTCGCGCAAATGTTCGCATTCCTGCGCAATGAAGTCGGAGACCTCCAGCGCCAGCTCGCCTGATCCCATACTGGACGGCGAGATATCGTCGGCTATGAGAAGCGCCCGCGCCGATCGCCGCAAAACCCGCCGGTAATGCTTTTCCAGATCGTCAAAAACCGCTTTCCGAAGCGCAAAAAACCGTTCGAAGCGCCGATCGCCGCGCAAGTCGCTAAAGCTGATGTGCAGCGAACAGATCTGCTGGATCATTGTCGCCGCTCCGACCGCAAGCACCTTGTTGTTGCTGGCGAGGGCATCCTCGATCAAACGCGGCGAAACGCCATACCGTTCGAGTTCGCCCGTTACTTCGGCGACCGCACGGTGAGAGATTTTAAGCGGCGACCGCGAGATGATGGCGGTCACGGTTTCCACCGTCTGCGGATAACGGGCGAGCGATTGCATCGCCGTGCGGACGGCGCCGGCTACATTGCGGCACAGTGGCAGGTGAGGAATGGCGAACACCGCGACAATCGCCGCTGGTACCGCAAGCGCCGCCGTGGCGAACAGGTCCTGACCCGGCATCCATATCAGGTAGAGCACCGCGACAAAGTTCAGCACCAGCAGATAGAACAACACGGCAATCGTCGCGTAAACCAGCAGCGCAAAATAGTATCGTTCCCGCAACACCGCATTGCGGATCTCGGAAATCCTGTAGGGTACGTGGAAATCCAGCACGCTGACGATCATAACGGCAACCGCGCCGAAACCGGTGGCGGTGAGATACTGGAAGTTGCTCATTGAGGTGCGTCCACCACGCCGACCCCGGTATCTATGAAGATTTCGCCGTTGAGACCCCGCATGTAGAGGACCGGCGAAATCCATTCGGCGGAGCGGCTCGCCTTCAGTTCAAGCCGGGTGTGGGCAAGCGCCGCCTGAATGGACCGGCTGTCGACAAGATAGGTGTAGAACGCATTGCTGAATGCGATGCCCATATTGTCGCTGATCTCGAACTGCATGGCGATCACGGCAGGAACGCCGCCCCGGATCAGCTCTTCAGCGACGCTGGAAAAAAGCATGCCCGGCTCGGATTTCGCTCCACTGCATGAATTAAGAATGACGAGGTTCGGAGTCCTTTCGAACTGACAGACAATCTGTCGCAGATCGTCCGCATAAAGCTCTATCCCCGCCGGTCCGCCGTCTTCCTGCACGACGATAAATCCCTTCTCTTCCCCGAGCCTGTGGCCGCCGTGCCCGATGAAATGAAAAATGTCCCACCGCTTGCCATCATCGCCCTTTATGAACCTCCGGGTGAGATCCCGCCCCTTTGCCGAAGGTATCCAGCACAATTTTACCCTTTTGCCGTCGTCGAGCGCTCCCAACGCATTCTTGATGGCCACCTGCTCGGCATCCACGTCGATCGAATCCAGCGCAATTCCGCTGAGAACCTTGGCACGCGCGGCCATGCCCAATATTCGAATTGGACTGCCCCCGCCCAGCGGGGTGTCGTCATCGTCGGCTTCGAGTGCTCGCATGAACGGGGTGTCTTGCGAGACCGTCACGTAAAACCCGTTCACCTGGTCAAACAGCGTCTCCCAAGGCACGTAGGACAGCCCGGGATGCGTGACCCGCAGTCGAATCGACAACGGCTGCTTGAGGACTTTTCTGGTGCTCGTATAGCATTCCTTGTAGAGTTCCAGCACGCGTCCTTGAAAAATGAAATCGAACAGCTGGCGGCCGACCTGCTTCACGCTGATCTCGTCGGCGCCGGCGGTCAGAGCTCCTGCGGCCGCAGCCAGAGCTCCCGCGGCCGCACGAAGTCTTGGGCCGGCATCATCGGCCGCGGCCGCCGCCGGGATGTTCTCGTGTTGCAGACGTAGCGGTGCCTCGGCGCTGCGTGCTACCGCGCTCTGAAGAATCTCGTCTTGCAGCTTGTCCAGCTTGTCGCGGAAGTCAGCGGGCAGCTTGCCGACTTCGGCCTCGCGCTCCTTGGAATTGAACTCGGCCAGCACACGGCAGCCGGCGGGGCTCTCTTCGATGGTTAGCTTGAGGACATGCCTCTCATTTGTCACTGCTGTGGCCCCTGGCCCGGTCCCGATCGCTGGCGTGAAATGAGCGCGGTCACCGCTTCTGCAATGATAGAATTGTACCACTACAGGCTGTGCGCGCAACACAATTGCAAGCGCCCCCGTCTGAATCTGGCTTGTGCGTCCGACCCTGGAACCGCGCCGAGCCCCGCTTCTGAGGATAGGTAAGCCACACTGGCGTACAGTGGCCAGTTTGAAGTTCAGGCTTTCAGCCCGCCGTTAGCGCGCGATACGAAAGTGTTTCCAAACGCGTCAATTGCAGCCTCTGCCGAGTATCGAAATGCATCGCCGGCCAGCAGGGCTCTTTACCTCATCTACGAACCCAGACGGCAGCGTCGGCCCGCTACACCGGAGTTCGGAATTTCCTGTACAGCTCCTGCACCGCCGACAGCGCCGCGTTGTTGAGCGGCAGGGTGACGGGCTCGCCGGATTCGGCGGACAGGTCGGCGGCAAGATAGGTTTCCATCACCCTTCGCGCGCTTTGCGGCGACACCATCGGCGCGATGTCGCGCAGCACGCATTCCAGGAAGTGCATGGTCTCGGGCGCCATCTGCCCGGCATAGACGTGATCGACCCATTCGCCCGGCATGGTCGACATCGGATATTGCGTGCCGTCTTTTAAGGTGTTGAGCCAGTTGGCGCGCTGGGTGTCGTCGAGGAATAGCGAGCCTTCGGTGCCGGTGATCTCGATCGTGGTGGCGCAGTAGTTCGGATAGCTCGGCGGCAGGTTCCAGCCGCCGCCGATCGACACCAGCACGCCGGTGTCCATGGTCACCGTGCTCCACATGATGTCATAGGAGCCGTTGACCTCTTTCATATAGCCGTAGGCGCCCTGCGAATACACCCGCACCGGCTTTGCCGGCTCCAGCAGCCAGAACACGAAATCCAGATCGTGCGTGGATTCCATCGCCGCCGGCGACAGCCGGCCGCGGCTGGCAATCTTCTTGCCGAGGCCGCGCGACAGATGCCGGCTCACCATCACCGACACGGGTTTGCCGAGCGTGCCGTCGGCGATCTTCTTCTTGGCGTAAGCGAGGCGGGGATTGAAGCGCTGTGAATAGCCGATGGTGAATTTGAGATTGCCGCGCTTGGCGATCTCGATCAGTTCATCCGCCTCGAACAGTTCGAGCGCGATCGGCTTTTCCAGCAGCACATGCTTGCCGGCTTTGAGGCAATCGCGCGCGATCGGATAATGGTTGGATTCCGGCGTGGTCGAGATATACACCACCTTGATGCGGTCGTTGCTGACGATGTCCAGATAATCTGATGTCGCGGTCGCCGCGTTGGTGAGCGCCTTCACCTCGGCAAGGCGGTCGGGCCTGATTTCGCAGATGTGCAGTCTGTCCACGAGCGAGGACCGCGCCAGCGTTTCCGCGCGTATGCCGCCGCACCAGCCCGTTCCAATCACCGCGACTTCGACCTGTTGCACGCTGGGGCCTTCCTGTTTTCGAGTTCGTCATACGCGGGCTTGACCCGCGTATCCATCCTCTTCGCAAGCCTCTTTCGCAACGGATGGATTGCCGGGTCAAGCCCGGCAATGACGAGGTGAGGGACCCCGTGTCCGGGACGCGGTGCGGCATTCTTCATGCCGCTCCGCAGAGCCGGGACCGTACCGACGCCGGAGCCGTTAGGGCGCAAACGCCACAAGAATTTTGATGGCCGACGTCTCAATTTATGGTTTTGGAGCTACAACGACGCGGAGGGTATCTGCGGGCAAAGTTTGGTCTAGTCCGACGGCAACGCCAGGTAAGCAAGTAAGAAATGCGCGAGCCAGTGTCCCCGCTGCAGTTGGATCATCCACAAATCCCGGCTTAGCATTGTCGTGGAGCGGTCCACGGGTGACGACTGTCACACCGGACGGTTGCCCGCCAACAGCCATCGCCGTAGGAAAGCTCATCATAAAGCGATCTTCGGTGGAGGGAGTGGCCGGAATGGGTTCCGGCAATTCAACTGACATCCTTCGATAAGGAGGGTTGCATATATCTGCCCGCCAAAAGTGTATCCATCGGCGGCGTCTCGTACATATGAGATTTTAACATGGGCCTTGGGGTGGCCGACTAGAGCCGAGGCGAAATTAGGCGTTAAAAAACGCGGCTGCACCTGCCTCCGCAATTCTTCCAACTTTAGTTCAGCCTCTTTCGTCCGCGCATCAAATTCAGCAGTGCGTTCGTGCGCGGTCGCGATCTCAGCGTTGGCTTTGGCAATATCTGCTTGTGCAGTTCCGAGTTCGGCCTTCGCCTTAGCTGTCTCTAGCTCAAGGCTGGCGGTTCTCCATTCGGTATGCTCTTCGCGAAGGGTTGTCGTTCGCCATTGCAACAGTAAGAACGCAATCGTTAGGCAAGCCCCCAACGCGGTAAGAACGCCCGCAGCCAACACCCCTTTCCATGAAATAGGATACCAATACTCAGCCCATTCCAACAGGGAAGGTTCAACGGGAGCCAAGGAAGATTTCCTGTTAATCTGGATCGCCATGATTTTGGTGGTATCGGCACCGACGGGCCTTAATAGGATTTGCCGGCTTTCTAATCTGGCGAATGAGACGACCACATTAAATTTCCTCCAACACTACCCCCTCAAGTTCCAAGGCCGCAAGGCCGGAGTTCGTTACGGCCCCAGCTCAACAGCGCACCGCTCCGTGAAGAGCTGCGCGCTGCGCTGCGTCCGGGGGACGGTTTTTGCGCCTCACTCCGCCGTGATGCTGATTTCGTCGATCACCGCTTTCCATTGCCGCAAGATCCCGGCCAGCGCGAACTGGCGCCAATCGCCTGATGGGTACAAATTGTAGAACCTGAAATAAAATCTACCAAGGCGAGCAAACAGCCATAGCAAAATATCTTTGCTGCGGGTATCACCTGCCCGCGTCTCGTTATCCTCACAACGAATGGCTGGGGTAACCTGACAGGAACGCGAGGATCAGACGTGGCGATCTGAAAATCTACCTTAACGCCGGCTGCCGCGCGCTCTGAACTGGACCGCCTTTTGCAACAGGCGCGCGAGACAGGTGTGACCGAAGAGGAGCTGTTCGAGCAGCGCATCAGCTTCATTTATGGCAACGCGCCCGAAAAGTTGGGCATCACCAACGAAACGGCTCGATCGGCCGCAAACCGCATTTCAATGCGACCCGCACCAGATAAGTAGAAAAAAGCGCGCTGCGCCGGCTCTTTTTTATGATTGTCCTCGAGGGCGATGATCGTCAGCTTTACAAACTCGTGCACGAAAAGAACCTTTCCCGGCAATACGCCTGCTGACCAACTGCATTGAGATCGGCCTTAAACAAGGCCACACCGCGTTTGACAAATACACTGTTTGGGCTCTGAACCACGTCGCCGTGGCAAATATTCTCAGTTCGGCGGTCCCTTCCGCGAAGAGCCCGTTTATGTGGGCGATCATCTTCTGCCGTACTTCAAGGAAGTACCAAAGTTGATGGATCGGTTCATATCGACCATCCATGAGAACTGGTTCAATTGGACCGCCACAGAAATTGCGGCCTATGGGCTCTGGCGATTGAACTGGATCCATCCTTTCATTGCAGGAATCGGCCGTACCGCGCGCCGCCTGCTATTATCTGCTTTGCGCCAGATTTGGAGGATTGTTGCCGGGGCCAAAAATTGTATCGGAACGCATCCGGGAAAACCGTCAGGGATACGTCGAGGGTCTGCGTGCCGCGGACCGCGCATGGCATGAAGGAAATTTGGATTTCTCCGCCCTTGAGGGATATCTAGCGCAGCTTTTGGAAGCGCAATTGCGGGACATGGATTGATCGCGCGGCAGCTTCGCGGCGGTTCAATCCGGGTGCAGGCCGTTGTCCTGGATCACCTTGGTCCACTTCGCGGTCTCGGCGTCCATGTACGCCTTGAACTCCTCCGGCGACTTGCTGGCGACCGCGATCACGCCGGCGTTGCGCATGCGGGCCTGGATCGCGGGCTCGGCCAGCACCTTGACGATCGCGGCGTGCAGTTTTTCCACGATTCGGCGCGGCGTGCCTGAGGGCACCAGCACGCCCTGCCAGGACGAGGTGACGAGGTTCTTCCAGCCGAGTTCGTGCATGGTCGGCACGTCGGGCAGCTCGGTCATGCGCTCGCGCGTGGTGACGGCGAGCGGCTTGACCTTGTTGTCCTTTACGAACGCCATTGCGGAAGCGATGGTGGTGAACATGATGTCGACATGTCCGCCGAGAATGTCCTGCACCGCAGGTCCCGCACCGCCCTTGTAGGGCACGTGCACCATGTCGAGCCCGGCGTCCTTGCGGAACACTTCCATCTCCAGCCGGTTCAGCGTGCTGCTGCCGGGCGTCGCGAAGCTGACCTTGCCCTGGTTCGCCTTCCCATAGGCGATCAGCTCGGCAACGCTATTGGCCGGAAAGTCCTGCCGGGTGATCAGGATGCTCGGGGTGTCGGCGCACATCGAAACCGGCGCGAGATCCTGATCGGGCTTGATACGCATGTTTATGTAGACGCCGGGGTTGATCGACAGCGTGCCGATGTTGCCGAGAAAGGCGGTGTAGCCGTCCGGCGCCGCGCGCGCCGCGACCTCGGTGCCGATCATGCCGGCGGCGCCGGGCCGGTTGTCGACCACGATCTGCTGGCGAAGGATTTCGCTGACGCCGGTCTGGATGGTGCGCGCGACGAAATCCGAAGCCCCGCCCGGCGCGAACGGCACGATCATGATCACCGGTCGGTTGGGATAGGAGCCGGCATCCTGCGCCGAGGCGACGGCGCCGAGGAGCAGCAGCAGTGTGGCGCCGAGCGCGGCGGTGATGGCGTTTTTGAAGCGCTGCCGTAATGCCATGGCTCGTTCCGTTCGGAATGCTCGTTCAGGGCAGGGATTATGACACTGGTTTTGCCGATAGCCAGCGGCGCTTCGGATGCGGGCGCGCGATTTCAAAGACGATGGATTGCCGGGTCAAGCCGGCAATGACGAGTGCGCGGGCTCCCCCATTTCCTCCTCCCGCAAAATCGACATAGTATGGGTTCCGTATGAGACCCGCCGGTTGCGAAATAAGGGATTTGGATCAACGTTATGCGTGATGCCCGAACTGAATTTGCGCAGCGAATGCGCGCGGCCTTCGCCGCAGCTTTCGCCGTGCTGATGGCTGTCTCATTGCACCCGCCCGCCGCCGCGCAGACCGCCGCAACGCCCGCGGTGCAATCCGGTCCCTCGGCCGCCGGGCTGTGGCAGAAGATCGAAGACGGCAAGCCGGATGGCTGGTTCCTGGTGGTCGATCGCGACGGCGTTTTTGAGGGCGCGATCGCCAAGATGTTCATGAAGTCAGGCGAAGACCCGAACCAGCTCTGCACCAAATGCACCGACGACCGCAAGAACCAGCCCTGGCTCGGGCTGTCCTTCATCCGCGACATGAAGCGCGACGGACTGAAATACGAGAACGGCAACGTGCTCGATCCGCGCGACGGAAAAATCTACAAGGCGAAGATGACGCTGAGCCCCGACGGCCAGCAACTGACCATGCGCGGCTATATGGGGTTTTCGCTGCTCGGCAAGGACGAGGTCTGGCACCGGCTGCCCGACACCGAGATCGCCACGCTCGATCCCGCGGTGATTGCAAAATACCTGCCGGCGCAGGCGCCGGCGATGAAGCCGCCCGCTGCTGCGCCGAAGGCCGCTCCCGCCAAGAAGAGCGCGACGCCGGTGACCGCGCCGACGCCGGCGCCCAAGCAATAGCTTCGTCGGATGGATGCGCCGGGCTTCGCCGCGCCGAAGGGGCTTTGGGCCCGCAGGCGGGCCAAGGCGCATGACGAGTTAAAAAGCCCGGGCCATGTGCCCGGGCTTTTCGCATCAGGTCCTACCAATGATGCCGGTGGCGCCAGTAGCGGTGGCGGTAGACGCGCGGTCCGCCGTAATAGGCGTAGGGACCGCCATAGTAAGCGGGGCGATAGTAGCGCGGCCCGTAATAGCCATAGCCGGGGCCGTAGTAGCCGTAGCCAGGGCCATAGGCGTACGACGGATAGGTGCTGGCCGCGAGGCCGGCGCCGATCACGCCCGCGGCGAGGCCGAAGCCAAGCGCGGGCCCGAAGCCGCGGCCGCGCGCTTCGGCCGGGGTTGGGGCCGTCACGGTGGCGGCGCCGAGGGCCGCGACGGTCGCCAGGGCGATTGCAGTTTTCTTCATTGTTCAGATCCTCCTCGAATTTCAACGCCCCTCGACAACGCGTGCGGTTTTCGTTGGTTGCGCGGAACTGCGGGCCTTGCGAAAATTTCATTTAGATGAACGAAGGCTGAAGCGGCGCAACCCGCCGTCATTGCGAGCCAACGGGTCGCGCGAACGCGCGCCCGATGACAGGCTCCGCGAAGCAATCCAGCGCCCCGGGCACAGACCGGATTGCTTCGTCGCAAGTGCTCTTCGCAATGACGAAAGGCAGATGTCAATCCGCGCTGCGCAGCCGCCGCATGGTGAATTCGATTTGATCGCCCGGCAGTTCGCGCCAGCTTTCGACCTTGCTCATGTAGCCGGCGGCCGGATAGCGGTCGAGAAATGCGCGCGCTTTGGCGCGCGCCGCGAGCCGCGGCAGCGTAAAGGTCTCGCGCACAAAACCGTCGTCCGGCTTGCGCCGCCCTGACATCCTGTCCGCCAGATCGCGCGGGCGCCTGTCCATTGCCGCAACTCCAACACATGACGACGGAGTTGATATAGGGCGGGGCGGGGAAGAATCCGAGTCTCCGCTCTCGTGCCCCGGACGCAGCGCAGCGCGTAGCACTTGCGAAGCGGTGCGCTGCAGAGCCGGGGCCCCGATTGCTTGCGACTTGAAAACCGGGGTCCCGGCTCTGCGAAGCGGCATGAAGAATGCCGCATCGCGTCCGGGACACGAGACCTACTGCTGCGCCGCCGGCTCCAGCGGCCGGATCATCGCCTCCGGCTCCACCGCGTCGAGCCGCAGCACCGCGGCGGCGGCCGGCACCGCGGCGTCGGCCATTGCGGCGTGGCCTTCGGCGGTCGGGTGCACCGCGCCGCCATAGACCGCCGACAGCACGCCCCAGGTGGCGTCGTGGATGTCGGCGGGCTGGCTCGAGGAGGGCAGCGCCTGCGGGTAGGTCATCGCCGCAAAATAGCTGTCATTGGCGTCGCGGATCCAGCGCGCGCGCGGCAGGTAGGCGCGATAGTCGCCGGCGCTGCGGCCGCACTGCATCGGCTGCGACGCCGCCGAGACGATGTCCGGATTGAAACTCTCGCCGCTGGCAAAGAAGCATTCGCGGTCGAATTCCGGATCGCTCTGCGCACGGGCGCAGAATCCGTGGGCGGCGAAGGCGGCCTGATGCGCATCGACATAGGTCATGCGGTCGCGCGCCGGATCGCGGCACAGCACGCCGCCGCCGCAGGTGACGATCGCCTTCAACTGCGGCAGGAATTCGCGCTGCACGTAGTTGGATACTATGGCGAGGCGCTGCGACTCGGCATTGAACGAGGGATGAATGTCGAAGCCGGCGCGGCCACCGGGGCAGGGCATGCCATCGGCCAGCGTCGGATTGGCATAAGCGACATAGACCACGCGCGTGAGGTCGCCGACCAGCGGCTTCAGCGCCTCGCGCAGCTTGCCGAAATCCTGCGGCAGGTCGCGCGCCAGCGCCGCGCGCGAATCCTGCACCGAGCCGATCACGCCGCTCTGGCGAAACAGCGTGCGCTCGGTGGCGTTGTCGACGATCACGTCGGCGACCAGGCCTGAAAAGTCGATGTCATTGGCGCCGATCGAGAGCAGCACCAGATCGAGCCTGCGCTCGGGCTGGCGCTTTTTCGCGGCGGCGACGGCCTCGCGCAATTCGGCGAGCTGGGCGTTGACCGTGCCGGCGCAACTGGCGGCGTTTTTCGCCGGCAGGCATTCCCGCGCGCGTTGTGCCGCAAACAGGCCTTCGGCGATGGTGGCGCCGGTGCAGGCCAGCGGCAGATAGGTCACCGCGATGTGCGGGTACTGCACGGCGAGCGCCAGCGCCGTGCGGGTCTGGTAGCTGTAGAGCGAGCGGTGGCAGGCATTGTTGAGCCACAGCGCGCTCTGGCGCTGCCAGTTCGCCAGCGTGTCCGGCGCCTCGCAGGCGCGCCCGCCCTTGTAGCCGGCGCGGCTCGGCCGGTAATATTGCGCAGCCGCGCTGCCGAGATAGGAGCGGAAGCAGAACCCTTCGTCCGACAGCGCGATGGCGCGGTCGGGGTTGCCTTCACCTGACGCGATGGAATCCCCGAGGCCCGCGATGAAGATGTCGCGCACGGCGATCTCGGCGGCGACGCGCTGCGGCGCTTCGGCGCCTGCGGAAACATCGACGCTGGCCGCGGTCGGCTTGCCGTAGCGGGCGCGCAGATTGACCGGCTCGTTGCAATCGAACGTCTGTTGCCGCGGCGGGCCGTCGCCATCGTCGAACGACCAGGCGCAGGTGGCGCCGACCGGAATGGCGCCGCTCAGCCGCACGGTGACCGGATGCTCTGATGGCGTCAGGTAGCTTTCGCGCACATTGTCGCGGTTGCAGGGTTCGCTAACGCGGCCGGAAAGGTCGATGCAGAGCCGGCTCACCATGTTGCGCGCCCAGCCGCGGCCGTCGCTCTGCTGCCCGAGTTTTTGCTCGGCTGCCAGCACCGTGCCGCCGCGCATGCTTTCGGCGTGCAGCAGGAAATCGCGCTCCTCGCGAAACAGCCGGAAGCGGTTGCGCACCTGCCATGAAATCTGCATCGAACCGTCGGTCACGCTCTGCGGGACCGGGGCGGGCGTGATCTGCACCGGGGCTGCAGGCGCCTGCGCATGCGCGGGCCGGGCGGCGAGCGCGCCGGACAGCAGCGCGGCCGCGATGACGGCGGGCATGAGGCGAATTCGGATCATGACGCGTTTGACGGCACAGATGGGGCGGAAATAAGAGGGTAAGGCCCCCTGCTCCGAAAGGATGAGGCATTCAATGAAGACTGCGGGGAAGGCTCATTGCCGAAGTCGCCGCGTAAAGGTAAGTTGTATTTATTAAGTAGATCAATTTTCGCGTTCATGCAGGTACGCACATTTAAGAGGTTTAACATGGCGAAGCGTTTGGAGATCATGGCAATATCGCTGTTCGCATTGACGCTCGGCGTATTTTTTTCGATGCACGCGCAAGCTCAGGACGCGCGCATCGCCATCATAGACTCGTCTGAGAACACCAAGCCGCATATCGCGAAACTCCACGAGTTGGGGGTACTCGCGATCGGACGATATTACGGCCGGTGCCGGCAGTGGCGTGGAAAGCGCATGATCGACAATCTGGACGAAATTAATGCCATCCTGGACGGTGGGCGCCTCGGTATCCTTTCCGTCTATCAGTTTCACAGCCAGGAAGAAAAATTCGATAACGACAGGTCTTCACTCGGGGTTAAGTCGGTGGATATCAGGCCGCGCATGGCCGACCCCAAAACCGTCAAAGACTTCAACGATTGCATCTCCCCCGCAAGGCCAAACACGATCGAGGAGGATGCGAGGCTCGACGGCTATGCTGCCGTCACGCAAGCCAGAGAAATCATCAAGCAACCGGCCGGGACGGCAATTTATTTCGGGGTAGATTTCAACCTCACCCCGGACAGACAGGCGAATGTCCTGAAATACTTCCGTATCGTAAACAAGATGGTTACAGATGCGGGATATGTCACGGGTGTCTACGGCAATGGTGCGATCAGCGACTTGCTGTACGGCGAAAACCCTGCCGGCGAAAAGCTGGTCAAGTATGTATGGCTAACTGCATCTTCCTCTCACGAGGGGAGCGCCAATACCTACAACGTTAAGCACTGGGATTTATTGCAAACAAAGGTCAACATCAGCTGGTCCGTCGCCGGTCAGCAAGTGCCGCTCGACACCAACATGCAGAACCCGAACACCACGGATGCTGGATTCTGGAACAGAAGCGGTTCGTTCGTCATTCCGAATGCGCGGAACGTTGCGGTTCACGGTCCGCGGCGCTTTGTATGTGAGGGGCGCCCTGTGGTTTTCAATGATGCGGGTCAATCCGTACCAAAGCCGGCCTGTACCACGACGTTCGGTATTACCGTCCGAACGTTCGAAATGAATACACCGAGGACATTGGTTCGAGTCGATTGCGACGAAGATGGCAATCCCGATGGGTGGATGAAGGTGAAGGATCTGTCCGCGAAGCGCCCGATTTGGGTAAATAATAGTGAACGACCAAGGACGCACTGCACTCAGTAATAGCGGATTCGGGCCCGTCGCGTCGACTCCATCGCGCTACCGTAGTGCGTCCGAAGAGGCGCGTACCTGCGGTTACGGAGCAGCGCTGTGGCTGGTGCACGATCCAACTGCATCATGACGCTGAACGATTGCCGTAGTTTAAGGCCGCCCGATGGCCGGCCCGGCGAGGCCCTCACAACGAAGTGATGACCCGGCGATCCATCGTCTTCACAGAAATCCTTTGAGAATAGATGGATGCGCAGGCCTACGCATTGCCGAAGGGGCTTCAGCCCCGGAGATGGGTCAAGCCCGCGCATCACGAAGTCTTTTGTGTTATGGCCGCGGCTCAGCAGCGCACCACGCCGCGAAGAGCGGCGCCATAGCGCGTCGAAGACGCGCGTAAACGCGCTTAGGGCGCTGCGTCCGGGGTACCAAGCGCGGCTTCCTGCGCGGCGAGCCGTTGAGCTATAGTGCTGGCGCGCTGCCTGCCGCAATTGGGAGAAACCGACAATGCCTGCCCTTGACACCGCCTTGATCGTTCTTGGCGGGGTCGCTTTGTTTGCGGCCTTTGTAAATGGCGCCATCGGTTATGGATTTTCGTCGCTCACGGTCCCGCTCGCGCTGGTGTTTTACGCCAATCGAGTGCTCAATCCGGCCGTCGTCCTGATCGAAGTGTTCCTTAATCTGTATGTCCTGTTCATCAATCGGGACGGCGTTCCGGCGGTATGGAAGCGGGTGCTTCCGATCCTGATCGGGCTCTTGCCCGGGATCGCGATCGGCGCCGCGGTTCTGGCCTCGCTGCAACCCGGCTGGATCAAGCTCGGCACCTACATCGTCATCCTGCCCCTCATCCTGGTGCAGGCAGCGGGCTGGCGCAGGCCGGTTCAATCGACATGGCTGATCGGTCTGCCATTCGGAACCGGGCTCGGAATCCTGTATTCGGTGACGACGATCTCGGGACCTCCGCTGGCGATCCTGTTCAACAACCAGGGCCTGGTCAAAAACGAGTTTCGCGCCGGCCTGGCACTGGTCCGCGTCGCCGAGTCGAGCGTGACCGCGCTGGTGTATTACCAACTCGGCCTGTTCATCGCCGAAAGCGCCAGCCTGCTGCTGGTGTTCATTCCGAGCGTCATAGTTGGCATCCCGCTCGGCGCCTATCTGATCCGGCGGCTGGATGCCGAGACGTTTCGCCGGATCTGCATGAGCTTCGATGCATGGGTGGTCGGCTTCGGCCTGTCGCGGGTGCTGATCGAGCTCGATCTGATGGAAAGCCCGTGGGCCTACAGCGTCATGGCGATCACCATTCTGATCGACTGCTATTTATTGTACGTGTTTTTCACGGGACAGAAAGCGGCCGCAAGACGCGCGGCCTGCGACACCGGTTGAACTGCGACGATGACGTCAACAGGCCAGGGCGTCGCGCAACTTGATTGATCGCAACGCTTGTAAAGCTGTTGAAAATCAACAATATTCGCGGCGCGGCCCCCTCCCTGGGGGCTTCGTCTTTTTTGGGAACCGTTTACGCGTAAGAACGTTTCTTCCGGTTTGGATGCAGATGGCCAAGCTTAAGCAAGACCAGGATCTTTTCGAGAGCGAGCGCAGTTTTCGGCTGCTGGTCGAGGGCGTTGCCGACTACGCGCTCTATATGCTCGACCCCGCAGGCGTTGTGACCAGCTGGAACATCGGCGGGCAGCGCATCAAAGGCTACCTGCCGCGGGAAATCGTCGGGCAGCATTTTTCGCGGTTTTACACCCCGGCCGACCAGAGCAACGGCAAGCCCGCGCGCGCCCTCGGCATCGCCAGGGAGCACGGCCGCTACGAAGAGGAAGGCTGGCGCGTCCGCAAGGACGGCACTTTCTTCTGGGCCAGCGTCGTCATCGACGCCATCAAGGAGGACGGCCGGCTGATCGGCTTTGCCAAGATCACGCGGGACATCACCGAGCGCCGCGAGGCCGCGCTCAAGCTGGAGCGCGTGCAGAAACAGCTCGCCGAATCCCAGAAGCTCGATGCGCTGGGGCAATTGACCGGCGGCGTCGCCCATGACTTCAACAACCTGCTGATGGTGATCGGCGGCAGCGCCCAGGTCCTGAAGAAATATGCCGGCGACGAAAAATCCCGGCGCGCCGTCGAAGCGATCGAATCGGCGGCGAGGCGGGGAGCTGGCCTGACCAGCCAGTTGCTGACCTTTGCCCGGCGGCAGAACGTCAATCCGCAGACCGTCAGCTTGAAAGAACGCATCGACGCCGTGCGTGAGGTTTTGAAAACGGGCGTAGGCGGTAGCATTCAACTCACCACCGAAGTGAAGAACGATGTGTGGCCGATCAGGGTCGACGTCTCCGAGCTTGAAACCGCTTTGATCAACCTTACCATCAACGCAAGGGACGCCATGCTCGACGGCGGCGCGATCAGCATCAGCGCCGAGAACGTCAGGCTGGACGACGAAGCGCACAAGGGAGACTTCGTGGCGATCCGCGTGTCAGACACCGGTACCGGGATTCCGCCGGACGTCTTGCAGAAAGTGTTCGACCCGTTCTTTACGACCAAGCCGGTCGGCAAGGGCACAGGCCTCGGCCTTTCCCAGGTGCACGGCTTTGCCTATCAGGCCGGCGGCCTGGTTGCGGTCGCCAGCGAACTGGGCAAGGGCACCACCGTCACCCTCTCGCTGCCGCGCGATAAATCCGGAATCCTACCGGCGAGGAGTCCCGGCGCTGAGTCTTCCGGCAGCGGCACCATCCTTCTGGTGGAGGATAATCCGGACGTGGCCGCGGCAAGCACCGGACTGCTCGAACAACTGGGCTACGCGGTGCGCTGGGTTTGCAATGCCGAGGAGGCGCTGGCCGAGATCGACGCCGACGGCATCGACCTGGTTTTCAGCGACATCGTCATGCCGGGCAGGATGGATGGTCTGGCGCTGGCGCAGGCCATCCGCGAAAAATACCCGCGGCTCCCGATCCTGCTGACGACCGGATACAGCGATACGCTGCGCAAAGTGTCGCTGGGCTTCCAGATCTTGAGGAAGCCGTATGAAATTCACGAATTGAGCCAGGCGCTGGCGAAGGTAACGGCGCGGTGGCGGGAACAGTAACGTTGCGTGCCCCGGACGCAGCGCAGCGCAGCACTTGCGGAGCGGTGCGCTGCAGAGTCGGGGCCCATTCACGTGCCGCGGCGCTTGTTAAGCATGGGTCCCGGTTCTGCGAAGCAGCGCTACGCGCTGCATCGCGCCCGGGACACGATCATTACTTCTTGCCGCCCGACATGTCTCCCGACATCATGCCGCCGGTCATTTGCCGCATGTGTTCGCCGGCATTGGTAAACTGGCTTCTCAGGAACTCCGACTGAATCTGCATCGCCTGCTGCAGGTCGGTGGCCTGAACCAGCTTGCGGGCGTGCTCGAACGCCGCCTTCATGTTCTGTTCGGTAAAGGACAGCGCCTGCTTCGATATCGTCGCGGTCGGCCCGGGCACTGCCGCGATCGATTTGTTGGCGGCGTCAAAGAACATCCGGAACGCCTGTTCGGTCTGCTCGATGGCCTTTTCCGTCAGATCGCGCAATTCGGCCGGGACTTCCAATTTGGGCTGCAACATGGCGTCATCCTCCAATCATGTGCCGCCTACGCTACTCCTACTAAAATGATCGCGGCAACCCCTTGTTCCGCATCGGCGCCGCCCGGGCCCTGCGTCTATCCGCCCGGCGCGCGGCCATGGTAGCCTCCGGCCCGCGTTCCTCTTCCGCGTGAAAGTGAATTCCAGATGGGCAAGATCCACAAGCTCAAGCCGTCCAAGACGCAGGCCGAACAGGCCGTGCGAACGCTGTTGTCATGGGCGGGGGACGATCCGGACCGCCAGGGTTTGAAGGATACGCCGGCGCGGGTGGCGCGCGCCTACAAGGAGTGGTTCAAGGGCTATGGCGAAGACCCCGAAGCGCTGCTGCGGCGGACCTTCGATGAAACCGGCGGCTACGATGAAATCGTCACGCTGCGCGACATCCCGTTCGAGTCGTTTTGCGAGCATCATCTCGCGCCGATTACCGGATTTGCCCATGTCGGCTACCTGCCGAACGGCCGCGTGGTGGGAATCTCCAAGCTGGCGCGCGTGGTGGACGCCTACGCCAAGCGCTTGCAAATCCAGGAGCGCCTGACCACGCAGATCGCCGACGTGGTCGACAAGGTGCTGCAGCCGCAGGGCGTCGCCGTCGTCATCAAGGCCACCCATGGCTGCATGACCACGCGCGGGGTGCACAAGCACGGCGTGACGCTGGTCACCAGCCGGATGCTGGGCGTATTCCGCGACAACGCCTCGACGCGCCACGAATTCATGACGGGGCTCGACATTTGAGGCGAGGCCTGACGCGCGCCGCGACGCCAGCCCGCCGCGGCGTCGGCCGGTTGACAGGATCGGCAAGGCGATAGACAATCCTCGGTTGAGCACGATCATTTTTCCGTCAGTTTACCAAGTTCATTTTCGAAACTCAGCTCGCAGACAAAAAACCTGTCGCTTATCGAGCGTAAGCTGCCGGCTCGCGCTTGAGTTTGCTAAAGCCCCAGGACAATTGAGCTTGGCGCCGTGTTTTAATGACCTGCCATTGTCGGAGTGAAATCTCATGCCGCTATCCAAAGGCTACGCCTGTCTCAAGGGACGTCCGGTCGGCAATCGTCTGGGGACCGGCAACAAGCCGCATTACCAGGTGCATATTTCAGCGAACGGCGTGCATCATCGCATCGCCGTCAATGTGCAGTCGAGCGACGGCAGCGAGGTTCAATATCTCGCGCGATCGCGCTTCGTCCATCCGATCACCGATGCGCTGTCCGGGCTTGCCCAGGGAAGAACCGATGTCGCATCGGCGCCCGGAGGCGTAGCGCTGGACTTCATTCGCGGCAACCTGGCGCAGCCGTGGGAGTTCGTGCCGCTTCCGATGTCGGCAGCCGGTGCCGACAACGATCTCAACGAAAAGCTCGACAGCTACGTGCAACGCGCGATGGCGGATGAAAGCGCGATGGTATATGCCTTCGGCGAACCCTGGGGTCCCGAACCGGACAAGGCGGATAACTATTTCGGCTTCCTGCCGGGCAGGGGCATTCATGACATTCATATGAACCAGGGCAACCCGCCGGGGCAGTTCTTCGGGGACAATGGGCCCTGGCAGGATGGCGGACTGATCTTTGAATTTCCGCTCCAGCAGCAATGGTCCGCTGTTTTCCTAAAATTCCAGAGCCAGGCCTGGCACTCCGGCGATACGGACGGCGGACCGATCCTGCCGACCGACCCGGACTTTCCGGATCAACCGCACACGCCGATCGATCCCGACACGGTCCCGCCATTGTCGACGCCCGATGGCCTCGTCCGCATCATCGCGGCTTACGTCAATGACGTGCGCTCGCCGGAGCGGGAAACGGTGATGCTGCTCAATACCGCGGATGTTCCGGTCAGCCTCGAGGGCTGGATGATCGCCGACAAGCAAAAAAACAAGATGGAGCTTTCAGGCTCGATCGCCGCGGGAGCAGCGCTGGTGGTGCCGGTGGTCGCGCCGGTGGCCTTGTCGAACAAGGGAGGAATCATCACCTTGCTGGATAATAACGGCGTCAAGGTGCACGGCGTCTCCTACACCAAATCGCAGGCACGGCAGCCGGGACGAACGATTCCGTTCCAGACGTGATGCGTCGCCGACTGGCGTCATGCGCGGGCTCGACCCGCGCATCCATCATCTTCGCATGATTCTTTCGAAGAGGATGGATTGCCGGGTCAAGCCCGGCAATGACGACTCAGTCGGGCCTAGCGCCGCGCGCGGCGCTTGGCGATCTGCGTCACGGTGCCGGATAGCGGCGCGGCCTCTGCCTCTGCTTCGGCCTCGCGCCCTCTCTGCCATGGCTTCACCACGTTGAGCCATAATTCGCGCATCCCAAGGATGGTGATGGCGAACATGAACGGGATCACGAAATACAGCATGCGATAGAGCAGCAGCGTCGCAACGAGATGCTCGCGGGTGAACTGCGGCAGCGCCACCAGCATCGCGGCGTCGAACACGCCGAGGCTGCCCGGCGCGTGGCTGGCGAAGCCGAGTAGCGTCGCCAGGATGAACACCACCGCCACCGAGACGAAATCGATGTCGGGATGCACCGGCATCAACAGATAGAACGCCAGCGCGCAAAATCCGAGATCGGCGACGCCTATACCGATCTGCAGCAGCGTCAGCCGCGCCGACGGCAGCACCACCTTCCAGCCGTGCTGGCCGAGTTGGCGGCGTCCCTTGCCGGTGAAGATCCAGACCAGATAGGCCGCGATGCCGGCGAGGCAGCCGAGCGCGATCAGCCGGTTGACGGACGGCGGCAGCAGGTCCATGGCGCTTGCCGCCCAGGGATGCCAGGCCATCCCGATCCCGAGCACGAACAAATTGCCGAGCCAGAAGGTCAGGCCGGAGAGAAAGCAGATTTTTGCGACGTCGATCGCGGTCAGTCCGTAATCCGAATAGATGCGGAAGCGGATCGCGCCGCCGGTGAACACGGTGGCGCCGACGTTGTGGCCGATGACGTAGCTGGTGAAGCTCGACAGCGCCGCAATCCGGTAGGGCACGTGTTTCTTGCCGATGGTTTTCAGCGCAAAGAAATCGTAGAAGGTCAGCGTGCAGAACGAGGCGACGACGCACAGCGCTGCGAGCCCGATCTGCAGCAGCGGCTTTTCCGCCAGCGCAACCAGCACCAGGCCGGTGTCGACGCCCTTCAGGGTTTGGACCAGCGTGGTGATAGCGATGCCGATGATGAGCAGGCTCGCGGCGATCCCGAGCCGCTTCCACCCGATCCATTCGTTAAAGCCACGCTTGAGCGTGGTCAGCAGCCGATGCATTCATCCTCCCGGCAGAGACGCAGGCGATTGAGGGCGACCGCCGCCAATCGCGTTTGAAGCAAGTTCCTTAAGGCAAGAAACCCGCGTTGTGCAGCCCTTGACTTTGACGTCTTAAGCGCTGGTGCCGTGCGTTGTCGCATGGCTTCACGTCGCGCGAGGCTTGTTCGATGTGATCCATATAAGCGAAACGTCAGGTGTTCCACCGCGAACAGGTCGGATTTTCCAGGAACAACTTTTGCCGTGGCCGGTTAGCGAGACATCCGTAATCGAACAGTCGGGCGCGCTAGATCATGGCGGCGCCGTTTGTTCCCGAAATTCAAGGAACCCCAGCCATGGGCCTGTTTACCAAAGATATCAAAACCATGAACGACTTGTTCGTGCATCAGTTGCAGGACATCTATTATGCCGAGCAGCAGCTCGTGAAGGCACTGCCGAAAATGGCCGCCAAGGCTACCGACAAGCAGCTCAAGCAGGGCTTTCTCACGCATCTGGATGAGACCAAGATCCATGTGCAGCGGCTGGAACAGGTGTTTCAGATGCACGGCGCCGAGATCAAGGCGGTAACGTGCCCCGCGATCGACGGCATCATCAAGGAAGCCAACGAGACCGCCGGCGAAGTCGAAGACACAAAGGTGCTCGACGCCGCTTTGATCAACGCGGCGCAGGCCACCGAGCATTACGAGATCGCGCGTTACGGCAGCCTGATCGCCTGGGCGCGGCAGCTCGGCCGCAACGATTGCGCCAGCGTGCTGCAAAAAACGCTGGACGAGGAAAAGGCCACCGACCAGAAGCTCACCTCGCTGGCCGAAGGCAAGGTCAACCTCAAGGCTGCAAGCTGACGGATACAGCCTGTCATCGGGCGCGCGTTCGCGCGACCCGTTGGCTCGCAATGACGGGTTCCATGCGTCGCGCGGGCAACTGCGCGGGTTTTGCGTTCCACCGTTGCCTAAATTTTGGCGCGCGAAAATCATCCGGCTGCACCGTCCATACGGAACATCTTTCGCGATTCGGGCGTTCGATTCCAGGCGAGCCACAGGAGCCCATGATGTCCTTTTCCATGCCCTCATATTTCCTTGGAGTGGGAACCGTGGTCGGCGCGCTGGCGCTCGGCTTCGGCGGCGGAATCGTGCTCACCAAAACCGCCATCAAGGACAGCAGCGGTCCTAGCCGGATGGAACGCGCGGCGCGTTCGGAACCGGCCAATGCCGCGCCGCAGGTCACCGAAGCCAAAGCGGTGCCGGTGCCGCGCGCGGATCAGGCTGGCGTGGCTCCGCCAATCGCCGAGCCGGTTCGGCAGATTGAGAGCCATCCAGTGCAGGCCGCGGTCGAGCCGCGACCTGCCGCGGAGCCAAAACCCGTTGTGGAGGCAAGGCCGGAGCCGGCCCGCATCGCAGAGCCGGTCCGGCAGATAGACATCTCGAAGGCGGCCGAACAGCCGATTCAGCAGGCCGATGCGCCGAAGCAGATGCAGGCCGATGCGCCGAAGCAGATCGAGCCGCCGGCAAGACAGGCCGAAGCCAGGCAAGTCGAGCAGAAGGAATCCGAGCAGCGCAACGCCGAACGCGAGCAGCGCCGGGCGGAGCAGCGCCGGATCGAGCGCGAGAAGCGCAACGCCGAGCGCGAACGCAAGGCACGATCGGTGATCATCGTCCGGCGTCAGCGGCCGGTGGAAGAACCGGATCAGTTTGCGCGGTCCGAACTCGCCTTCGAACGCGAAGAGCCGCGGCCCAACCTGTTCGAAGGCCTGTTCGGCCGCCCGGCCGGCGAGAGCAGGGACTGATCCGCTGCGCGTCCTGGGCACGATGCAGCGCGAAGCGATGCTTCCCAGAACCGGGACGCATGCTTTCTGACGACAAGCTGGTTGGGCTCCGGCTCTGCAGCGCACCGCAAGAGCGCTGCGCTGCGTCCGGGGCACGCAGCCGGATTGCCCGGCGTGCTTGCTAGTCTACATGAGCGAACGTAGGTCGGCGCTTCCTTGGTCGAAGGCTTCACGTCTTCGGCCTCGGCCACCAAGCGTCGCATCGTGGGATTCGCTTTCGAAGAAGATCAGGACGTTGCAACCGTGGCGAATGACGCCTTCCCGTTGTCACCCCCGCGCCGCCATCGCCCGCAAATCCGGCGCGGCGGCGCCGCGCTGCATCAGCAAGAGATCGAGCGAGGGCGGCGGGCGCCTGGTGCAAATCGACAGGATGGTATGGGCCTGGCCGCGGTGATGGGTCTGGTGGTTGAACAAATGCGCGAGAATATCGCTTCGCCCCTGTTCATACTCCTTGCCCGAAATCGTCCTGTATTTTTGCAGCCCGTCCAGCGCGGCTTCGTCGAGCGCGGCGACGTAGCGGACGATGCGGTCGTCTTCGTCGGCGCGCGCGGTCGCCAGCGCGCCGCGGTCATCGTAAATAATGGCGTTGAGCTCGTTCGGATGCTCGCCTTCGCCGGTCAGCCGCTTCAGCCACAGCCGGTCGGTGAGCAGCAGATGATTGAGCGTGCCGTGCATGCTCTTGAAGAACGCGCCGACATCGCGCCGGTAGTCGGCATCGCTCAAGTTCAACGCCGCCTCGTACAGCCGGGCATTGGCCCAGCGGTTATGGGCGGCGCGCTGCGTGAAATAGGCTTTCATCGGCCATCTCCGTCAATGTCTCTCCGGCGATTGGACGGCGGTTCAAATGCGCGTCGGCTCCGGAGAGCGTTACCACATTTTCTGCGTCGTCCCCGCGCACATTTTCTGCGTCGTTCCCGCGACCCATACGCCGTGCCGTTGATGTTCAGGAACAACGTTGCATCGTCCATCTGCAATCAAAAGCGCCAGGGGTTATGGGTCCCCGCCTGCGCGGGGACGACTCGGGGAAAGTTGATTGCAGAACAACTGTACGAAAGGTAATCCCGGCAAGAGCGCCCGGCGCAAGTCGCCGCGACGGTCGCTCGATGGAGGTTCTTGCATATGCGCCGCAAGCGTCTGCGCCTCGGGCGCAAGGCTGCGAGTCGCTGTTCACGAAATTGTGAATGTATGCCTATCCAACACCCCAAAACCTGCCTTATCCTGCTCGCGTCCTGTCCGATGAGGGGCCGCTTTCTAGAAGCGATCCTTCAGCGGACAGAGCGAGAGCTGGCCGGACCGGGGCCCCGGAACGGTCGATGGCCTGGTTGGTGGAGCGCCGGGAGGCGCTGCGCCTAGCCTTGGGCGCGCGCGGTGCCTTGCCGCGCGAGGTGGGTACGTTAA
>NZ_DASYMN010000302.1:0-18603 GCF_036009065.1 Bradyrhizobium sp. | reverse complement strand
TATCGCCGTCCTCGGCGAGCTTTCTGACCATGTCCGGCGTGAAGCCCGGATTGGAGACCAGCGCCGCCAGCATCGGCGCAAGGTCGCGCCGTTCGCCGTCGATCTCGACGCCGAGCGCCAGCTCGAACCAGTCGATGCCGCTACCCTCGAACTCCGCATCGAAGGCGCCGGCGGGGATCGCCGGCCGATACGGAAAATCGTCGTCGATGCGGATTTCAAAACCTTCGGCCTGCAATTCCGCGGCGCGATGGTTGAGAAAATCGAGCCAGCTAGGTGCTGACTTGAACGTCATCTCGAAGTGACCGCCTTCGAGATACGAATAGACCGATCTTGCATTGACGAAGCCGATGGCGTGCAATCGCTCGAATTTGCTGCTCTCCAGCGCGCGGCGCCGCGACAGCGTGTAGACCTGCCCGTTCTGAAATACTTCCAGCCGAATCCTGCTCTCCGTGGAATCGACTTCGAGCGGGCCGTAACGGAAGCTGAGATGGGCGACCGGCATGACGGTTGCCGCATCGCGATACCAGGAAGCGTAGGCCGCAGCGCGCCCCAATTTCAACCGGAGGATCGGCACCGGCGCTTCCGTGATCTTCACCGCTGCCGCCGGAGGCGCGGGCAATACGTCGTGATGGATTACCGGAATTTTCTGACCGAGGCGGGTGGCGACCTCAGCAAGCTGCGCGCGTGGAAGAGGCGGCGCCGACAGGATCTGATGCGCCAGTCGCGGCGGCAGGTTCAGCTCGACCCGCCCCATCACTCCGGCGATTTCATCCAGATAGACCGGCGGCTGGGCGTTGAACGCGGTCATGCCCGGAACGATCAGCCGCGGCACGACGGTTTTCTTGCCACCCTGCCATTCGATGCGGCCTTCGCGTTGCTCCCCCCAACGCAGCGGCGGCCGCTCGTGGTCATTCCAAAAGGATCGGCCCGTCGCGATGATCTGCTGCAGCAGTTCGGCGGATTGCAGCCGCTCACTGGCGTAATAGCCATACGCCCTGCGTCGGCTGGTGAGCTTGGTCAGAATCTCGATATCGACGTCGCGATAATATTTCGCCGCGCGCTCGGGTGAAAACTCCCCTAGATTTGGCTGCGACACCTGGGCACCGAACTCTCCGCCCTTCAGCACGCGGACCGAGACTAGGGACACGGCCAGGTCCGGCATGCGCTCGCCGTCCTGGGAAGAATGCAGGCAATAAAGCAGCCGTTGGGGCTGGTCGGCGGGGTAGTCATTGCCGCGCAGGACCTTACCGACAATGTCGAGCCAAGCGGTGACTTCGTAGGATAAAGCCGCCGCCGGCGTGGCAGCCGCCCCTCGCTTGTCGGCAGGGCCCGACGTCGAAGGCGGTTTGCCGTTCAGCGCCTGGAGCACGGTCGCCGCCACATGCTTGCAATTCTCCGCCATTGGACAACTGCATTCGCCGTCGAGATCGGCGAGCCGGCCTTGACTGAAAACCAGTTGAATATCGACGCGATAGATATTGGATCCGCTTCCTCGCACCGTGGCGCTGAGGTGGCTGAGATCCTCGCTGATCTCCAGCTCCGCGACGCGTCCCTCAGCCTGATAGGCAACGGCCTTGTCGAATGCCGAACCGCTGAAGAAGGTATAGATGTCCTTTCGCTTCAGTAGATCCGAGAGCACGAGTTCCACATCCATGCTGGCGAAGCCTTGCGACATCAGAAGATAACACGCTGATCGGCCTTGGGGCCCGCGATCACTCCCACTCGATCGTCCCCGGCGGCTTACTCGTCACGTCATACACCACGCGATTAACGCCCTTGACCTCGTTGATGATGCGCGTCGCGGTCTCGCCGAGAAACGCCATCTCGAACGGATAAAAGTCAGCCGTCATGCCGTCGGTCGAGGTCACCGCGCGTAATCCCACGACGTATTCATACGTCCGCCCGTCGCCCATCACGCCGACCGTCTTGACCGGCAGCAGCACGGCAAAGGCCTGCCAGATCTTGTCGTACAGGCCCGCCTTGCGGATCTGGTCGATATAGATGGCGTCGGCGTTGCGCAGGATGTTGAGTTTTTCGGGTGTGATCTCGCCGGGGCAGCGGATCGCAAGGCCGGGGCCTGGAAACGGATGGCGGCCGACGAAGATTTCCGGCAGGCCGAGCTCACGTCCGAGCACGCGCACCTCGTCCTTGAACAGTTCGCGCAAGGGCTCGACCAGTTTCATATTCATGCGCGCGGGCAAGCCGCCGACATTGTGGTGCGATTTTATCGTCACCGACGGGCCGCCGGTGAACGACACGCTCTCGATCACGTCGGGATACAGCGTGCCCTGCGCCAAAAATTCCGCGCCGCCGATCCTCGATGCCTCGGCATCGAACACCTCGATGAACAGCCGGCCGATGGTCTTGCGCTTCGCTTCGGGATCGGTGACGCCGGCCAATTCGCCGAGGAACTGTTTTGAGGCATCCACATGCACCAAGGGGATGTTGTAGTGATGCCGGAACAGGTCGACCACGGTCTCGGCTTCGTTGAGCCGCAGCAATCCGTGATCGACGAACACGCAAGTGAGCTGGTCGCCGATCGCCTCGTGGATCAGCACCGCGGCAACCGCGGAATCGACGCCGCCTGACAATCCGCAGATCACCTTGCCCCGGCCGACTTGGGCGCGGATTTTCGCGATCGCCTCGTCGCGAAAGGCGCGCATGGTCCAGTCGCCGGTCAACCCCGCGACCTTGCGGACGAAATTGCGGATCAGCTTTGCGCCGTCGGGGGTGTGCACGACCTCGGGATGGAACATCAGCCCGTAATAGCGGCGCGTCTCGTCCTGGATGATCGCGAACGGCGCATTCGCCGAGACGCCCGCGACCTCAAAACCCGGCGGCATTTTGGTGATACGGTCACCATGGCTCATCCACACCGGATGGCGTTCGCCCATGCCCCATGTCGAATCGAACAGCCGGCTCGCGGCTTTGACCTCGACATCGGCGCGGCCGAATTCGCGGTGATGGCCGCCCTCGATGGTGCCGCCGAGTTGCGCCGCCATGGCCATCTGGCCGTAGCAGATGCCGAGCACCGGCACGCCGGAATCGAAAATCGCCTGCGGCGCGCGCGGCGAGCCGGCCTCGTGCACCGATTCCGGCCCGCCGGACAGGATCACCGCCTTCGGCTTCATTTGAAGGAACGCGGCTTCCGCCTTCTGGAACGGCACGATCTCGGAATAAACGCCCTCCTCGCGCACCCGCCGCGCGATCAGCTGCGTCACCTGAGAGCCGAAATCGACGATCAGAATCTTGTCATGCGCCGAGGCCACATGCGGCGACGGGTCTGACGGTAAAACGGAGGTTTTGCTGGATGCTGTCATGGCAAGGAATTACGCGACTCAAGGCGGGGTCGCAACCCTGAAAAGCCAAAGGTACGCCGTCATCCTGAGGAGCCGCGCGCTTGCGCGGCGTCTCGAAGGATGGTCGCCGGTGCTTGTGACCCATCCTTCGAGGCTCGCCGCCAAGTGCGGCGAGCACCTCAGGATGACGAAGCGTTAGCTGGCCTGCCTTTTCAGCACCGACACGAAAAACCCGTCGGTCCCGGTGCGGCGCGGGGTCATCAGCAACCCTTCCGCCGACTGCAGCGTGGCCGCGGCGAAATCGTCCGCTTTGTCCCACAATACCGACATCGTTTGCGACGGCGGCACCACCGCGAATTCCGGATGGCGGACGATAAAAGCCCTTACCTGCTCGCCGTTCTCCTGGCCCAAGACCGAGCAGGTGATGTAGGCGATCCGCCCGCCCGGCTTGACTAGATCGGCGGCGCGATCCAGCACCGCGACCTGGTCCTTCAGCCGCACCTCCAGCGCGCCGGGACGCATCCGCCATTTGGCGTCGGGATTGCGCCGCCACGTGCCCGTGCCGGTGCAGGGCGCGTCGATCAGCACCAGGTCGGCCGAAGCGTAAATGTCGCTCAGCGTATCGTTCGGCCCCTTCGGCGTGCGCACGTCGCAATTATGCACGCCGGCGCGCGACAGCCGCTCATAGATCGGCGCCAGCTGCCGCTTGTCGTGGTCGGTCGCGATCAGCCGGCCCTTGCCCTGCATCATTGCCGCAAGCGCAAGGGTCTTGCCGCCGGCGCCGGCGCACAGGTCGATCACCTGCTCGCCGGGTTTTGCCGCAGACAGCAACGCCGCCAGTTGCGAGCCTTCGTCCTGCACCTCGATGGCGCCCTTGATGAAGTCTTCCTCGGCATGAATGCCGGGATTGCGCGCGTCGGCGCCGAGCTCGATGCGGAGCCCGACCGGCGACCACGGCGTCGACGTCGTGCCGAGATGCGCGGTCGATCCCAGCACCTTCTCACGCTTGGCCTTCAGGGTATTGACGCGCAGATCGAGCGGCGCGCGGCTAGCCATCGCGGTCGCTTCCGCGG
Source organism: Bradyrhizobium sp. (assembly GCF_036009065.1). Classification (GTDB taxonomy): domain Bacteria; phylum Pseudomonadota; class Alphaproteobacteria; order Rhizobiales; family Xanthobacteraceae; genus Bradyrhizobium. The sequence continues at coordinate 14,231 of NZ_DASYMN010000302.1, read as the reverse complement.
CGCGGTCATCGCCGAACACCTGCGCCAGATATCCGTCCAGCCATTGCGGATAATCGCCGGCAATATGGGCCGGCGCATCGTCGAGCGACCGCGACGCCAGCGCCGCACGCTCGGCCTCGTTGAGCGGCTGCGGCGCAAAGCGTCCGCCGTCGCACAGCGCGGCGATGGCGTCGGCGTCCAGCCCGCGCTCGACCTTCAGCATGCCGAGCACGCGCGCGCGCGGCGTGTCGTTGTTCATAATCCAGGCGCCGGAGGCGCGGCGGCGCAGCACGTCCCAGACCAGGCCCGAGATCGCGGCGCGGTCGCCGGAGCCGGCATAGCGATGCGCGGTGCCCCACTCCTTCAGTGCTTTCGCCGCGGGAACGCGCTGGGTATCGATCGCATCGATCAGCTCAATGGCAGCCGAGAGCCGTGCAGCAGGCGTCATGGAAAACTTTCAATTCGAGAGAGCGGAGCCTGATCAGATCAGCAGCAGCAGCTTCAGCGCGAAATACAGCCACATCGCGAACAGCACCAGCACGCCTGCGAACCAGGCCGATCCACGCTGCCGCAGATCGTTGGAGGTGACGAAAATGCCGGCATGGACGAAACGCGTGACCACGAATACCCACGACAACATCACGATCACCAGGTCGGCGCGGCGCAACGGCAGCGCCAGCGCGATCAGGACGTAGAACAGCAGCGGCATTTCAAACTGATTGCTGAAACAATTGCCGATCTGCGCCGCCCGGGTCGGCCAGTTCTGCTCTCCGAGCGCGACGTCCTTCATTTTGGTTTCCCCGCCTTTCAGCGCGCGCGTGCGCATCGTCGCCATCCCGAGCAGTAGCGCGAAGGTGAGCCCGACCAGCACGAAGACCGGCAGCAGAACCATTTGAACCGACATTGGAATTCTCCTCAGCCCATATGCAGGCCCCGCGTATAGCGACCGCGCCCTGCCCTGACAATGAATCCCGGCCCGTCATCTTGAACCGGAGCCGCCAGTGCCGCGACCAATGCCCGACGGGTTCCCTCCGCGCGCAGCGCCGGAGCGCTCTGGGGTGCTTAAATGACTATTTTGGCGGGAATGGCAGGGTTCAAAGGCCCGGTGGTGACTGAAGCCCCGGATAGCTGGACGAGCCTGCTGAGGTCCGGGCTGGCCGGCGCGGCGGCGGCGACCGCGGTCGCGATCGTCCTCACCCTGTATTTCCGGGGGCGCTACCGTTCGTCCCGCGATATTGCCCGTCATTTCGCCGCCGCCATCGTCGCGATCGGCCTTTTAGCCTTGCCGCCGATGACATGCGCCACGCAGCGTTCGACCATCTCGGGATCAATTCGTCAAAACCGGCGGTCGAGTTCGAAATCCGCCTGCCCAACGCTGCCGCCTTGGCTGTCATTGCCGGCACCACGCAGATCGAACTTCATACCGACAAGAACCAGACGCTCGCCAAACTGCGCGAGGGGCTGGCCTCCACCGAGGACGGCCGCACCGTGCTCCGGGGATCGGTGCCGCTCGATTTCCGCACCACCGAGCGCGTCGTGGTGCTGAACCTGCCGGGTCAGCCGCAGCGGTTGTTCAAGCTGCGGCTTGCGGCGAATCCCAGCCACTCCGACCAGTTCGGGCCGTGGCACCTGGCCGATCGCGTTGCATCGGCAGCTGCCGCCGAGCCCGTCCGCTTCGCGCCGAACGATGCGTTCGCGATCCGCTACCGCGTGCTCTGACGCGAGGGAGAAAACCGAGTTTCGATGACTAGGCAATTTGGCCATAGCCCTTTCATCACAAACAATTTTCCCTCCTTGCCCTTGCCATATTCGCTGCCTCGCCCGGGTCTACTGATCCCGTGATTGAATGAAATTCCGATGCCCACCTTTCGCCTGACCCAGATTTCCGATCCGCACCTTGCCCGCCGGCTGCCGACGCTGACCGACAATTTTCATCGCGTCAGCGAATACATCGACACGACGCGTCCCGATCTCGTCATCAACAGCGGCGACCTTGCCTTCGATGGCCCGGATCATCCCGACGATCTCGAATTCGCCAAGGCGCTGCACGATGCGCTCCCCGTCACCTGCCGCTACCTTCCCGGCAATCACGACATCGGCGACAACCCGACCAAGGTCTGCCCGCCGCCATCGCAGCCGGTCACGGAAGCAAGCCAACAGGCCTTCTTGTCGATTTTCGGTGAAGACCGCTGGCGCTTCGAGGCCGCCAGCTGGTGCTTTGTCGGGCTCAATTCGATGGTCATGAATACCGGACTTGCGCGCGAAGCCGAACAGTTCGACTGGCTCGCCTCACAACTGTCCGCCGTCGGCGGCAAGCCGCTGGCACTGTTCCTGCACAAGCCGCTTTACCTCAACGCCCCCGGCGATCCCGAACTGGCGGCAACCGCGGTCCGCTATATCCCGCAACCGGCACGAACGCATTTGCTGGAGATGTTTGGAGCCGTCGACCTCCGCCTGGTCGCCAGTGGCCACGTCCATCAGCGCCGGGATTTTACACGCGGACACGTCAGGCATGTCTGGGCGCCTTCATCCGGCTTCATCATTCCCGACAGGAAACAGGAAGTGATCGGCATCAAGGAAGTCGGGCTCGTGGAATACATCTTTCAGCCCGACGGCTTCGAGGTTCGTCACGTCAGGGCGCCGGGCCAGGTCGATGTCGATCTGGATTCTTTGCGCGGCTAGTAGGCAGAAGACTGGTCATGCCCGGCACTCGGGTCCGGCTTCGCCGGCCCGAGCACATGCCATTGTGCCGGGCATCCACGTCTTGACGGTATCGCAACAATAAAGACGTGGATGGCCGGGACAAGCCCGGCCATGACGAAAAAATCACTCACGCCTTATCCGGCCCCACCCGCACCAATTGCTTGCCGAAATTGGCGCCTTTCAGCAGTCCCATGAACGCTTCCGGCGCGCTGTCGAGACCTTCCGTAATGAATTCGCGATGCTTGACCTTGCCCTCGCGCACCCATCCCGACATGTCGCGCAAAAAGTCCGCATGCCGCGCGGCGAAATCGCTGACGATGAAGCCGCGGATGGTCAGCCGCTTGGTCAGCACGTTGCGCATCATCGATGACGCCCATTTCGGCGCTGATGCCTCGGTGTCGTTATAGTGCGCGATCAGGCCGCACACCGGAATCCGCGCGAATGCATTGAGCAGCGGAAACACCGCCTCGAACACCGCGCCGCCGACGTTCTCGAAATAAACGTCGATGCCCTTGGGACAGGCCGCCTTCAGTTTTGCCGCGAGATCCGGGTCGCGATGATCGACGCAGTCGTCGAAGCCGAGTTCTTGCCTGACGTAGCGGCACTTGTCGGCGCCGCCGGCGATGCCCACGGCGCGCGCGCCCTTGATCTTCGCAATCTGTCCCACCGCCGATCCGACGGCGCCGGAGGCCGCCGCGACGACGACCGTCTCGCCCGCCTGCGGCTTGCCGATATCGAGCAGCCCGGTATATGCGGTCATGCCGGGCATGCCGAGCACGCCCACCGCGGTCGAGACAGGTGCGAGTTTCGGATCGATCTTCGCCAGTCCCTTGCCGTCGGAGAGCGCGTGGGTTTGCCAGCCGGCGCGCGACAGCACGATATCGCCCTTGGCAAAGCCCGGATTGTTCGAGGCGATCACCTCGGACACCGTGCCGCCCTCCATCACGCCGCCGATCGGCACCGGCTGCGCATAAGACGGTCCGTCGCTCATGCGCCCGCGCATATAGGGATCGAGCGACAGCCAGATGGTGCGCAGCAGCACCTGGCCCTCGCCCGGCGTCGGCACCGCCTGCTCCTCGATGCGGAAATCGGATGCCTTTGGCTCGCCGGCGGGGCGAGAGACAAGAACGACGCGCTTGGCCGATTGCGGCATGATGGTTTCCTCCGGTTTTAATTTGATTATTGACTTATCTCGTCATTGCGACAAGCGCTCGTCGTCCCCGCGAAGGCGGGACCCATAAACCCTGACATCGACCGCAATAGCACAGCGCTCGAACAAGGATATCAGCATTACCCACATCATCGGCGACACGGCGTATGGGTCCCCGCCCTTCGCGGGGACGACTCAAGGTCAGGCCGTGATCTTCGCCAGCGCCGCGTCGAACGCCGCGGTGGCGCTCGGCAAATCCTTGAAGGCAAGCCCGCTGTCAGCAGGTTGCTTCTGCTTCTCGGTTGCGCTCGGGCGTATCTCCGCCACCGGCTTAGCCCCATCGAGCAGCGCCGTCGGCGCGATCACATGAAACTCCTGATCTTCCAGCGGCGCATCCTTCTTTAGGAAAGCGCCGAGGTAGACGGTGTCGTTGCCACGGCGATAGGAGATATAGCGCTCGATGGCGACCGAGCCGTCGCGCTGCATGCCGCCGAGTTTCGCATAGCCTTTGGAATCCAAAAGCTTGTGGGCGCGAAAACCCTTCACGTCGGCCGATTGAGCCTTCGCCGTCTCTTCCGACAGGTCGTACTTCTCCGCCATCTCCTTGCCGACAGTGGCAAGCTGCGCCGACACCTCGTGCTCGAATTCCTTGATCTCGGTGCGCGGCTTTGCGCTCTTGCGCGGTTTGGCGGCATTGCGCTTTTCCAGCTCGGCCTGGCATTGCAGGATAATTTCGGTGGCGTCTTTGCGCTCCGCATTCACCAGCAGGTTCTTCAGATCCTGATCCGAGAGCGCGGCAATCCTGTCGTCTGTCCAGTCAACCATCGTGTCAAGTTTCTCTATTCGATTTGTGTTGAGATGAGTTCAGGTCACGCCGCAACCCAATGCGCGTCTGCGGCGCCGGCCGCGCCCGTAACGCCCGGATCGTAGCGCGTTTTTAAGCCGTTGTGCGGCTCAATTTGGGCTGATGGCGCTCACGCCCCACCGGGATAATTCGGGCTTTCGCGCGTGATCGTCACGTCGTGGACGTGGCTTTCGCGCAGGCCCGCGCCGGTGATGCGTACGAACTGCGCCTTCTGGTGGAACTCGGCCAGATTGCGGGCGCCGACATATCCCATCGCGGCGCGAAGGCCGCCGGCAAGCTGATGCATGACGTTGCCGACCGGACCCTTGTAGGGCACCTGGCCCTCGATGCCCTCCGGCACCAGCTTGAGCGTATCCTTGATGTCCTGCTGGAAGTAGCGGTCGGCGGAGCCCCGCGCCATCGCGCCGACCGAGCCCATGCCGCGATAGGCTTTGTAGGAACGGCCCTGCCACAAAAACACGTCGCCGGGCGTCTCGTCGGTGCCCGCGAGCAGCGAGCCGACCATCGCGATGTCGGCGCCGGCCGCCAGCGCCTTGGCCAGATCGCCGGAATATTTGATGCCGCCGTCGGCGATCACCGGCACGTTGGCCTTCTTGGCGGCTTCCACCGCATCCATGATCGCGGTCAGTTGCGGCACGCCGACGCCGGCGACGATGCGGGTGGTGCAGATCGAGCCCGGGCCGATGCCGACCTTGATGGCGTCGGCGCCGGCATCGATCAGCGCCTGCGCCCCTTCCGTGGTCGCGATATTGCCGGCGATGATCTGCACCGCATTGGACAGCCGCTTGATGCGGCCGACGGCCTCCAGCACGCGCGAGGAGTGGCCATGCGCGGTGTCCACCACGATCAGGTCGACCCCGGCCTCGATCAGCCGCTCGGTGCGCTCGAAGCCGCCTTCGCCGACTGTGGTGGCTGCTGCGACACGCAGCCGCCCCTGCGTGTCCTTGCTGGCGAGCGGATGGGCGACCGCCTTTTCCATGTCCTTGACGGTGATCAGGCCGACGCAGCGGTAGTGATCGTCGACCACCAGCAGTTTTTCGATGCGGTGCTGGTGCAGCATCCGTTTCGCCTCGTCCTGGCTGACGCCCTCGCGCACCGTGACCAGTTTTTCGTGCGTCATCAGTTCGGAAATGCGTTGCCGCATGTCGGTTGCAAAACGAACGTCGCGGTTGGTCAGGATACCGACCAGCCTGCCCGGCACGCCCTTGGCCGCGCCCGTCACCACCGGGATGCCAGAGATGCCGTGATCCTTCATCAGGCTCAGCGCGTCGGCGAGCGTGGCGTCCGGCGCAATGGTCAGCGGATTGACCACCATTCCGGATTCGAATTTCTTCACCTGGCGCACCTGGGCGGCCTGGCCGTCGACATCGAAATTACGGTGGATCACGCCGATGCCGCCGGCCTGCGCCATCGCGATCGCCATCCGTGCCTCGGTTACGGTGTCCATCGCGGAGGCGATAATCGGAATGTTCAGCGGAATGGCGGATGTAACGCGGGAGCGGATATCGGCTTCGGAAGGCAGGATGTCCGAAAGGCCGGGCTTCAGCAGCACGTCATCGAACGTGTAGGCTTCGCGTATTCCGTTCAGTCCCTGCACCTGCGCCATTGCCAACTCCATTGCGCGGCCTGCCGCCGCGATATGACCCTTGGAGATGAACGGGTTCTGCGGCGACGCTGCTCGCGTCACCGTCGAATCAAAGCCCATCGGTGGGGTTGGCGGTGGTCGATAGCATGGCGGCCTGTCGAATCAAAGGGTTTGGCAGCCATGCACAGGCCTTTTATCGGCCTCCCGTTCAGTGCGGATAGCCGGGCGGCGGACCGTGCCGGCGGATCGAGTTCACGATCTCACGGTGCATGCGCTGCTCGCGCTTCATGTGCACCGCGATCATCGCATGCGCCGACGGCACCAGCAGCAGAATATGGAAAACCAGCCCGAAAATCGCGCAAAACACGATCAGGACCAGGTTGAAGATCGCCGAAAACGGCTGCCCGTTCAGCAGCAGGCCGATCGGCGGCAGCAAGGCAGCGAGCACGTAAATCATCGTCGGATCTCCGGCGGTTTCGTCACGCAGATTTAGGTGGTTTTGCGGGTTCCGCAATAGCCTGCATTGCGGTGGGGTGATACAGCCCTTGTCCATCCCGCTTCGTGCTTTCCCCAGCGATTCCATGAACAAAGAACGCCTGATCCCGCTCATCGTGGCTACCGCCCTGTTCATGGAAAACATGGATTCCACGGTCATCGCGACCTCGTTGCCGGCGATCGCCGCCGATATCGGCACCAGCCCGCTGACGCTGAAACTTGCCATCACCTCGTATCTGCTGTCGCTGGCGGTGTTCATCCCGGCCAGCGGCTGGACCGCCGACCGGTTTGGCGCGCGCGCGGTGTTTTCGATCGCCATCGCGGTGTTCATGGTGGGCTCGATCGGCTGCGCGCTGTCCTCCTCGGTCACCCACTTCGTGATCGCGCGCATCCTGCAAGGCATCGGCGGCGCCATGATGACGCCGGTCGGGCGGCTGGTGCTGCTGCGCTCGATCGACAAGAGCGCGCTGGTCAACGCCATGGCGTGGGTCACGGTGCCGGCGCTGGTCGGCCCGGTGGTCGGCCCGCCGCTCGGCGGCTTCATCACCACCTATTTCTCCTGGCATTGGATCTTCCTGATCAACATCCCGATCGGGCTGCTCGGCATCTTCATGGCGCTGCGCTACATCGATCCGATCCGCAGCGAGGAGCCCGAGCGCTTCGATCTCTACGGATTGGTTCTGGCCGGGATCGGGCTTGGTGGGATTGCGTTCGGCCTTTCGGTGGCAGGCCTCAACCTTTTGCCATGGACAATCGTCGTGGCGCTGATCGCGGTCGGCTCGATCTCGATGACGCTTTATGTGATCCACGCCAGACGCACCGCCTCGCCGGTGCTGGATTTCACACTGATGCGGCTGCCGACGCTGCGCGCCAGCATCCTAGGCGGCTTCCTGTTCCGGCTCGGCATCGGCGCGCTGCCGTTCCTGCTGCCGCTCTTGATGCAGGTCGGATTCGGCCTGTCGCCATTTAAATCGGGGCTGGTGACGTTTGCGTCGGCGGTCGGCGCGATGGGCATGAAGACGCTGGCGGCGCGCATCATCCGCACCTTCGGCTTCCGCAACATCATGGTGATCAACGCGGTGGTCAGTTCGGTGTTTCTCGCCGCCTGCGCGCTGTTCACGGTGACGACGCCGTTGCTGCTGATCATGATCATCCTGGTGGTCGGCGGCTTCTTCCGCTCGCTGCAATTCACCGCCATCAACACGGTCGCCTACGCCGAGGTCGAACCGGCGCAGATGAGCCGCGCCACCACGCTGGTCAGCGTCAACCAGCAACTGGCGATTTCCGCGGGCGTCGCGGTCGGCGCGTTCTCGGTAGAAACCACCATGGTGCTGCACCACGTCAGCGAACTCAGCGCCGCCGATTTCGCGCCGGCGTTCATCGTGGTCGCGATCATCTCGGCGGTGTCGGCGTATTTCTTCTATCAAATGCCCGATGATGCCGGACACGAAATCTCCGGCCGCAAGGCGGTCGAAATCTCCAGCCGCAAGGGCGCCGCCAAGGCCGCCGCGAAAGCCGCCAGCGAAGGCACCGAAGACGCAAGGGATCAGCGGCTGGGCTGAGATAATCTCGGGTCAGTCGTTGCCCGTGCAAATTTGGCGCTAGACCGGTCGCTTCTTGCTCCCATAACGGGACCATGGTAGTGAGAGGCGAATGAGGATCATCGCCCGCCGTACGTTGCGACAGTTCGTCGACAGTCTTTCCGCCAGTAAGGACCGGCCAGCCGTGAAAGCCGCGCTGGACGCCTGGTTCGACGAAGCGAGCAAGGCATCCTGGAAGAATACTGCGGACGTAAGGCGTCGGTATGCGACGGCGAGCATCGTCAACGCGGAGCGGATTGTCTTCAACATCAAAGGCGATGACTATCGTCTCGTGGTAGCAATCGACTTTGAGAAGGCGATGATCTGGATCAAATGGATCGGTACCCACAAAGCCTATGATAAAATCGATGTGACCGAGGTACGGCATGACAACTGAATTGAAGCCAATTCGCACAAAAGCGGACTACAAGGCCGCGCTTGCCGAAGTGGAGCGCTTGTGGGGCGCGAAGAGCGGCACGCAGAAAGGCAACCGGCTTGACGTGTTGGCGACACTGATCGACGTCTATGAAGCCCGGCACTATCCGATGGATCCGCCCGATCCGATTGAGGCGATCCAGTTTCGGATGGAGCAGCTCGGCCTGACCCGGAAAGACCTTGAACCGTTGATCGGAACGCGCGCACGCGTCGCGGAAGTCATGAACCGAAAACGCAGCTTGTCGATTGACATGATCCGCCGCCTGCACCAGCAGCTTGGCATCTCGGCGGATGTGCTGATCCGGCCGGCCCGTGAAAACGCAGCGGCATGAAGCCGGCGAAGGCAACGACACGCGCGATCAGCGTTTGGGCTGCCCCCGAAACCCCATCGCCAGCACGTAGCGTTCCGAGGAATCGGTCCGGCTGGAGGCCGGCTTTACATGCCGGACGCTGGCGAAATCGCGCTTCAGCTGCGCCAGCAACTCCGCATCGGCGCCGCTTTGAAACACTTTTGCAACGAACGTCCCGCCGGGATTGAGCACATCCGAAGCGAAGGCGGCAGCACCTTCCACCAGGCCCAGAATGCGCAGCTGGTCGGTCTTGCGGTGGCCCGTGGTATTGGCGGCCATGTCCGACAGCACCACATCCGCGCGGCCGCCCATCAGCGCCAGCAATTTTTCCGGCGCATCTTCTTTAAGAAAATCCAGCTGCGCAAAGCTGACGCCGACGATTTCCGGCATCTCCAGAAGATCGATGGCGATGACCTTGCCCTTTCCGTCGGCCGCCCCTACCCGCTTGGCGGCGATCTGGCTCCAGCCGCCCGGCGCGGCACCGAGATCAACCACCGTCGCGCCACGCTTGAGGAAATGGTGCTTGTCGTCGATTTCGATCAACTTGTAGGCCGCGCGCGAACGCAATCCGTCACGCTTGGCCTTTGCGACGTAGGGATCGTTGAGCTGGCGTTCCAGCCAGAGTTTTGAGGACAGCTTGAGCCTGCCGCCGCTCTTGACGGTGACGCGGAGCCGTCCGGTGGTGTCTTTTGCCATAGCTAGCCGTCATGCCCGGACTTGATCCGGGCATCCATCATAAGAAAAATTCGCAGCGCAGGTGTCATTGGTCTTGTTCACTCAGGATGGGTCGCCGGGTCAAGCCCGGCAATGACGACGAGGAATCAACGCCCGCGCAGCGCGCCGTCTTCGCGCATCATTTCGACCAGCATGCCCTCGCGCAGGCCGCGATCGGCGACCCGCAGGCGCGGCAGCGGAAATGCGTTGCGGATCGCGTCGAGAATGGCGCAGCCCGCCAGCACCAGGTCGGCGCGCTCGACACCGATGCAATGATTGCCTGCGCGCTGCTGGTAGCTCATGCCGAGCAGGCGCGCGATGGTCGCGGTGACGTCCGCATCGCTCAGCCAGACGCCATCGATCCGGCGGCGATCGTAGCGCAGGAGATTGAGATGGACCCCGGCCAGCGTCGTCACGGTCCCTGACGTGCCGAGCATGTGCATGCCCTTGAGGTCGCCGCCATGTTCGGCCGCGAAGGCGGCAATGTATTGCGCCACTTCCTGCACCATCAGCGCATAGGACCCTGGCGTCACGTCCCTGCCGCCGAAATGCTCGGCCAGCGTGACCACGCCGAGCGGAATCGACATCCAGGCCTTGATGCGCGGCACCGCGCTACGCTGTTCCGGGTCGCGTTCAATCCGCACCAGTTCGGTCGATCCGCCGCCGATATCGAACAGGATCGCGCCGCGCCCGTGCGGATCGAGCAGCGGCGAGCAGCCGATCACCGCGAGCGAGGCTTCGGTCTCGCGGTCGATCACCTCCAGCCGGATACCTGTTTCGGCGGCCACCTGACGGCGAAAACTGTCGGCATTGTCAGCCGCGCGGCAGGCTTCGGTCGCGATCAGCCGCAGCCGCGTGGCGTTCTTCGCCCTGATCTTGTCGCGGCAAATGCTCAAGGCGGTGATGGCGCGGCCGATCGCGGCGTCGCTGATGCGGCCGGTGGCGGAAATTCCCTCTCCCAACCGGATGATCCGCGAGAACGAATCGATCACGCGGAAACCATCGCCGGTCGGACAGGCGATCAGCAGGCGGCAATTGTTGGTGCCGAGATCGAGCGCGGCATAAACGCCGGAACTTTCATTTGGCGACGCCGTGCGCACATTGCCGCCTGCCGCCGCGACAGCCGATCCCAGCGAACCTTCGCGCGGCGAAAGGCCGTCGCGAAGCCGCGTATCATCGTTCATCAAACTTTCTTTCCGCGGCCGGTTCCGGCCGACGAGGAATTTCCGTTCACGGAAACTTTAGCAGCCAAGCCGGGCGGTGCAACAGCCGCGGGCATGGGATCATGCCCAATCAGGCGTTGTCGTCCGGGGTCGGCCGCGTTATCTGGAGGCGAAGCCGCAAAATCGCGCGAACATCAGGCATTTCAGGACTTCGCAATGCAAGATCAGCCATCATCACCCTCCCTTGATAACGCTATCGCACTGCAAAAATTCGGTGTCGGCCAGCCGGTGCTGCGCAAGGAGGACGACACGCTGCTCCGCGGCAAGGGCAAATATACCGACGATTTCAACCTGCCGGGACAGGCCTACGCCTGGATCGTCCGCAGCAGCCACGCGCACGGCATCATCCGCGGCATCGACACAACAGCCGCCCGGACGATGCCGGGCGTGCTGGGGGTGTGGACCGGCACTGACCTTGCTTCCGCTGACTACGGTGCCTACACCTGCGGCTTGCCGCTCAAGAACCGTGACGGTTCGCCGCTCAAGCAGACCAATCGCACCGCGCTGATGACCGACAAGGTGCGCTATGTCGGGGACCCCGTGGCATTCGTGGTGGCTGAAACGCTGGCGCAGGCGCGCGATGCCGGTGAAGCGACCGTGCTCGATATCGAGCCGCTGCCCGCGGTGACCAGCGCCGAGGAAGCCGCCAAGCCCGGCGCGCCGCAACTCTACGATCACATCCCCAACAACGTGGCGCTGGACTATCACTATGGCGACGCGGCCAAGGTCGAAGCGGCTTTCGCCGGCGCCGCGCATGTCACAAAACTCGATATCACCAACACCCGCGTCGCAGTGGTGGCGATGGAGCCGCGCGCCGCGCTGGCTTCTTACGACAAGGCGAACGAGCGCTACACGATTCAGGTTCCGACCCAGGGCGTCGCGGGCAATCGCACCAATCTCGCGAAAAACCTGCTCAAGGTGCCGAACGACAAGGTGCACCTGCTGACCGCCAATGTCGGCGGCTCGTTCGGCATGAAGAATATCAACTATCCCGAATATCTCTGCATCCTGCACGCCGCGAAGGCGCTGGGCCGTCCGGTGAAATGGACAGACGAGCGCTCCACCAGTTTCCTGTCGGACAGCCACGGCCGCGCGCATCAGATTCACTGCGAGCTGGCGCTCGACGGCGAAGGCAAATTCCTCGCGGTAAAAGTCAGCGGCTACGGCAACCTCGGCGCCTACATTACGGGAGTGGCGCCGCTTCCGCTGTCGCTCAACATCGGCAAGAACATCTCCAGTGTCTATCGTACGCCGCTGCTATCGGTCGATATCAAGACCGTATTGACCAACACGACGCTGATGGGCCCCTATCGCGGCGCCGGCCGCCCCGAAGCCAACTACTTCATGGAGCGGCTGATCGATCGCGCCGCCGATGAGATGGGGATCAACCGGCTGACCTTGCGCAAGCGCAATTTTGTGAAATCCGCGCAGATGCCGTTCACAGCCTCGTCGGGCGTCATCTATGACAGCGGCGATTTTCAGGGGGTCTTCAGCAAGGCGCTGGAGATTTCCGATCACGCTGGCTTCGCCAGGCGGAAGAAAGAAAGCCGCAAGCGCGGCAAGCTACGGGGCATCGCGGTCGGCTCGTATCTGGAAGTCACCGCACCTCCCGGCGTCGAACTGGGCAAGATCGTGTTCGAAAGCGACGGAGTGGTGCGGCTGATCACGGGCACGCTCGACTACGGCCAGGGTCACGCCTCGCCGTTCGCGCAGGTGATGGTCGACCAGCTCGGGGTGCCCTTCGAAGCGGTCAAGCTGGAACAGGGCGACAGCGACATCGTGCATGCCGGCAACGGCACCGGAGGTTCGCGCTCCATCACCGCCAGCGGGATGGCCATCGTCGAGGCGTCGAAGCTGGTGATCGAGAAGGGCAAGAAAGCCGCCGCGCATCTGATGGAGGCCGCGGAGGGCGACATCGAGTTTGCCGGCGGCCGTTTCACCATCGCCGGCACCGACCGCAGCATCGACATTATGGAGCTGGCGCGGCGCTTGCGCGAAGGCAACATGCCGGAAGGCGTGCCATCGTCGCTCGACGTCGACCACACCACCAAGGAAGTGCCGTCGACCTTCCCGAATGGCTGTCACGTCGCCGAAGTCGAGATCGATCCAGACACCGGCGTCGTGCAGATCGTGCGCTACACCGGCGTCAATGATTTCGGCACCATCGTCAACCCGATGACGGTGGCGGGACAGCTGCACGGCGGCGTCGCGCAGGGCATCGGACAGGCGCTGATGGAATGCGTCAGCTACGATTCAAGCGGCCAGCCGATCACCGGGTCGTTCATGGACTATGCGATGCCGCGCGCGGAGGATATCCCGATGATGGCGGTCGGCGATCATCCGGTGCGCGCGAAATCCAATCCGCTGGGCACCAAGGGCTGCGGCGAGGCCGGCTGCGCCGGCAGCCTCTCCACCATCGTCAACGCGGTGCTCGACGCGCTCACGGAGTTCGGCATCGCGCATATCGACATGCCGCTGACGCCGGAACGCATCTGGCGCGCGATCCAGGACGCCAAGGCGAAGGTGGCTTCTTAACCTCGCCCCGCTGTTCGCGGGGAGAGGTCGAAGCCGAAGCGCAGCGAAGGCTTCGGGTGAGGGGCCAGGCAATGCGCCGAACACAATCAAAAGACTCTCGGGTCGCTCGAATACCGACCCGATAGGTTGACAATTCGGGCAAGCGCAGTGCCTGGCCCCTCACCCGGCGCTACGCGCCGACCTCTCCCCGCGAAGCTGCGGGGCGAGGTTAAAAAGCAGCTCGTAGCCCGGATGGAGCGAAGCGCAATCCGGGATTCTGCTTGCAGCAGACAATCTTCGCAAAGATCGAGCCGATTTGCGTTAGCCCACTGTCTGCCCCGGATTGCGCTTCGCCCCATCCGGGCTGCGAAAAAAACTTTTGGAACCTAAAAATTCCTATTGATCTAGTTCCTAAACTCTTGTATATATTCCGGGTCCTGTTCGATGAAGGGCCGCTTCTAGAGCCGGTCATTCAACGGATGGAGCGAAAGCTGGCCGGACCGGGGCGCCCCGGAACGGTCGATGGCCTGGTTGGTGGAGCGCCGGGAGGCGCTGCGCCTAGCCTTGGGCGCGCGCGGTGCCTTGCCGCGCGAGGTGGGTACGTTAATCCCGCCTCAAGGGGTGCCCGTTGGTGCCCT
>NZ_DASYMN010000301.1:0-3369 GCF_036009065.1 Bradyrhizobium sp. | reverse complement strand
CCCACTTTCAGATGCGACTTGTTGAAACCCGTTGGAGCATCGCAATAACTGCAGATTTGCCTGAGGTCAGATCCCCGCAACACCGTCGTTCCTAAGTAGTTGAAATGACTCGGATACATTTTTGGATCAGGCTCTCAGGATAAGGGCTGGCGTTCCGTGAACCCCTGCCCCGTTGGTGCCGACTAAGCAGATGTGCTTAATTGCGCCCGCGTCAACCTAGGGTTTGTCATGAGATCGGCGATCGCTGCAACCTTTGTCATCGTAGCCTCCGCGGTTTCAGCGCAGGCGCAGATGACGCCGCCGTCGGCGGCGGGCGCGCGGCCAAAACCGGTCACCACCGTTCCGATCCGTCCCGCACTGCAGACCCCGGCCGATACCGCAAGCGCGATGGCGCAGGCGGAGCGTCAGGCGATCCAGTCGGATCTGGCCTGGGTCGGGCACTATAACGGCGCGATCAATGGCGAGGTCAGCGACCGCATGGTGGCCGGCATCAAGGCGTTCCAGAAGGACCGCGGGGCCAAACAGACCGGCGTGCTCAATCCGCAGGAGCGCGGCGCGCTCGCGGAAGGCGCGAAAAAGCGCCAGGACAATGTCGGCTGGAAGATCGTGTTCGATGCCGGCACCGGCGTCCGCCTTGGCGTGCCGACAAAACTTGTGCCGCAGCAATCCAGCGACGCCACCGGCGCCAAATGGACCTCCACCACCGGCACCATCCAGATCCAGATGGCGCGGCGCAAGGAGGCGGGCCCCACCACGGCAAAACTCGCCGAGCGGGAGAAGAAGGAGCCCGCCGGGCGAAAAATCGAATACAGCTTGGTCAAGCCGGATTTCTTCGTGCTGTCGGGCCTGCAGGGCCTGAAGAAATTTTATCTGCGAGGCCAGATCAAGGGCGATGAAGTCCGCATCCTCACCATCCTCTACGACCAGGCCACCGAAGGCACCATGGAGCCGGTGGTGATCGCGATGTCGAGCGCGTTCACTCCGTTTCCCAACGGCGCGCAGGCCGGCGGACCGCCGCCGCGCAAGACCGTCGAATATGGCACCGGCATCGTCGTCAGCGACGACGGCGCGATCGTCACCGACCGGCAGGTGGTCGATGGTTGTCTGTCGATCGTGGTCGCAGGCTACGGCAATGCCGATCGTACCGCCGAAGACAAGGACCACGACCTCGCGCTGCTGCGCATCTACGGCGCGCGCGGATTGAAACCGATTGCGCTGAGTGAGGACGCCGCAAAAATCGACGGCGAACTGATCGGAATTGCCGATCCGCAGACTCAGGGCGGCGGTGCGGCGGTCAGTAACGTCAAGGCGACCGCCACGCCGGCCGGCAGCGGCGCCGATCTGACGCTGAAGCCCGCGCCCGGTCCGGGTTTTTCCGGCGCAGGTTTTTTTGACAACGACGCCAAGCTGCTCGGCGTCTTGCCGCTTAAGGATATCCTGCAGCTGACGGCCGCTGCGCCGCCTGCGCCAGCAACGCTTGTGCCCGCCGGTGTCGTGCGGGAGTTTTTGAAGGCCAATGGAGTCGCACCGGCGAGCGACTCCCCGACGGATGCGAAGGCCTCGGTAGTGCGGGTGATCTGCGTGCGGAAGTAGACTAATCAAACTGGGGACATCAACTCCTTGATCAGCGCCGTATCGGCAAACTCCAGCAGTTCGACGATCTTTCCGTCCCTGAAATGAAAGGAGTCGAGCAGATCGGTGGTAAACGTCCTGTCGCGCGGTACATATTTTATTTTTACACGTGAATGGACAGCGGCATGCTCGCCGTCGATAACCATGTTGATGATGTCGCGATCGATGAAATCGAAGACCGCGATGAGCCCCGTCATGGCCGCTCGAATGTTCTGATGACCTCGCGCAGCCTCTGCGGCCGGCACCAGCTCCTTCGATCCCGCGAGTTCAAACACGGCCTCCGGATCAAAGGCTGCCATCAGCGTCTCGATGTCGCCTTTCTGGCGCGCCGCGTAGCATCGCTCGATCACAGTCTTAATCGTGTTACGATCCGTCATCGCAAACTCCCGAAGATGTCGTCAACGGCCAGACTACCACAGCGTGTGAACACCGGCGAGTCTCGCTTGTGACAGTTGGAGGCCGTCCTGTTGACGCAGAGCGGCAGCGGGACTAGCCGGGTAAGGCGAACTGTCCGGCATGACTGAGCCGTCCGTGGGCCTGCGCGACCATCTGCTCGATGATATCTGCCGCAGGCCGGACGTCGTGAATCAATCCCACCGCCTCGCCCATGAACACGCCTGCGTTGTCGGCGTCTCCCGACGTGAAAGCTTCCCAGTAGCGTTGGTTTTCGGATGCATTGATCGAAGGCTCGGTCAAAGCGTTTTCGTCGCCTTGCCATCTCGTGACAAAACCATTCCTGAGCGCGCGCCCGCTGAACTCGTCCGGCCAATGATAATTGCGCACCAGATCGATCACACTTGTCTTGACGGTCGCATCGCCATCGGCGGCGATGATCGCATCGTGGAAACCGTGCGGCGTCAACGCCTCGGAACTTGCGACCAGCCGCGAGCCGATCAGCACGCCATCCGCACCGAGCATCAGAGCGGCGGCCAGCGCGCGGCCGTCGGCGACGCCGCCCGCCGCCACCAGCAGCGTATCGGGGGCCGTTTTCGCGAGATAATCGGCGACTTCGGACACCAGCGTGAACGTCGAGCGGCTGCCGCTATGTCCGCCGGCCTCGCCACCCTGTGCGACGATCACCTCGGCGCCGGCGCCGACCGCCACTCTCGCATGCGCCATCGACTGGACCTGGCAGATAACCGGCACGCCGGATTGCCTGATCTGCGCGGCGAAATCAGCGACCGGTCCGAATGACAGCATCACCGCGGCGGGCCGCCTTGCCAGCACCTGATCGAGCAATCCCCGCCGTTGCGCCAGCGACCACGTGATAAAACCGCATCCAATTTTGGCATTTCCCGCCGCGGAAAATTCCCGCTCCAGCCAGCCGCCGTCGCCATAGCCGCCGCCGATCAGACCGAGCCCACCGGCATTCGACACCGCGGCCGCCAGTCTTCCGCCGGCGATCATCCCCAGCGGGGCGGAAATGATCGGATGCTCGATGTCAAACCGCTCGGTCAGCCGCGTACGTAATCGCATCGATGGCTCCATTCGCACTTACTCCGACGTCATCCTGAGGTGCTCGCCGTTCGTCACGGCGAGCCTCGAAGGATGGCCACAAGCGCCCGGTTCCATCCTTCGAGACGCCGCGCAAGAGCTCGGCTCCTCAGAGTCTGATTCAAAATAAGTGACTCAAATCATTGGAGTTCGAGACACGGAAAGTCAGCCCACTTTCAGATGCGACTTGTTGAAACCCGTTGGAGCATCGCAATAACTGCAGATTTGCCTGAGGTCAGATCC
>NZ_DASYMN010000300.1:0-1647 GCF_036009065.1 Bradyrhizobium sp. | reverse complement strand
ACCTACCTTCTCTACAAGCTCGTCTAAATTGCTACTTTGCTTTGCTGACCCATAGATATATTTTAGCTCCGATGCATAGATGACAGCGCCAAAATCTCGTGGGTGTGTAAAGGCCAGCTCAAACGTGTACCGGCGCGCCGGAGCAAGTGTGTACCAATTGGCTGAAGCTTAAGCGTTTGGCTGCGCGCCTGTCCCGCGTCACTGCGGCTGGAGTGCTGCTTGGATCTGGCTCTGCCGTTGGCTGCTTTTCAGGCGATAGCTGTCGCCGTTCATCTCCAGAATATGGACATGGTGGGTGAGCCGATCGAGCAAAGCTCCCGTGAGACGCTCTGAGCCAAAGATGCCGGTCCACTCGTCAAACGGCAGATTGCTCGTCACGATCACCGAGCCGCGCTCGTAGCGCCGGCTGAACACCTCAAACAGCAGCTCCGCTCCGGTGGTCGAAAGCGGCACATAGCCTAGCTCGTCGATGATCAGCAGCCTGTAGCTGGCCAGCTGCTTTTGCAGTCGCAGGAGCCGGCGCTCGCTACTCGCTTCGAGCAGTTCGTGAACCAGGGCCGATGCTGTCGTGAAGCCAACCGGCAGCCCTTTTTGGCAGGCTGCGAGGCCGAGCCCTAAAGCCACATGGGTTTTTCCCGTCCCGCTGTTGCCGAGGGCGATCACATTCTCGCGGCGCTCGATGTAGGCACAGCGGGCAAGTTCCAGAACCATCATCTTGTTCAGGCCCGGAAGAGCGTCAAAGTCGAAGCTGTCCAGGCTTTTGACCGCTGGGAACCGCGCCTGGCGGATGCGCCGCTCCACCATTCGCCCTTCGCGATCAAGCAGCTCGCGTTCGGCCAGGCGCAGCAGGTAACCGATATGATCAATCCCCTCCGCGGCGCATTGCCGAGCCAGTTTGTCATGATCGCGCAGGAACGTCGGCAGCCTGAGCGCCTTCAGATGATGGGCCAGCAACACCTGAGGCACATCGCTCATGGGCGTGTCTCGCTCAGCAGGGCCATGTAGGACTTCGCTGAGGTGGTCGCGACAGCGACCCGCGGCAGATAGGGATAGAGCATCAGGTCCAGCTTCGGCGGCCGTCGCTCGATGCGGCACAGGATCAGGTGCTTGACCGCATCAAAGCCGATGGCTCCGAGTCTCAGGGCCTCGCGCACGGCCGCGTGGACGTCCTCGAGCGGGAACGTCTCGAGAAGGCGCAGCACCTGGACGTACTCCCGCTTGCCATGCCTGCCCATGCGCGCCTCCATCAGGCGTCGCAAGGTTCCGAAGGCTTCGGGCAGATCCCAGCCCTGCAAGGGAGCGGCCTGGTCGAGGGCCCCGATCTTGCGCTCCAGCAGCGCGAGGTAGTGCAGCGGGTCGAAGATGAAGTCCGCGTGGGCATAGGAGCGCGGATGCCGGGCGATGATCTCAGCTCCACAGCCGATCACGACCTCATCGACGTAGCCGCGCACCAGCACCGCACGGTGGCCGTAGGCTGTGGGCACCGAGTAGTCGTTGCGGTCGTAGCGCACGAGGGCGAGCGAAGAGACCTGGGCGGCGGTGCGGTCGCAGGCTTCATACGCCACCGGCGGGCGGGCTTGCAGGGCTGTCAGGTCACGCACGAGGCGCTCGCCAATGCTCTCGGTCTGGCCGCGGACCCGATGATCC
>NZ_DASYMN010000299.1:0-2298 GCF_036009065.1 Bradyrhizobium sp. | reverse complement strand
CCCTCGCCAGACGCGGCTCTATCGCACAAAGCCTCCAACTGTTCCAGCGGAATCATGTCGTCCTCGCCGAACGGGCCGACCAGGGTTCGCCGCAGCGCACAGATATGGCCGAAACAGCCGAGAATCCGGCCGATATCGCGCGCCAGCGCCCGCACATAGGTTCCCTTGCCGCATTCGGCCTCGAACACCGAATGGCTGCTATCGGGTTGATCGACAAGGGTTAATTGGTGGATTTCGACGGGGCGCGGCTGCAGCGCGACGACCTCGCCGTCGCGCGCGAGGTCGTAGGCGCGCTCGCCCGCGATCTTGATCGCGGAATATTGCGGCGGGGTCTGCTCGATCAGCCCGGTGAATTGCGGCAGCAGCGCCCGGATCGCCTCGGCGGAGGGGCGGAGTTCGCTGATCCGGGTGACCCGGCCCTCGGTATCGTCGGTGTCGCGCTCCTCGCCCCAGGCGACCGTGAAGCGGTAGCGCTTGCGACCGTCCATCACGAACGGAACCGTCTTGGTGGCCTCGCCCAGCGCGATCGGCAGGCCGCCGGTCGCCAGCGGATCGAGCGTGCCGGCGTGTCCGGCGCGTTTTGCGGAAAACAGCCGCTTGATGATCGCCACCGCATGGGTGGAGGTCATGCCGACCGGCTTGTCCAGCACCACCCAGCCATGCACGTCGCGCTTGTCCCGCCGCGGCTGGTTGTTGTGACGCTGCTGCTTCTGCTCCCTCCCCCCTTGCGGGGCCGGCTCGGGGAGGGAGGTAGAAGCGCGCGCAGAAATATTTTCATCCGCGCCGTTCGATTCATCGTTCTGCGGATCGGTTGCGACGCCTGACATCGTCACGGCCATCATGTGTCGTCCGATTCTTGTTTGAGGTCTCGTTGCACCGCGGGTGTTCTCAGTAATTTCTCGATCCGTTCCGCTTCATCGAATCGGTCGTCGACGCGGAAGCGGAGATCAGGTGCGAATTTCAGGTTAACGCGATGCGCGACCTCGCCGCGCAGAAATTTCTTGTTGCGCGAAAGGGCGGCGAGAACCACGTCGGTGTCCTTGCCGCCAAGCGGCATCACATAGACGGTCGCAAGCTTCAAGTCCGGCGACATCCGCACTTCTGGCACGGTGATAATGTGGCCCTCGAGGTCGGCGTCGTGCACGCCGCCTTGCGCGAGAATATCCGCGACCGCATGGCGCACGATCTCCCCGACGCGCAACTGCCGCTGCGAGCCGCCGGGGGCTTTCGTGGATTGATGATGACGAGGCATACTTCTTTTCCAGTAGCCTAATGGTTCGAGACGCGCAGCAAGAGCTGCGCTCCTCACCATGAGGGATAGGTTTGACCCAGGATCAGGCTAGGCCCTCATCCTGAGGAGCGGCCTCCTGGCCGCGTCTCGAAGGATGAAGTAGATAGCACTAGCTGTAAGATTCGAACTCACAGCGAGCGCTGGATCGTCTCCACGCGATAACATTCGATGACGTCGCCGGGGCGCATGTCGCCGTAGTTCTCGAACGCCATGCCGCATTCCTGGCCCGAGGCCACTTCCTTCACTTCGTCCTTGAAGCGCTTCAGCGTCGACAGCTTGCCTTCGTGCACCACGACATTGTCGCGGATCAGGCGGACATTGGCGCCGCGTTCCACTGACCCGTCGGTGACGCGGCAGCCGGCAACCTTGCCGACCTTGGAAATGTTGAACACTTCCAGGATCAGCGCGTTGCCCAGCATGGTTTCGCGCAGCGTCGGCGCGAGCAGGCCGCTCATCGCCTTCTTCACGTCGTCGACGAGGTCGTAGATGATGTTGTAGTAGCGGATCTCGATGCCGTTGCGCTTGGCGGCGGCGGCGGCCTCCTTGTGGGCGCGGACGTTGAAGCCGATGATGGCGGCATTGAACCCTTCCGCCAGCGTCACGTCGGATTCCGAGATGCCGCCGACGCCGGCATGCAGGATGCGGGCGGCGACTTCGTCGGTGCCGAGCTTTTCCAGCGATCCGAGGATGGCTTCCAGCGAGCCCTGCACGTCGGCCTTGACGATCAGCGGGAAATCCTTGCGGCCCGTGGTCTTCAATTGCGACATCATCTGCTCGAGCGAGCCGCGCATGCCGGACACCGAGGCCGCGGCGTTCTCGCGCTTCTGGTGGGCGCGGTAGCTCGTGACCTGGCGCGCGCGGGCTTCGTTCTCGACCACGGCCATGCGGTCGCCGGCCTCCGGCGGGCCGTTGAAGCCGAGCACCTCGACCGGAACCGATGGTCCGGCCTCGTCGATGGTGTCGCCCTGGTCGTTGATCAGCGCGCGGACGCGGCCCATCTCGGCGCC
>NZ_DASYMN010000298.1:0-3285 GCF_036009065.1 Bradyrhizobium sp. | reverse complement strand
CACGACGCCTGGGGCATCGACGTGTCGGTCGGCGGTTCGCAGAAGGCGCTGATGCTGCCGCCGGGCCTCGGCTTCAACGCGGTGTCGGAAAAGGCGCTGGCGGTGGCCAAAGCCAATCCGTCAATGCGGTCGTATTGGGATTGGCAGGAAGTCATTGCCTTCAACAAGGTGGGCACCTGGCCCTACACCCCGGCGGTCAACCTGCTTTATGGCCTGAAAGAAGCCATCACGATGCTCGAGCAAGAGGGGCTCGACAATGTCTTTGCCCGCCACAAGCGCCACAGTGCGGCCACGCGCGCGGCGGTGAAAGCCTGGGGCCTGGAAACCCAGTGCCAGGATCCGCATGCGCATTCGCCGGGGCTGACCGGGGTGCGAATGCCGGAAGGCCATGACGCCGATAATTTCCGCAAGGTGGTGCTGGAGAATTTCGACATGTCGCTCGGTACCGGCCTCAACAAGATCAAGGGCAAGGCATTCCGGATCGCTCATATCGGCCATTTCAACGATCTGATGCTGATGGGGACGCTGTCGGGCGTCGAGATGGGTCTCGATCTCGCCCACGTGCCGCATCGTGCCGGCGGCGTTGTAGCGGCGATGGAAGTATTGAAAGGCCGCGATGTGGTGCCGATACAAAAGACTGCGGTCGCTTAAGTAACACACCGTCATTGCGAGCCAACGGGTCGGCGCGAAGCGCCGCCCGATGATAAACTCCGCGACGCAATCCAGAAAGCAGCAAGTAAGACTGAATTGCTCCGTCGCTTCGCGCCCCGCAATGACGAAAAGAGAAAGAAGAGCATGACATGAACGCCCCCGTAACCGCCACCGAAGACCTTCTCTACAGCGTGACCGATGGCATCGCGCGGATCACCTTCAACCGCCCGCAGGCGCGCAACGCGTTGACCTTTGCGATGTATGAGCAGATGGCGGCGATCTGCGAAACCGTCAACGCCGACCGCGCGATCAAGGCGATGATCCTTACCGGTACCGGCGAGAAGGCATTCGCGTCGGGCACCGACATTTCGCAATTCCGGGCCTTCAAGACTTCGCAGGACGCGCTGGAATACGAAGCGCGGATCGACCGCGTGCTCGGCGCGCTGGAGCAATGCCGGGTGCCGACCATTGCGGCGATCGCCGGCGCCTGCACCGGCGGTGGCGCCGGCATCGCGGCCTGCTGCGACATCCGCATCGGCACCACGGCGACGCGGATCGGTTTTCCGATCGCGCGTACGCTCGGCAATTGCCTGTCGATGTCCAACATCTCCAGGCTGGTGTCGCTGATCGGGCCGGCGCGGACCAAAGATCTGATTTTCAAGGCGCGGCTGGTCGATGCGCCCGAAGCGCTGGCGCTTGGGCTGCTCAACGAAGTAGTGCCTGATGTCGAGACGCTGCAGCGCCGCGCCGATGAAACGGCTAGACTGGTTGCCGGCCATGCGCCGATTACGCTGGAAGTCACCAAGGAAGCGGTGCGCCGCATCCGCCGCACGCTCTCACGTGACGAGGGCGAGGACCTGATCCTGCGCGCCTATATGAGCGAGGATTTCCGTGAGGGCATGGACGCCTTCCTCAACAAGCGCACGCCGAACTTCAAGGGCAAGTAGGAACGGCACAGCCGCGACCTTGCGCCTCATCGGGCGCGGGAAGATCGATGGCAGAATGGGGTTTAGCTCTTGATAGACCCCATCCGAAAGTCATAAGCGGAATCACGGCGATTTGCTTGAATTGCCAAGGGATTAACCGCAAAGTGCGGCAAAGCCTGCAAACACCACACAGGGACGAAACACATGCGAAATTGGATGAAAGCCACGGTTGCGCTTGCGGCGCTGACCATCGCGACACCGGCCCTTGCCGCCTGGGAGCCTACCAAACCTGTGGAGATCGTGGTCGCGGCGGGCGCCGGCGGCGCCTCTGACCAGATGGCGCGGATGATGCAGGCCGCGATCCAGAAAAACAACCTGATGAAGCAGCCGATGGTGGTGTCGCTGAAGGGCGGGGCGTCCGGCGCCGAGGCGCTGATGTACATGAAATCCAGCGACGGCGATCCCAACAAGGTGCTGATCGCCTATTCGCTGATCTACATGCTGCCGCTGTCGGCGAAAATTCCGTTCAATTGGCGCGACCTCACGCCGGTTTCGGTGGTCGCGCTGGACCAGTTCGTGCTGTGGGACAACGCCGCGGGGCCGAAGACCGTGAAGGAATTCATTGCGGCCGCCAAGGCCGCAAGCTCGCCGTTCAAGATGGGCGGCACCGGCTCCAAGCGCGAGGATCACGTGCTCACCGTGTTCATGGAGCAGAAGACCGGCGCGAAATTCTCCTACCTGCCCTACAAGTCGGGCGGCGAGGCGGCGACACAGCTGGTCGGCAATCACACCGAATCCAACGTCAACAACCCGTCCGAAAATCTCGAAGTCTGGCGCGCGGGCCAGGTCCGCGCGCTCTGCGTGTTCGACAAGGAACGCATCGCCTACAAGACCAAGGTGACGGATACCCAGTCGTGGAACGACATTCCGACCTGCAAGGAAGAAGGTCTCGACGTGCAGTACCTGATGCTGCGCGCCATGTTCCTGCCCGGCAAGGTCACGCCGGAACAGACCGCGTTCTATGTCGACCTGTTCCAGAAAGTGACGCAGACCGCGGAGTACAAGGACTACATGGAAAAGCAGGCGCTGAAGCCGATCTTCCTCACCGGCACCGACATGCTGAAGTTCCTCGAGGAGGACGACAAGCTCAACACGTCGCTGATGAACGAGGCGGGGTTCGTGGCGAAGTGATCGACACAGGCGTGCCCCGGACGCAGCGCAGCGCGTAGCTCTTCGCGGAGCGGTGCGCTGCTGAGCCGGGGCCGTAACGAGCGCCGTCCGTGGTACGGTCCCGGCTCTGCGGAGCGGCATGAAGGATGCCGCACCGCGTCCGGGACACGATTTCTTCCATCCAACGAAATACCTTCATGTCCAACACCGAAATTGAAATTGTCGTCGAAGATCCGACCGCGCCGGAGCCCGACTCGCCGCCGGTGGCGGATACCAGAACCGTCGATGTCGCGGTCTCGCTGCTGCTGCTCGCGCTGGCGATTACGCTTGGCTACGACAACTGGCGCACCGGCATATCCTGGGATTCGACAGGGCCGCAGGTCGGCTATTTTCCGTTTTATCTCTCGGTGATTCTCGGCGGCGCCTGCCTGTACGGACTCCTCACCGCATACCTCGCGCGCAGCGAGCCGTCGGAGACTTTCGTCACCCGGGCGCAGCTTCGCCGCGTCATGGCGGTGTTCGTGCCGACGCTGCTGTT
>NZ_DASYMN010000297.1:0-1689 GCF_036009065.1 Bradyrhizobium sp. | reverse complement strand
CTCCGGATGCGTTCCGGGACCTTCTCGCGCAGGACATCGAGAAGTGGCGCAGGGTGGTGAAGGCGTCGGGGGCGACCATCAATTAGCCCGGGGGGCGGGCGACGCCAGCACCGCCTCATCCTGAGGAGCGGCCCCTTGGCCGCGTTTCGAAGGATGTGCCACGAGCGTCCGCTTTACCTCATCCTGAGAGGGTGTGAAGAGATTCTAGATCTGGACACGACTACCGTTTCTGATGTCGGCGATGTCGCCTGGTATGCAAGGTAGCATCGGGGACGGGGGATGTTCCGATCTGGGTTATTGTTTTATGCGGTGGCGAGGCGATGTTGCTGAAGGATGTTGTTGGCAAGTGCGTGCCACAGCATCACTGCTTTGACCTTGACGGCGCCACGCACATTCAGCCGGATCAGGTTCCAATTGCGCCAACGAGCATGGATGCACTCGCAGATCGAACGCTGCCGGTAGATGACCTTGGCTTGCTCGTCTGCCATCCGGCTGCGCCATGCCAGCACGCCCGGCCCGTCGTCACGGCGCGGCAGGTATGGGTCGGTGCCGTGCTTGGATTGTGTCGGCGGACAATAAATCTCGATGCCTTCACCATGAGCCCATTCGATATCCGCCGCCGACGTGAACCCACCATCGCCGAGATGACGATTCGGCAGCCGGCCAAGGCGCTCGCGCACCGCCTCCAGGCTTGGCCGCATCAGGCCGCGATCCGAACCAGTGGTCAATGGCGTCACATCGATCACAAACTGCTCCCCGGCGGCGCTGAGCACCTGCACGTTCCAGGCCGGGCGGAAACCGCCATCGGCCATCTTTATCACCCGCACCTGCGGGTCGGTGGTCGAGGCCCGGGGCTCCTTCGGCTTGTCAGGTTCCTTGACCCCGTCGGCCTGCTTTGCGGTCTTCGGCTCGCGCGCTTTGCGTTTCGCTTCCACCTCGTCCAGGGTGTGCAGCGCCGCCTCGATACGTTCGGCGCGTTCGCGCGCCGCCCGTTCCTTGGCTGCACGCATGCGCTGATTGCTGGCATCGGAACTCACATCGACCTCACGCTTGAGCCGCTCCACCAGGTCACGCGCCACCGCAAGATGCTGTTCGAGCCGGCCACGGCGGCGAAACGAAGCCGCACCAGCGCTGGCCCGCACCCGCACTCCGTCCTGCACCAACCCGCTGACATCGATCACGTTGGCCGCGCACAGCGCCGCCACGTTCTCCGTCAGCAGCCGATCGAGCACGGCGCCATGGCCGACCCGGAAGTCGGACAGCGTGTGGTAGTTCACCGACACCCCGCCCGCCAGCCAGCGATAGGCGTCATGGTGCTCAATCAGCCGGCACAGCGCCCGCGCACTGCCCACCCCCTCGCTGGTGGCGTAAAGCCACAGCGCCAACAGCAGACGCGGCGAGATCGCCGGACCGCCGGGTGTGCCTTCCCGCGCCTTGATCGCATTCTCGAGTTCGCGAAGGTCGAGCCGCTCGACGTATCCCCACATCACCCGCGCCGGATGATCCGACCCGATCAAGCTGTCGATATCCATCGCCCGAAGTTCGATTTGATCACGCACCGGCTCGCGCAGACGCGGCTTTCCAACCGCCCCGCCAACCTCCGGCCGCTCCTGCCCCGGCAAGTCTTCGAACAATCCTTCGCCCGCCATCCTCAGCTCCCTGCCCAACTCAACATGCAAGGAATCATCG
>NZ_DASYMN010000296.1:0-4540 GCF_036009065.1 Bradyrhizobium sp. | reverse complement strand
CCCCGGCTTTTCGAATCAACAATAATGCTAAGCTTAAGCGTGCCCGAAGCTTTGGGGCTTGAGGACCCTGCGCGCGTGATTCGCATTTCCACGATTTTCGTCGCTATCTGCATGGTGCTGGTCGCGGCCTCGCTGGGTCTCGTGCTGTACTCGGTGGCGGGCATCTCGGGACCTCAATCGGCGATCGTGGCGCTGACCGCGCTGACCTTCCTGATCCTGTACAATGCGGTGTCGATGCGGCTGCGCGACCGCAGCGATGTCAGCGGCCAGATCGCCGACCTGTCGCGCGGAACCGCCGACCTCGCCCGCCAGGTCGCCGAGTTCGGACGCCGCCTAGCCTTGGTCGAGGGCCGGGTGGTGTCGGCCAATTCCGCCAATGCCGATCGCGTGCAATCGGTGGCCGGCGAGATCGCCGAACTCGGCGTGCTGGTGCAGCAACTGGCGCTCTCGGTGGCAGCCCATGACGACCTGCTGTCGTCGGCCGCGCCGGCGCCGTCGGTGATGAACGACCCGCCGAATCATCAGCAAACGCAGTTGCCGTTTGTTGCCGAGGCCGCGGAAAATCCGGGCGCACCCGTTGCCGAACCGGCCGCTCCATCCGCCGCCGACGCCGCCGCCCCCCGCAGCAACGCGCAAATCCTCGCCGCGGTGAAGAGCGCCATCGAGGCCAGCCGCATCGACATCTATCTGCAGCCGATGGTGACGCTGCCGCAGCGCAAGGTGCGGTTCTATGAGGCAGTGACGCGGCTGCGCGACGACAAGGACGAGATCCTCACCCCCGACGACTTCATCGGCACCGCGGAGGCTGCGGGGCTGATGGGACGCATCGATCACATGGTGATGCTGCGATGCGTGCAGGTGCTGCGCCGGCTGATGGTACGCAACAAGGAGGTCGGCATATTCTGCAACGTCGCCGCCGCGACCTTGAGCAATCCCGCCACCTTCGCGCAGTGCCTGGATTTCCTCGAGGCCAACCGGGCGCTGGCGGCCTCCTTCGTGCTCGAATTCAAGCTGAGCACGTTCCGCAATCTCGGGCCCAGCGAGACCGAGCACCTCGCCGCATTGGCGCAGCGCGGCTATCGCTTCTCCATCGACCACGTCACCGATCTCAGGATCGAGCCGCGCGAACTCGCCGACCGCGGCGTGCGTTTCATCAAGGTGCCGGCGTCCCTGCTGCTCGACCAGCGGCAGACCTCGGCGTCCGACATTCACCCTTCGGACCTGTCCGACCTGCTCGGCCGCTTCGGCATCGACCTTGTCGCCGAGCGGATCGAGGGCGAGCGTTCGGTGGTCGATCTGCTCGACTATGACGTGCGTTTCGGGCAGGGGTTTTTGTTCGCAGCACCCCGGCCGTTGCGGCCCGAGACGGCGTCTGCTACCGGGGCCCCGGACAAAGCACAGGTTCCCAATGCCGCAGCAAGACCCGCTTCCGATGCGCTCAGGGCCGATCCGCCGCGCAGTTCAGGCAATGCCGCGCTGGCGCGCCGCGCCGTCGGGCCGGGCTGACCGGCAACCCACCCGATGACGCTTCGATTCGTCGAGAACCTGCGCGACCTTGTGGGCGGAGTCGATGTCGTGCTCAGCGACATCTGGGGCGTGGTGCACAACGGCCTTGAGGCATTTCCGCAAGCCTGCGCGGCGCTGCATGCATTTCGCGCGCAAGGCGGCACCGTGATCCTGATCACCAATGCGCCGCGGCCTGCGGATTCGGTGCAGCGGCAATTGCGCAAGCTGCACGTTCCCGACGAGGCCTACGACGCGATCGTCAGTTCCGGCGATCTGACCCGTCATTTTGTCGCCGATCACCCGGGCCGGAAAGTATACTGGCTCGGGCCCGAGCGCGACAACTCGATCTACCGCGGCCTCGATCCGGTGCTGGCGCCGCTGGAGCAGGCCGACTACATCGTCTGCACCGGCCTGTTCGACGACGAAACCGAATCCGCCGAAGACTATCGCGGCATGATGCTGCTCGCGCGCCAACGTAACCTGCGTTTGATCTGCGCCAATCCCGACATCGTGGTCGAGCGCGGCGACCGGCTGATCTATTGCGCCGGCGCCATCGCCGAACTCTACCGCGAACTCGGCGGCGACGTGGTTTTCTACGGCAAGCCGCACCGGCCGATCTACGAACGCGCCATTGAGCTCGCGGCCGAGCGCCGCAATCAGGCGACGCCGCTCGACCGCGTACTTGCGATCGGCGATTCGGTACGCACCGATCTCGCCGGCGCCCATGGATTCGGAATCAACTGCCTGTTCGTGACCCGCGGCATTCATTCCGGGGATTTCGAAGGCATCGACCAGCTCGATCCGGCCTCGGTGAAGGAGCTATTCGGCCACCCGCCGCTGGCGCTGATGCGGGAGCTGCGGTGGTAGGGCGCCCTTCACCTCTCCCCGCACTCTTCGCGGGGAGAGGTCGGAGACGAAGCGAAGCGAAGTCTCCGGGTGAGGGGCCAAGCACTGCCTTGGACAAGAGTGATGACGCTCGGGTCACACAAGTTGCTTCGAGGTTTTCGAGGCTTATGTGCCGACCCGAGATGCTGTGAGTTTTGCTGGTGCAGTGCCTCGCCCCTCACCCGCCGCGCATCTGGCGATGCGCGTCGACCTCTCCCCGCAAAAGAGCGGGGAGAGGTGAAGAAGTTTACGCCGTCGCCATGTCCGGGAACACCGCCTCGATCTTGGTCTTCAGCGTGGCGGCGTTGAACGGCTTGACGATGTAGTTGTTGACGCCGGCCTTCTTGGCGGCAATCACGTTCTCGGTCTTGGATTCGGCCGTGATCATGATGAACGGCGTGGTGGCGAGATTGGGGTCGGCGCGGACTTCGCGGAGCAGGTCGTAGCCGGTCATCGGCTCCATGTTCCAGTCGGAGATGATGAGGCCGTATTTCCTGGCCCGCATCTTGTTCAGCGCCGCCGAGCCGTCGCTGGCGTCGTCGATGTTCTCGAAGCCGAGCTGCTTGAGAAGATTGCGTATGATGCGGATCATGGTGTTGTAGTCGTCCACCACCAGAACCGACATCGACAAATCAACCGCCATCTTCAAAGCTCCCTACACGCGACACTTGACGGCGACGAACCGCGCATCCACCGGTAGCCGCCGCCGACCTCCCCCAGCACTAGCATTCCCCTTTAAACAGCCCGTTAACCCGACCGTTCGGAAACCGCGGTTTCGCGGCCGCTTGACTTGGCCGGTGCCTCCGCGTCACGGTCCCGCCCCCGCCCGGATTGACCTTAAGAATCCCGCTATGACGCCCCGTTTTGCCGTTATCCGCGACACCACGCCCAAAACCGCGATCCCCAAGGGGGCGGTGGTGGCGATGGGCAATTTCGATGGCGTCCACCTCGGCCACCGCGCCGTCATTGCCGCAGCCCTTGCGATGGCGCGCAGCCATGACCGGCCGGCTTTTGCCGTGACGTTCGAGCCGCATCCGCGCAGCTTTTTCAGCCCCAACACCCCGCAATTCCGCTTGACCAGCGAGACCAACAAGCTGCGACTTTTGGCGGGGGCGGGCCTTGCGGGCGCCGTGGTGATGAGCTTCGACAAGGCGCGCGCCGGCACCTCCGCGCAGGATTTCATTCACCATGATCTGATCGACCGGCTCGGCATCAGCGGCATCGCGGTCGGTTACGACTTTCATTTCGGCAAGGGCCGGGTCGGCTCGCCGAGCCTGCTGGTCAGCGAGGCTCCGCGCCTCGGCATCGAGGTCGACGTGCAGCCGCATGTCGACATCGAGGAGCGCCCGGTATCCTCGAGCGCGATCCGCATGGCGCTGGCCGAAGGGCAGATCGCCGACGCTACCGCCATGCTCGGCGGCCCGTGGTTTGTCACAGGCGAGGTGATCCACGGCGAAAAACGCGGCCGCGACCTCGGCTATCCCACCGCCAACATGAAACTCGACAGGAATTGCGGCCTCAAGCACGGCATCTATGCGGTGCGGGTCGGCCATGACGGCAAGCTGCTCGACGGCGTCGCCAGTTTTGGGCGCCGCCCCACTTTCGACAACGGCGCGCCGCTGCTGGAAGTGTTTTTGTTCGATTTCAAGGGTGATCTTTACGGGGCCGTGCTGGACGTCGCCTTCATCGCCTTCATCCGGGATGAGTTGAAGTTCGACGGTGTCGAGGCGCTGGTGCGCCAGATGGACGACGACAGCGCCAAGGCGCGCGCGGCGCTCGCGGCTGCGCCCGGTGCGTTTCCGAGGTTGGGGGATATCTCCCCAACCTCTCCGTCCTCCTGAGGCGCTCGCCGCAAAGCGGCGAGCCTCGAAGGATCGGCCACGAGCGACGGCGCCCGCGTCCATCCTTCGAGACGCCGCGCAAGCGCGCGGCCGTCAGGATGACGGAGGGGGTGTGCGAGGCTTTGCGATTTCGTCCGTTGGCTGCTATGGAGAGCCCATGTTGGCATGGCGCATCATAATCGGCATTAGCGGCCCGGCTTCCGCCTGAGCTTCAGCTCAGCGCAAGACCGGGGTTTTCCGTATTCGCCTCCCCTTCAAGCCAACGCCTGATCAGAGCCGCCATGAACGATCAACAGAAGACCGCCGCC
>NZ_DASYMN010000295.1:0-3302 GCF_036009065.1 Bradyrhizobium sp. | reverse complement strand
TGAGAGCTTGTGAATCTATTGATTTTTGCGTTTTCCGACATGAGTCAAATCAAAGACTTAGGACCCGCAGAAACGTCGAAATTCGAATAGATTCACAAACTCTGAGGAGCCGCGCGCTTGCGCGGCGTCTCGAAGGATGGCTGCGGGCACTTGTGGCCCATCCTTCGAGGCTGGCCGAAGACGGCGAGCGCCTCAGGATGACGGCGGGGTTGGTTGGTGGCAGATGTGTGAATCTCGTAGGGACAAGCCGGCCATGACGAGAACATGTCCTACTACGCCGCCTTGCCGATCTTCTCCACCTTCACGCCGCCGCCTTCCAGCAGCATCACCTTGTTGAGCAGCTTCACCAGCGCGTAGACCGATTCGATCGCGGGCGCGGCTGTATTGGTCAGCTTGGCCATTTCCAGGATCGAGCCGATCAGCGCCTCGGTTTCGAGCGAGCGGCCGGCCTCGACGTCCTGCAGCATCGAGGTCTTGTGCGCGCCGACGGCTTCGGCTCCGGCGATGCGCTTGTCGATCGAGACGCGGAAGGTGACGCCGAGCTTTTGGGCGATGTCCTGCGCCTCCTTCATCATGCTGGCCGCAAGCGCGCGGGTCTCGGCGAATTGGCAGATGTCGACCAGCGTGGCATGGGTCAGCGCCGAAATCGGATTGAACGACAGGTTGCCCCAGGCCTTCAGCCAGATCTCCGAGCGGATGTCCGGCAGCACCAGCGATTTCAGTCCGGCCTTGATGAAGACGTCGTGCAGC
Organism: Bradyrhizobium sp.; assembly: GCF_036009065.1. Lineage (GTDB taxonomy): Bacteria > Pseudomonadota > Alphaproteobacteria > Rhizobiales > Xanthobacteraceae > Bradyrhizobium. Next base: position 2,552 of record NZ_DASYMN010000295.1, on the reverse strand, counting down.
TCCCTGACGCGCGGGGTTTCCTTGCCGTCGAGCTCGCCGATCGGGAAACGGTCGCCCTCGACGTGGTGGATCACGCCCGGCGCGGTCGCCGCCGCCGCGGGATAAACCACGCAGCCGATGATGCGTTTTGGGTCGATATGCTTGGTCAGAACGCCGGAGGGGTCAAGGCTCTCCAGCTTCTGGTCTTCGTACTGGCCGCCGAGCCTCTGAAAATACCACCACGGCAAGCCGTTCTGCACCGTCAGCACGACGGTGTCGGGGCCGAGCAGCGAATCGATATCGCGCACCACCTGATCGAGGAAATGCGCCTTCACCGCCAGCACGACGATATCCTGCTTGCCGGCATCGGCCGGCTTGTTGACGGCTTTCATTCTGGCGGTTTGCACCGTGCCGTCATGCCATTCCAGCTTGAGGCCATTTTTCTGGATCGCGGCCAGATGCGCGCCTTGGTCGATCACGGTGACATCCTCGCCCGCGAGCGCGAATTTTGCAGCCAGCAGGCCGCCGATGGCGCCGGCGCCGACGATGCAGATCTTCTTCTGCTGGGGCGGAGCGCCCGCAAGATACGGGCTCGGCAGCACCTGATCGAACACGTTGGAGAGGCTGCCGACGCCATCGATCACGATATCGACGACGTTATGGGCATCGCCCATGGTGCCGGCGCCGAGCGAGGTGCCGCAGGCGATGATGTCGCCGGGCATCAGCGTCACGTCCTTGGAGATCGCGGCGACCAGCTTGTGCGGCGGGAAGAACATGTCGGCGACCGGATAGTTCTGCCGCTCCTTGCCGTTCAGCACGGTCTTGACCGACAGTTTTAGCGGATCGACATCGGTCGTAATGACGGGACCAAATACGCCAAACGTGTCAAAACTCTTGGCGCGCGCCCACTGCTCGAACGACTTGTCCTTGCGCAGCAAGTCGACGGCGGTGACATCGTTCACGCAGGTGTAGCCGAAGATATAGTCGCCAGCCTCGGCTTCCGAGATATTGAAGCATTTCTTGCCGATGACGACGCCGAGTTCGCCCTCGTAAATGATCTTTCCGGCATAGGTGGCCGGACGCTCGATCGGCTTGCCGGCCGGCCAATAGGCGTTCGGCGCTTTGAGGAACCAGAGCGGCTCCTTCGGCCGGGTAAAATCGTTCTTGGCCGCGAGCTGGTGGAAATTGTTCCACAGGCAGATCATCTTCGACGGATCGCAGGGGGTGCGGATCTCAACCTCGGAAAGCCTCACGCTCTCGCCGCTCGGCTTGGCGCCGGCGAACATATCGCCTTCGTGCACCGCGATTGTCTCGCCTTGCAGCGTGCCGAAGCCGGTCTTTCCGCCCTGCTCGAAACGGATCCATTGTGCCATCTGCGCTTCTCCCGGTACTTTAAAAAGGCCGCGTCATTCGACTGCGCGGCCTTTGCTGCATTGTAGTCGCCGCGCCGCTCTCCGCAATCGTGCACTGCATCATGACGCTGAAGCGCTGCGTAACCACCGTGTCCGCCGGACGCAACGCAGCGCGCCGCTGTTGCGGCGTGGTGCGCTGCAGAGCCGGGGTGGTAACGAGGTTCGGTTGTGACGGTCGCGGCTCTGCGGAGCGGCATAGAAATGCCGCACCGCGTTCGGAACACGGCAAAAATTTAATGTTTTACCCGCTTGACAATATTCCAGCTTAGCTTATAACCCTAGTCATCTCATCCTAGCTGGAGGGAGCGTTACCTGGGACGCTTTGGAACGTGGGGGTGGGAGCGGCGCCTGAGGGCGGGGGCTGACGTGGCTCTTCGTTCGCGGGAGGCCTTGGGTATCCGTCCGGCCCGTAACTGGGTCTGCCACTTAAAGCTGGCTGGACGGGGACAGGCGAGCGGCGCGAAATCGCTGTGAGCCAAGTCCCCGGAAGCGCGGACCAGGGTTTTAAGACGCTGCGGCGGGACGCTGAAAGGCGTTGCCGTGTGCCTCTGTTTTCCGGCAATCCGGGAAGCAAGCCGCGGCCGTTACCAAGCTGCGCCTTTCGGCGTTCCGCCTCCCTCTTTTCTTTGCGGGGAGGTTCACTGAACCCCAACTCACGCAACGACATTTGCGGGCGGCGATGACGCTTGCGTGGCAAGGCGCTCAAACCCATTGACAGCAGGGAGTGCGAACTCAACACTCCGGCAAACGAGAAAAACGCTGCAGCGGTGAGGAAACCATGATCGCAACAACACCACGCTCCACCGATTCAACTTCATCCCGCGTCCGCAGCCTCAGCCGGCGAACCCTGCTGGGAACAATGCTGGCGGCGCCGTTCGTTGCACGCCAGGCGCACGCCGCCGAGATGCTGAACGCCTATTCGATCTGGCCGGAAAATTATGCGCGGCCGATGATGGAGGCGTTCGAAAAGGCCTCCGGCATCCGCGTAAAATTCATCCGCTTTTCCTCCGGCGAGGCGCTGGCGCGGGTCACCGCCGAGAAGAACAATCCGCAGATCGACGTGCTGTTCGGCGGCCCGGTCGAAACCTTTACCGCCGGCCAGACGCAGAACATTTTCGAGCCGTATGTTCCGCCGGGCGCGGCGGAATTGCCGGCGCGTTT
>NZ_DASYMN010000294.1:0-1597 GCF_036009065.1 Bradyrhizobium sp. | reverse complement strand
AGGCCGCCTCAGGCGGCTCTCCGTATCCCTTTCGCAGCCTGTGCTCTGGCCTTTTCCGAGCGGCGGACAGAATCCCGGTGTAGCTTGCGCAGATTGTGTACGGAGGCATCGAGGAGCCACTCACCGCGGCAGCGTTCGAGTCCGCGCATGCTGAACTGTCTGGCGCCCTGGCGATCCTTCATCTGACCAAACACCGGCTCGACCGAAGCGCCGCGCTGTCGATAGCGTGTGCGCCCGCGCCTGGTGCGCAGCTTTCGCTCCATGCGCTCGCGCGCCGTCATGTTCTTGGGCTTTCGTCCACGTGGCGACGGCGCGTCACGCATCGCGGCCCGCTGCTTGTGATCCTTCTGGGTGGCAATGATGAGCTCGCACCCGTCGGTCTCGGTTGCCGCGTTGGCTCCCGACCAATAGCCCGCGTCGGCAACCGCCACCCCAAGCACGGCATCCTTGCTGACCACCTCCGCGACATTGTCCCGCGCCTGGTCGAGCATCGGCGTCAGCTGGCGCACGTCATTGGCCTGGGTCGTCACGTCGGCGGCGAGAATGATCTGCCCCACGGTCACCACGATCTGGGCGTTGTAGCCCTGCAGCCAGCCGTGTCGCGTCTTCATGATGCCGCTGTCCGGATCGGTCACGTTGGCCAGCGTGTCGGGGTCGGCGGCGGGAACGGCCGGCTTGGGCTTGCGGCCCCGCTTACGCTTGCCGCTGGCCTTCTCCACCGCCGCCCGGGCTTCGATCGTCTCCTGCTGACGCGACGCAGCGTCGGCCGCCCGGCGCTGCAGCTTATCCTGGCACTCCCGCAGCCTCGCCAAGCGATCGCCCCGCCGCGCCAGAGCCGCCGGCAACTCGTCGCCGCGCCGCGCACCGAACTGGCGATCCTCCTGCGCATCCGTCGCCTCGGCCTCCGCCAGCATCTTGGCCACTTGCTCGTCGACGCTGCTCGCGGTGCGGTTGGCGTCCAGCGCCGCGTTGGCGCGCAGCTTGGTGCCGTCCAGCGCCACCAGCCCGAGCCGGATCAATCCAGCTTCACGGCACAGTCGCAGCACTGCCATGAATACCTCCCGCATGTGCGCGACATGACGCTGGCGGAACCGCGCAATCACCGTGTGATCGGGGACTGCGTCACCGACTATGAAGCGGTAGCCGGCATCGCGTCCGCACAGCCGCTCGATTGCTCGGCTCGAGCGGACACCGTGCGAATAGGCGTAGATTAGCAAAGCCAGCAGCAGCCGCGGTGCGAACGGTGCCTGCCCCGCACGGCCCAGCTTGTAGCCGGCCTCGAAGGCGCTGAGGTCCATCATCGCCACCGCGTCGACGATCAAATGGACGATGTCGCTTTCCGGCAGCCAGTCCATCATGTCGGCTGGAAGAAGCAGCGGCTGTCGTCGCTCTGGTTCGCGGAAGTGGTGCGCCATTGCCCGGCCCGTGTCTTGGAAAGCGACTATCGAATCGTTGCCCGCCAGATTCGTCAACACCGGACCAACCCTGAATCGCTCCAACTATGTTCCGATAGGTAATTGTGCAACGGGCTCTATAGCGCTGCCGAAACTCCGGCGCGGGCCGGTTGGCAAAGTCGATCGTGTAGGTTTTGAGATCC
>NZ_DASYMN010000293.1:0-1675 GCF_036009065.1 Bradyrhizobium sp. | reverse complement strand
TGGCAAAACGCAGCCAATTGGTGTTCAGCGCTTCCGATCACGTGCTGCCGCCGCTCGGCGACAAGATGCCCGACGGCGTCATCATCGGCGCGCGCGGCGCCTATGGGTTGATGTCACAGAAATCGCCGCTCAACGACTGGTTCTTCAAGGGCTACGAGGCCGTCAACAACGTCTATCCGGTGCAGGCGGCCTACCGCATGAGCCAGGCGATCCTCGGGCTGAAGGCCGCGGTGGAAAAGGCGATGGCGGCGAACGGCGGCAAGAAGCCTTCCACCGACGAACTGGTCGCTGCGATGACCGGGCTGGAATGGCAATCGCCGGGCGGTCTGATCCAGATGAAGCTCGCCGACGGCCATCAGGCGATCCAGCCGATCGCCTTCAGCCGCACCAAATATAATCCGGATTCCAAAAGGGTCGATCTGGTCGACATCCAGTATTTCGCCGCCGAATGCGTCAACCCGCCGCCGGGCGTCAAGGCGCTGGACTGGATCAAGGGCGGCATGGCCGGCGCGAAGTGCAATTAGCGACTTGCTCTGACGTCAAGCGGCGACGCTCCCTTCACCTCTCCCCGCAGGGGAGAGGTCGGATTGCATCGTCAGATGCAATCCGGGTGAGGGGCTGCCGCGAGTCCTGCGTGTGTGGCGAGCCCCTCACCCGCCGCGCATCTGACGATGCGCGTCGACCTCTCCCCTGCGGGGAGAGGTAAGAGATGAATCTCGTGCTCACCATCATCGTCGACGGCCTGATCGAGGCATCGTGGCTGTTCATCGTGGCGCTTGGGCTGACGCTGGTGTTCGGCGTGCTGAAAATCCTCAACATCGCGCATGGCAGTTTTTATGCGCTCGGCGCCTATGTCGCGGCGACCGCGGTGACGATGGCCGCGGCGAACGGCCTGCCGCCGGCCGCGAGTTTTGTGGCCATGCTGCTCGCGGCCGCCTTCGTTGCGGCCGCGGTCGGGCTGATGCTGGAGCGCGGCCTGCTAAAAATGTTTTACGGCCGTGACGAGGTGGTGCTGCTGCTGGTGACCTACGCGGTGTTCCTGCTGCTGGAAGACCTGACAAAACTGATCTGGGGCGTCAACCCGATCTATGCGACGCAGCCCTATGACCTGTTCGGTAACGTCTCCTACGGCAAACTTTTTTATGTCGGCTACGACCTGGTACTGATTCCGATCGCCATCCTGAGCGGCGTAGCGGTGTGGTTCGGCTTGAACCGGACGGTGACCGGCAAGATCGTCTCGGCCGTCATCCACAACGAGGAGATGAGCGCCAGCATGGGCGTCAAGGTGAAGCGCGTCTACGCCTTCGCCTTTGCGTTCGGCGTGCTGCTGGCGGCGTTCGCGGGCGCGCTCACCGCGCCGAAGATTTCGGTGCAGCCGGGCCTCAGCTCCGACGTCATCATCCTGAGTTTTGCCATTGTGGTGATCGGCGGGCTCGGCAGTGTCGAGGGCGCGGCCGTCGGTGCCATTCTCGTAGGGCTGGCGCGCGCGGCCTCCGTGCATCTGCTGCCGCAGGCCGAATTGTTCATGATCTACCTGATCATGGCGGCGGTGCTGATGTTCCGCCCGGAAGGGCTGTTCCAGCGCGAGACGGCAAGGCGGATCTGATGAAGCGAGGCCTGCATCCCGTCGTCATGGTCGCGCTGGTGATCGCCGCGGCGCTGTTCGGCCGCGTGC
>NZ_DASYMN010000292.1:0-1694 GCF_036009065.1 Bradyrhizobium sp. | reverse complement strand
ACACGACGACGAGAACGCCAGATGCAGCGCTTCAAGTCCGTCGATCAAGCACAGAGCTTCCTCTCCGCCCATGGCATCATTTATGGCCACTTTCGACTGAGTCGTCATCGCATGACGGCCGATGGCTATCGACGGGCTCGGGCTAAGGCATTCCGGATCTGGCGACACGAAATCTGCGTCCAGCAGGTGAGATAAGGGTTCATCCGGAATTAACTGCTTCGGTTGGCGGAGAGGTCATTAAGGCCCTGGCACTTGGGTGGATGGTGTAGTTCCACTCGCCATGGAACGCATCACGGGTGATGTGGAGATTGTCCATCTCCTGATCGGACACGACGATACCCTTTGGGTATTCGGTGCTATCAAGTTCGCAGCGGACCGCAAGCCCGGTCTTGGTTTGGGTGGCTCCGATCAGGTCAACTATGACGCGGTAGCTGACCAGCGGCGTGGCCTTCCAGTTCATCGTGATGAACGAGAACAGCCGGTGCTCGATCTTGTTCCATTTGCTGGTGCCCGGCGGCAGGTGGTGCACGACAATGTCGATGCCAAGTTCCAAGGCAAGACGTTGCAGTTCGCGCTTCCATAGCCGCAGGCGCGAACCGTTGCTGCCACCGCCGTCGGCGGTAATGGTCAGCCGCGTGGCAAGCGGATAGCGCCTCCGGCCGACCTCCTGCCACCAACGGCGAATTGTCTGCACGGCAAATGCCGCGGTGTCGTTGTTCATGCCGACACTGACCCAGCCAGCGTTGGAGGCAAGGTCGTAGATGCCATACGGCACTGCCCGGCCCAATTGCTTGATCAGGAAGTCATGCACCCGGACTTCCTCCGGCTGGCCCTGCGGACGCCACGCCTGACCGGCATTCTTGAAGTCGCCGACGAGTTCCTTCTTCTTGGTGTCAACCGAGATCACTGGCTCACCGACGGCCAGGGCGGTCCTTACGCTCTCATTGAGATGGACGAACTGGGCGTCGCGATCCGGGTGGCCGTCGCCCTCTCGCGTCTTGCGGTTGGCTTGCAGACTGAACTTCTGCTGATGCAACAACTCGCCGATCACAGTGCGACCAACCTTGTGGCCCTGCACAGCCATCGCCCGTGCCAACTGCGACAGGCTTTTGCAGGTCCAGCGCAGCGGCGACATGGGATCGCCACGTGCATCCGGCTCGACCAGAGCCAGCAGATCGGCGAGCAGCGTAGCATCCTTGCTCACCAGCTTCTTGCTGCCGCCGCCGGCACGACGGACCCGAACCGGATCGAGGACGTCTGCTGCGGCCAACTCCGTCAGGCCCCGGCCGATCGTGCTGGCCGCGATGCCGGTCGCCCGCGACACCGCCGCGATGCCGCCATGGCCAGCAGTGCTCGCTTCCGTCGCCGCGAAGATGCGCCGGCCCCGCTCGTCCAGGTGTGCTGCAAGGGCCTCAAAGCGCGCGCGAATCGGAGTGATGTCGATCATGAAAAGGCAGTAGCTACATTCGCAACTCGGGGGAATCCCCGGCTACCCCAACTGCTACCACCCGATTCAGTTATCTCCGGATGATCCCTAAGCATAGATATCGAGCGCCATCGAGTTATTGGCGACGGCGCGTACCGCTGCCTCCTCCAAGGGAACGGAGTGTTGCTGCAACTGTTTGTAGAAGCCGTCACTCAGGGTCGCAGTTTCCAGAAAGAGGCTCCCTTGTCCTTCTGCCGGCGAATCTAGG
>NZ_DASYMN010000291.1:0-12288 GCF_036009065.1 Bradyrhizobium sp. | reverse complement strand
ATTCGGCTCATGGAGCGGCGGCCTGATCCACGACCTGACCCACAGCTATAACCCGCTGATTGCCTTTGCGCTGATCAGCGTGTTCTTCGGGATGATTCCGTTTCTTTTCGTACCGGCGCTGCGGCGCTGAAATCAGTTCTGCCCCGGAAGCTCGACCGGGTTGTATTGTTTGCCGGTGTTGAACTCGAAAATCTTTCTCAGCACGCCGGGCGCCATTGCCGAGATCGGGTTGACCCGAAGTACCGGCGCGCCGGGGGTGCCGACCACTTCATAGGTGAGGCCAATCAGGCCTTCGTTGCTGCCGCCGCCCAGGAACAGGCCTACGATCGGAATTTGGCCGAACATGTTGTTCAGTCCGTACATCGGAACGAACGTACCGCTCATCCGCACCTGATTGCCGGGATAATCGATGCTGCCTTCGATGGTGGCGCCGACGGTCGGACCCTTCACCACGCCTTCCCGCACCGAGAGCTGCCCGTTCTGCCGGGTAAATTCCGCGCGCAACCGGGAAAAGGCGATGCCGGTCTGCGCGCCAGCCGACCCGCCGGCGGCGACCCGGTCCAGCGAACCCTCGCCCTTGATGGTGAAGTTGCGGACGTTGATCAGGCCCTCTTTGGCGTGCGGCTCGACCGTCGGCGGATCCATCGCCAGCTCCAACTGGCCGCCGGTCATCTTGGCGTAGGTGTCGGTGAACCGGAAAAATGCGCCGGCATCGCTGGTCTCGAGATATATCACTTCGCGCGCGCCCTGCCCGCGGCCGCGTAAATCTCCGGTCAGCGGGGTGTCGCGTCCGAGCTTGCCGCTGAGCGCAAAGTTCCGGATCGCTCCGTTGCGCCTGGACATCTTGACGTCGACGCTGCGCACCGCCTCGCCATTATAGCCCGCAACGGCACCGAGCTTCAGGTCGATGTCGAAATCGACATTCTTGGTTTTGCTTTTGGCGTCGGCGTCCTTGCCGGAGATGGCTGACTTGAGGAAACCGCGGCCATCGAAGACGTCGCCGCGCATCGTCACCTTCAAGGTGCCGTCGGAGGCCCGCTCGGCCTTGAGCGAGGTCCGGTCACCGTCGGAAGGAGAGTAGGTCGGGAAGTTCGCGCTTATCACGTCGCCGTTCTGATCAACCTCCAGCGATCCCTTGATGACCGCGCCGCCGCCGTCGATGACGATGTCTTCGAGCCGCGTCGATTGCTGCTTCTGCAGCACATTGAACACCGCACGGCTCGGCTTGCCGGGCAGTTTGACCCACCCGGGCAGGATATTGTCGAGCTTCAGCGCGGTCAGATCGGCGTCGATACCGAGGCGGCTGTCGCGATCGGCCCCGCCGATCTTGCCGATCAGCTTGACGGGAATTAAGCCTGACACCGCGGGGCCGAGATCGAACCCGAGCCGCGCCCGGCCTGCGTCATCGAGCGTCGCCTGCAATTTGACATCGGCGTCGCCCTCGCTCGGCTTGCGGTAGTCGAGCGAGGCCTGCTGTCCGTTGATCTTGACGTCGCCCTTGACCTGGTAACCCTGGTTATTGGCGGTGACTTTCAGGGTATTCGCCTCAAGCTTCTGGTTCATCACCAGACGATCGGCGGCAAACCCGCCGAGATCGGCGGTAATGGCATAGGTCGTATCGGCCTTGGTCAGTTCGTTCTTGATCGGCAGGCCCAGCGTGACCTGGGCTGCGAACTTGCCCTGGCTCGTGTTCGGATCGATCAGGGTGCCGGAGAATTCGCTCAGCCGATCCAGGGAAAGAATTTCGGCGGCCGCCGGTACCGGGCCGTCGATCCGGAACCTGACGCGCGCCGGCGCCGGTTTCGGCGCCATGTCCGGCACTTCGAAAACAAACTCGGTGATGTTGAGCTTGCGCCCCGCGGGCGTATCCACCGCGGCCTGCCCGATTGTCACCGTCGCGGTGCGACCGGTGACGCGAGCCTTCAGGTCGGCATCGCGCACCAGCGGCAGTTCATCCACCGGCCGCAACGTCACATTGCTCGCCAGAATATTGACCGCCAGACCATCATCCGGAATCGGCGGCCCGCGCCGCGAAAGGTTCCGCACCGGAGAGTTGACACCCACTTCGATGCGCTGAAGCGAGCCGCGTTCGATCCGTTCGATGACCCATTCGCGCACCTCCGGGACGATCAGGACCGGCCATATGCGCTTGAGCGCGGAGGCCGACATCGGCGTCCCCGCAAATCCGAGGGTCAGGCGCGGTTCCGACGCATAATCGACGCTGCCGGTTCCGGCGATTCCGATTTCACCGTTGCTGATGTCGGCCTGGGTCAGCACAACGCGTTGGTGTTCGGTTTCAAAGCGCAGGCCGATGGCGATCCGGTTGAAAATAAGCGGCGGCTCGCCGTCGCTCCCCGCAAGCACGATAGTGCCGCCGCTGAAGCCCATCCGCCAGTCGCGAATGCTGTCGTTGGGAGGTTCGAGATGCGCCAGCAGCGTGACGCGGTTGGGACCGGAAATGATCTTGAATGGCGCCACCAGCACGCGCCGTCCGGAATCCCATTCGACATTGATTTCCGCCGAATCGATTGCCATCGGGTAGTCCGGTGTATCGGCGTCGACGATGTTGCCCGCGCCGGCGGTAATCTTGCCGCGAAAATAGGTCGGCAGGCCATCACGGCCGAGTTCGCCTTTCAATTCGCCGCTGAGAGGAAAATCCGCGCTATAGGTCCGATCCTTCATGCGCAGGGCCAGCAGGATGTTCGTGGTAGACACCTTGTCGGCATGAATATCGACCGATCGCACGCCGTTGGCGGGCGGGCCGACCAGAATGCGGAGCGACCATGCGTGTCTGCCCTCTTCGCCGACGCTCAGCGCGACCCCGCCATTGCTCGGGCGGCGGAGGCTGAGGGTAATATTGTCAAAATTCCACTTGTTGCCGCGCTGCTGATCGTCAACGGTGAGGTTTCCGTTCTTCAGGCCGATTTCGTTGAGGTTCTGGCCGTCCAGCCCTGTCAGGCTGAGGCTATCGAGCCAATCAAGCCCGGCGAGCAGACCGCTTGTGGCATCGCCAGTCATGGCCGCCGTCCCCGCCTGCGGAGAAGCTTGCGGGGATGGCGTGGACGCCGAGGATTGCCCGAAAGGCAGAGGTGGCATATCCGGCCGCCGCGCGGAGGCAACGCCAGTAGCAAGCGGACGCGCGGTGTCGCCTGTCGATACGGTGACCCGGCCGTCCGGCGTGATGCGCACCGCCAGTTCGGCATCGACCAGATTGAGGCTTTCGGCGCGAAGCCGCCCCGTCAGCAACGCGGTGCCCGACAGTTTCACCTCAGCCTTCGGCGCGGTCGCGACAACGACGTGATCGCGATCGCGCACGACGATGTCGCGGATGCGCACGGCAATGCGGATTCGGCCGGCACGCTCGATCTGGGTGCCACCCACCTCGACGGTGTTGCCGTGGCCGATATTTTCCTCGATCGCCGCCGCCAGCCACGGCGTAGCCATCTCAAGGTTGATCGGACCCGCCCCGAGCCGCCACCACAGCCCGCCAAAACATCCAGTGAAGATCACCAGCAAGACGGCAATGACGATTGCAAGCCGTTTCACCCAGCGTTCGCGCGCGAGCCAGCGGCGTAGTGCGCCGATGCCGTCGCCGAACCGATGCAGGCCGGAGTTCGACGACAACAGCCGGCGCGCATGATGGCGCGCAGCCTCGGCTTGGTCCTGATCCCAGTCGGCATCATCCCAATTCGAAGGCTGGTCGGTGCGCGAATTCGACGCTTCGGGCGGCTTATTCCTTGCCATTGCCTCTCGGTGCTGGCGCTGATCATCAAACTGATCGCCGTCAGGAACTTGCGCATCGATGCGTCGCGAGCGCTCCTGTGGCGGCATCGCTGCCAATCCTTTGTTGAAACTGCTACTCGTCATCCGGCCCAAGAGCGCTTTCCAAAAAATGGGAACGGGTAGCCGCGTAGAATCCGTTGTAACCATACTCCGAGGTCGGCAGATTTGCCCAGCGCGGGCAGCTCGGCTGCAACTGCCGGCGCAGGACCCGCGATATTGCTATGGTTGACCCGCTGAAAGCGACGAAAGGAAGGCGTATGTCCAAGAAAACGCGCAAGAAATCCCCCACGGCGTCCCTTAAGAAGCCGCCCTCCAAAAAGCCCGCGCGCGCGGTATCGAAGACATCGGCCAAAAAGCTTCAAACCAGCCGACCGCCTGCGAAGACGCCGGCCAAGAAGTCAGCCGAGGCGCATGCATCCGCGGCAGCATTGCATAAGGCCACGTCGAAAAAGTTAAAAGCGGATGCTCCGCAAAAATCCGTCGCGGCGGCGGCGGCCGAGGCAAAGGCGGCCGCAAGGCCGAGGTCGGAGAACCCATCCGCCAGGAAACAGCCGGACCCCCAGGCCGCAGCGGCTCCCGGCAAAGCCGCCTTGTTGACCGAAGGCGCCAAGGCGCCCGCCTTCCGGCTGCCGCGGGACGGCGGAAACAGCGTCTCGCTGGCCGACTATGCCGGGCAAAAGCTGGTGATTTTCTTTTATCCGCGCGCCGACACGCCCGGCTGCACCAAGGAGGCGATCGAATTCACGCGATTGTCCGGCGCGTTCGGCGAGGTCCAGACCGCCGTGCTCGGCGTATCGGCCGACCCCTTACGGGCGCAAGAGGCGTTTAGGGACAAACACCAGCTTTCGATCCCGCTGGCTTCGGACGAGAAGCACGAGATGCTGGAAGCATATGGAGTTTGGGGCGAAAAATCCATGTATGGCAAGACCTTCCTCGGTATTGTTCGCACAACGGTTCTGATCGGAATCGATGGCAGGATCGCCAGAACCTGGCGCAACGTGAAGGTCGATGGCCATGCCGACGAGGTGCTGGCCGCGGCGCGTGCCCTATAATTGCGTGGCTCGTTCTCCAAAAATTAACCATGAGAGGGTCAAATCACCGCGCAAGTTGAGCCGAACGGATGCTGTTTCCGACCGGCGCGGGAGTGCCGATGTCGTACCGTTCGGGTCAATATTCCGAGTATCCGCAACATCATGCGCATGATCACGGCAGGTCGCATCCCAGGCGCCCGGCAACCGCTCACGCCGCAACCCAACTGCAATCCGGGCGGAGCGGCTACACCATCGTCCACGCCGGCAAGCAGGTGCGGTTCGGGCCCGTGGTGTTCTGGATCGTTATTGGCACCGTCACCGTGCTCGGCGCATGGTCGGCGGCGACCGCAACCTATTTCGCATTCCGCGACGACGTGTTGACGCGGCTGATCGCGCGGCAGGCGGACATGCAATACGCTTACGAAGACCGGATCGCCGAACTGCGCGCCAAAGTCGATCGAACCACCAGCCGCCAGCTGCTCGATCAGGAGCAGTTCGACCAGAAGCTCGATCAGATCATGCGGCGGCAGACTACCCTGGAATCCCGTGCTACCGCGCTCAGTTCGATCCCGGATGCCTCGGTCACCGGATCGATCAAGCCGCACCGGGGCGCAGCGACGACCGATGCAGGCTCTTCCGGCGTACCAAAACCCTCCCCGATCAACGACACCGTGATTTTTGTCGCGCCGCCGGATCGCGAAGCCCGGCTGGAATCCCGGACCCCGCCGATCGTCAATGCGCAGCCGAACCAGTTCGCGAAAATCCAGGGGGTCGACAACGTCCTGGTCCGGCTGCAGACCTCGCTCGATCATGTCGAAGTCCGCCAGATGGCGGCGCTCAGCTCCGTCGAAGACAGCATGGAATCGCGCGTCCGCCGCATGCGCGGCGTATTCACCGACCTTGGACTGGACATGGCGCAACTGGAAGCCGCGGCGCCGCGCTCCGGCATGGGCGGCCCGTTTGTCCCGGTCAAGCTTCCGGCGGATGCGGGGCCCTTCGAGCGGCGGCTCTACCGCATCAACGTCACCCGTGCCCAGGTCGAACGCCTCAACCGCACACTGACCCTGGTGCCGTATCGCAAACCGGTGATCGGCGAAGTCGAATTCACGTCGGGCTTCGGTGTTCGCAGCGATCCATTTCTGGGCCGTCCTGCCATGCACACCGGTCTCGATTTCAGGGCTGCGACCGGCGACCCGGTGCGTGCGACCGCGAACGGGAAAGTCGTGTCGTCGGGGTGGGCCGGCGGCTACGGGCGCATGGTGGAGGTTGACCACGGCAATGGTCTTGCGACCCGCTATGGCCACCTGTCCGAGATCAGCGTCAGGGTCGGCGATCCGATCAAGATCGGACAGGTGCTCGGCGCCGTCGGCTCGACCGGACGGTCCACCGGCCCGCATCTGCATTACGAAACCCGGATCGACGGCGAAGCGGTCGATCCGCAGAAGTTTTTGCGCGCCGGCGTCCGGCTCAGCTCCGGCTAGCCCGCAAACTGACTCGCGAGGGGCTGCTCAGGCGATCGTCACAATCGAGGGCTGGGTCCTAGCAACTTCGACACCGCCGAGCCCAGATAGTATTCCGTCACCGGCGAATAATCCGTATTGATCGGCACGCCGGCCGTTCGAGCGAGGATTTCCTCCCTGTTAAATCGTCGTTCGCAATTGATTGAACGGATCGCCGCCCCGGTTTCGGACGAGAAGCCTGCCACAATCGAGTTGAAGCGGACCTCGCGCAGGTCGCTGACCGCGGGTTTGCGCATGCCGATCAAGTACGTGCAGTATTGTTCAACGACCGGGAATATCGTCGCGAGCGTTTTCGGCACGACGAAGTACTCGTCGGTCCATACCATTACAGCGCCGCCCGGTATCAGATGCGTCTCCAATTGCCGAAAGAATTCGCGCGAATAGATGTTGTTGGAGAACGCGCTGGCGGTCCTCAGAGGATCCATCATGACGACGTCGAAACGCTGATTGGTCCTGTTCAACCATCGCCTCGCGTCGTCGTGAAAAACCGTCACTTTGGGATGCGACAGCATTGCCTCGATGAGTCCGATCTTGCGGAGATTTCTGATAGTCGTTGCGTTGATCTCGACCAGGGTGATCGCGCGGACCTTGGGGTCATGCAAAGCCGCTTCCAGCACGGAGCCCGTTCCCAGCCCGATGATGAGCACGTTTTGCGGGTTGTCGACGGAACTGAGGGTCTGGACGGCTTCAAGATAAAAAAACGGGTTCGGCCTGCCGCCATGCGCGCTGCCGTTGATGAAATGCCGCAAACGCACGCCATCGACATGCGTCAAAACCACTCCTTCAATTCCCTCCGCGAAATAATGCGAACCGCCGGTCAGAGGGAAATGCAGCGAGCGAATGACGGCGCTCGGCCCCGGGAATATGACCAGCAAGACAACGATAAGCACCGCGGGCGCGACAAGCCGGTACAAGATATTGCCGGAGCGTCGGCCTACTCCGCGGGACAGGAAAATGAAGAACAACAGGCCTGCCGTTACGAAAAACAGCATCGTCCGCTCGGTCCCAAGAACCGGCAGCAGGACAAATCCCGTGCCGAGCGCTCCGGCCAGGTTTCCGAACACCGCGGTAGCGTAGACCTTGGAGACGGCTTTCGCCGGATCCCGGGCAGCATCCGGCGCAAGCGAAGCCAGCAGCGGGAATGTAGCGCCCATCAAGTATGCCGGCAGCGCGATGAAGAAACCCGCGACGCCAAAGCATGCAAGCAGGTTCAGCGCGAACGCGCCAAGGGCTGCGAAAGACCATTGCTGCGGCGGGACCGGCAGTATCGGCTCTTGCCGGAGGTGGTCCAGGCCGAGCTCGGCGAGACTGCCTTGCAGATAGTAGAAGGTGCAAACCGTGCCCGCGACGGCCAGTGCGATCAGTCCGTTCAGAGCGAGATAGCAGTTTCTCGGACCCTTCCATGGAACGATGCGGGCGATGCGATGAACATGCCGGCTTCCGAACGCGATCGCCGCAAGATAGATGCTGAGCATAATGGTGAAGGTGTAGATCGAATCCTTCAACAGCACGCCCACCAGACGAAACCAGATGATTTCGTAGCCGATGGCGATGAAACCGCTGATAAAGACAGCCGGATACAGCAGACGCGGCGGCATGCTCTCCGTTTGCGCCGGCGCGGCTAACGGCTGCCCGGAAACATGGAGCCGCGGCTTGTTCCGAACCAGCCCAAAAATGGCTCCGGCCAAGAGCAGGTTCAGCAATGCGGCGAGGTAAATGGTTCCATTCAAACCGACCAGACTGATCAGGATGGCCCCGGCAACAAGACATCCGATCGCAGCCCCGATGGTGTTGATAAAATAATAGGATGACACGTTGCGCAGCAGATCGCGATCGAAATCCTGCAAGATCAGGATTGCGACGGGAAGGGTCGCGCCCATCAGCGCCGTCGGCAGCAGCAGAAAACAAAATGTGCAGACCGCGGCCAGCCAATAATCGGCGCCTGCCGTTACGGCGCCGAGCGATACAAGCAGAGGAACGCTCAGGATTCCGAACAGGCCGATCCCAAGCTCGATCGACATGTAGGCGATCAGCGTTCGAACTCGTCCGGGACGGCCCAGCCGCCCTCCAAAAAGGCTGCCGAGGCCGAGGCCGAACAGGAACGCGCTTATGACGATCGCCGAAGAGATCGCGCCGACGCCGTAAAACAGGCCGAGCAGCCGCTGCCAGGCGGTTTGATAGAGCAGCGAGGACATTCCGGAAGTCAGAAAAAACAGGCTGAGAAACAGCCGCATCCTTATTCCGGGTGCCTCACCGGCTGATGTCTTTTCAGAAAAAGGGCTGATGTTGCGTATCCGGACGGCGAACCATGCTCGATAGGTTGATAACCAGCGCTAACGACAGGGTCAATCGGAACAGGCGTTGTTGCATGCCGCCAATTGTGATTGATGCTTCACGGGCACCCGCCTGACGACCCCTCTAGGCCAGCGTTGAATATGCCTGACAAGCGAATTGGTCCGAGGTATCCGCGCCTAGGCGGCGCCGGCTTTCGTGCCGCGCATTGGCTCGGCGCGCGACTGCTGGCGACCGCGGGATTCCACCAGCTCGGCTCCGACTTCGCCAATGAACGAATCGCATTTGCTCGCGCGCAATTGGCGCGTGGCGAGACAGTCTATCTGGCCGGACTTGGTCCGCCCGGCACGCATAATTCGGGCGTCGCTCTGGTCGAAGTGACGCCGGCGAACGGGCCACGCCTCATCGTCAACAATGAGGAAGAGCGGTTTTCCGGCACCAAGCACACCAGCGAATATCCGAAAGCTTCGATCGACGCGATGGTCGCGACGCTGCGGAGCACGGGCCGCGATATCGGCGACATCGCAGCCTGGGTCACGACCTGGGATTACCCGATGCTGCTGGGAACGCTGGTTCGCTCGGTTCTGGAGGAAGCGCCGGCGAGCCTGAAACTGCTGCGCAACACCGAGGCCACCGGTTTCGACGGCCGCCGTCTCGAACAGATGACCCGCACCCCGAAGCTTCTCGGCAGGCAGCTTGGTCTGCCTGCGCGGGTGCCGTTGATCTGCCTGCCTCACCACGACAACCATGCATGGTTTTCATTTGCGGCCTCGCCGTTCGCCGACGGCGACGGGCCGGTTGCGGTGGCGGTGCTCGACGGCACCGGCGACCAGGGCTCGATCTCGTTGTACGTGGTCGAGGGCGGCGCCATGCGCCGCCTCTGCTGCAATGACAGCGTGTTCGATTCACTCGGCGCCTTCTACAGCGTGATCTCGTCGACCCAGGGAGGCTGGACCTGGCTGTCCAGCGAAGGGCGCTACATGGGTGCCGCGGCATGGGGCGACATGAACCGCGCCACCAATCCGTATTACGGGCGGCTCAAGAACGTGCTGGATTTCGCTGCCGGTGGCGCGGTCCATCTCAACCGCGCCATGGCCAACTGGCAGTGCGACCCGTTCGACCACCCTTACAAGCGCGCGCTGATCGACATTCTCGGCGAACCGTTGCGACCCGATCAATTGTGGAATCCCGACGCGGTGTTGCGTGTCGAGGACATCGATCACCGGCCCGACACCAAGGACCGGCTCGACAAGGCGGCGGCGACGCAACTGGTGTTCGAGGATGCGATGATCCATGTCGTCGATCATCTGCTGCGGACGAGCGGCGCGAGCCGGCTGGTGCTGACCGGCGGGGTAGCGCTGAACGCCATCGGCAACATGCGCCTGCTCGAATATTTCGACGAGGAATGGTTCGCCAGGGCACAGCAACGAAAAGCCCGGCTGCATCTATGGGTGCCGCCAACTCCCGGAGATGCCGGCGTCACCATCGGCGCCGCATGGCTGTTCGCACACCTTGCGGGCGCCGGGCGCGGTGCACCGATGACGCACGCGTTCTTTTGCGGCACGCCGCCAGCCCGCGATGACATCGCAGCGGCGCTCCAGGCCCCCGACATTGCTTCGCAACGTATCGGAGACATTTCAACGCCGGTTGGCCGCGACGCCATCGCAGACCTCATGGCCTTCATGGTGGCGCGGGGCGGCGTCATCGCGCTTTATCAGGGGGCGGCGGAGACCGGCCCCCGCGCGCTAGGCCATCGCTCGATCCTTGCCAACCCCTGCGATCCGCAAACCCGCGAGCGGCTCAACGAGCGGGTGAAATATCGCGAAGCCATCCGCCCGCTGGCGCCGATGGCGACGCTGGAGGCGGCGCTGGCGTATTTCGACCTGCTGGAAGGCGCGTCGGACGCCGACTACAACGCCTATAATTACATGGTTCTGACCGCGCAGTCGAAACCGTCCGCGCGCGAAAGGATTCCAGCCGTCATCCACGCCGACGGCACCGGCCGCGTGCAGATCGTGCGCGCGGAAGACGATCCCCTCGCTTACGCGTACCTGAAGGCGCTCGGCCGCCACATCGGCGTGGAGATATCGGTCAACACCTCGTTCAATGTCGCGGGGCCCATCGCGCAGACGCCGCGGCAGGCGATCGATACGCTGCGCCGCTCGAAGGGTCTCGACGTCGTGCTGCTGGTAGCCGGCGACGGCGCGGTATCGGCGGCATGGCATGGCGGCGAGCGCGACAGCGGGCGGTTCACGGCGTGGCTCGCCGAGTGGACAAGCAGTCACCGCCGCGTTGCGGCCGACTAGGCCTTGCCTTTCGGCCTCGAGACGATCTCGATCAAGCTGGCTTCGTCGGCATCGGGGCCGTGCGCTTTCGCTGCTTCATACGCCCGCACCGCCGCCCGGCTGACGGGTGCATTGGGCAGCAGGCTTTCAGCCAGTTCGACGGCATATGCGGCATCCTTGTGCCGAAGCGCGACGGTGAACGAGGGATTGCTGAAATCGCGCTCAACCATGCGCCGGGAATGGCGGATCACCTGGGGGCTCGCCACTGCGCTGCTGGCCATGGCTTCCAGAACAATTTTGGAATCGAGGCCGGCCTGCTCTGCGATTGCCAGTCCTTCCGCAAGCCCGGCGATCTGGATCGCGCCCATCAGATTGTTGATCAGCTTGTAGACGGTGCCGCTGCCCACCGGCCCGAAGTGCCGGATTACGGTGGCGAGCGGTGCAAGAAATGGACGCGCCCGTTCCAGATCGGCGGCGTCAGCGCCCACCAGCAAGGTCAGTTTTCCGGCCGCCGCGGCGTTCGGCAGGCCAGTGACCGGGCTATCGATATAGACAAGGCCCCGCGCGCGCAGCTGCCGGTCGAGGTCGAGCGCATGCCGGTATGACACCGTGGAACATTCGATGGCCAGCACACCGGGTCTGGCGGCCGTAGCGGCGCCGTCCTTGCCAAGCCACACCGCGCGAGATGCTTCATCATCGGCGACCATGGTGACGATCGCATCGGCGCCATCGGCGGCATCCGCCGGCGAATTCGCCCAGCGCGCGCCGCGCGCGACCAGATCGTCCGCCCTGGCCTTGCTGCGATTCCAGACCGCGACGGTGAATCCGCCATCGAGATATCGGCCGGCCATGCCGCGGCCCATCCGCCCGAGACCAATGAAGGCTACATGCGCCATCAATTAATCCACATCTTCGACCGAAGCCGGCGGAGCGCCGAAGGCGCGCTGCGCCAGCGTCGCCGCCATGAATTCGTCGAGGTCGCCGTCGAGCACGCCTGATGTGTCCGACGTCTGCACGCCGGTCCGCAGGTCCTTCACCATTTGATAGGGCTGCAGCACGTAAGAGCGGATCTGGTGGCCCCAGCCGATGTCGGTCTTGGCGGCCTGGTCGGCGGCGGCCTGCTCCTCGCGCTTCTTCAATTCGATTTCATAGAGCCGCGCGCGCAGCATGTCCCAGGCCTGCGCCTTGTTCTTGTGCTGCGAACGGCCGGCCTGGCAGACCACCGCGACCCCGGTTGGAATATGGGTCAGCCGCACCGCGGACTCGGTCTTGTTGACGTGCTGGCCGCCGGCGCCGCCGGAGCGCATCGTATCGACGCGAACGTCGGATTCGGCGATGTCGATCTTGATTGAGTTGTCGACCACCGGAAAGATCGCG